>NZ_JBJKJG010000004.1:0-185271 GCF_056175625.1 Bdellovibrio sp. SBM16 | reverse complement strand
TTAACTATGCTTACTTTTTTGACTCGTTGCCTTATACGGTCTAGTGTGGAGATCCGTTTATCACACAGCGCAAGGCACTAAAAAAAGTAGTTAGCTATTTTCAATCGATCGTTTACAAAGTTTTTATGCTCGAGAGCCCTTCTCTGTAGGGTTTTCTGGATCCGTTCTTAGCTTCTCTACTTATTTTATCACACCTGTAACCGCTACCGCGGTACACTTCACGAAGCCGTTCTCTAATTCAATAAAGTTCATCAAGTTCTGGAGTTCTTTCAGACAACTATCAACATCAGATCTTAAAAAATAATTTAGATCCTCGCGGTTTTTTTAAAGTAATCTTCGTTTTTTCAGATTTTGTCTGTGGCCGTAGATATCGTTTCTGTCTTTTAGTAATTAGGCTTAGCATGTGAATCTTATAGGTGATAATCATGGCGTTTGGAAAAAAGTTTTTACTAAACTTCGATAATCATTCGCACATATCGATCATTAAAAATTTATTATTTTCACGTCCTAGAATATGTTTTACTTGTTCGATAATTGAATTTTTATCTTTACCTAAACACATTTAAAAAATCCTTCGCTTTTTTAAAGCACTAAACACAGTTGCAAATTCAGTAAAACCCTTTCTTCGTTAGAAAATTGCTCATCTATGTATAAAAACCATGGATCACCTTTTCTTTTAGTTTTGTGGCTAAATGTTCATAATAGACTTTATCTAAAACACAACAGAGTGGCGATGATGTTTTCGTAAGAGAGCTAAACTTGTGTACATCTCACAGTCCAGAGCTATAGCTCTTCTAAATTAATACGTGGTTCTTCTTTTTTGCTACAGATTTAAAACCACATTTGGGGCATAATGCGAGTTCGTTGCGTATTTTAACCACTCCCCATAAAAAACAATTTTTCAGGGGTTTTGATTCAATAAATTTTAGTTCCTTTAATAGGAAATATTCAGCTACATTCGAGGTGGACATGCTTAGGTGGCCTTGTCAAAGATGTGTTTTGTTAAACAAATCTTATCGAAAATTCTTAACTATACTTATCTTTTTTTGACTCCGCGCATTAGGCCTACTGTTGTGAGGATCTTTTATTTTGCTCCAAGAAACTTCTATGCCACTTACTTAGCAGCATTTTATGTTGAATCGCAGGCCAATTTATTTTTTCCAGAGTCTGTCTATAAATATCAAGAATTACATCCGGGCCGTTAAAGTCGTAAAACCGATGCCATACAAAGAACTATTAGCTTACTTTGGAAACGACAAACAAAAGCTTCGTCTGTATAACTCACACATCAAAAACAAATACTTAAAGGTGGGCAAAGTTATCCCTAAGGGCGTTATTGCCAATCTTCCGAAAGAAGATAAAACTCAAATCGCTGGTGTTGTCGATCGGGCCGAGTAGTTCTAGTAATCTAACGTGTAAGAAATGATTCTCCAATTACCAGAATCAATTATGCATGAACCGTAATTGACAACAGAGTTATCTTCAATTGCAGTGAAGCCTCCGTGACAGCTTTTAGATTTACCATAATCAATAACTTGCTCTGGATGTTCACTTTCTAGTCTCTTTGAATACCAAGTATATCCACCATTCTCGTAGACTGAAAATGTCAAATGCATGTGTTTGTCATGTTCAATCATCGATGCAGAGAGTAAGCCCAAACCGAGAAAAACCTTCTGATAAATAGTTTTCTTTTCGTTATTAGATATTTTTTGAACTGTTAGTTCTAAAGCTGAATCAGGCAATTTTTTTGTCCCTAAAATGAAAATTTGACCCTGATTATCTTGAAAAATTGAGTGTATCAGCTGTTGATCGTCAAAATTTTTAAATTTTTCCAACGACGTTTTGTTGTTAGAATTTTCTTCTTTTAAAACAAATCCGCTCATTTTTTTTGTGTTATCAATCTGATGATAGCCCACTACCCAGGTTTTATTTTCTCTATCTTGCATCGCTTGGGAAACAATCGAAAAGCTACCCAACTCTGCAATGGCCGTTTCGTAAATCTGACTAATTTCTTGGTTGTTAAGATTAAGCTTCCAGAGGTAGGCTATTGAGCCGGTGTTACTAGTAATATATGTCGCAATGCTTATTTTATCAGCATGACATGCAAGTGAAGATGGATAAATAGCAGAGTCTTTGATTTGTATTTTTTTGATGATGTTAAATTTTTTACTTTTTAAATTATAGCTACCAATGGCCGTAATGACTTCATTGTCATGGTCAGTTTTTTCCGCCCAGGCCAGATAGATTGTCAGACCTTGGGGGTCTAGACATTGTCCATTGCTTAGGACCAAACGAACATTCTTCTCTATCAGTTTTATTTTTTTTAATGAACCACCGTGTGTTTTTATAAAAAGATTTAAGTCTTCATTGGTGCTGTATTCAGTTCCTGACGTTGAGACTATGAACGTTTGATTTTTATCTTGAAGCACGCCAGTTACAATCTGCGATGCTTTATCATCAGAGGATAAAACTGAAAAATTGTCTTTTTTGTTTAAGAAAAACAATATGACTAGGAGTGATAAAACTAGCAAAAAAGTAATCTGATATTTTTTACGGCTCATCTACCTAATATATTGAAACATAAGTAGGATTGTTACAATATATATTCATGCATCAAAGATCAGTAATGACTTCTGAAGAAATCTTTAAGCGTTACGTGCTTCCGGCCGCGGTAGAAATTTTAAAAGTTGATCCACAAATTGGGTATCAAAGAGCCGTTCAACAGCCATTATACGGCCAGGATTCTGTGCACAGCTCGATCGAGCTTGTATCTTTTGTTGTCGAGCTCGAACAGCGATTATCAGAAGATCTAAATTTCACAATTAGGCTTTTGAGCGAAAAAGCCTTGTCACAAAAAAGTAGCCCTTTTTCTAATCTTAAAACTATTACAGATTTTTGCCGGCAGGTTGTCAGCGAGGCTGAATCATGAAAAAAGTAACAGTTGTTGTCGGTACCAGTAGGGGGCTTGGCAAAGATTTGGCAGAGCACCTCTTAAGTCATGGTCATATTGTTTATGGTTGCTCACGGTCGGATTCGGATATCAAAAATGCTAACTATTTTCATAGTCGACTTGATCTTGTTGATGAAAACGCCATACGCCATTGGTTTAGTGAAATAGGTAAAAAAAATAATATTGATAATCTGATTTATAATGCGGCCACAGGCTTTTACAATCATTTTCTGCTGACTCCACTTGCTGAAATCGAAAAGAATATAAAGATCAACTTTCTCAGTGCTGTTCTTTGTGCTCAGGAAGCTGTGCGCTTCAAATGCGAAGACGCAATGAACATCATACTAATAAGTTCTGTGTTAACCCAACAAAAAACAGCAGGCCATATAGCCTATACTTTTTCAAAAATGATGATCGAAAATTTTACTAGCCTGCTGGCGACCGAGCTTGCCCCTTTTAAGGTGAGAGTGAATGCTGTAGCTCCCGGGGCTATGGCTTCAGGACTGGGTTTAAAAGTACCACTTGAGTTATTCGATCAATCCATCAGTAAACAAACAATCAAAATTACAACAGAAAATTCTGATGTAATTCACGTCGTAACTTTTCTGTTAGATCCTGCGTCACGACTTTTGACAGGACAAATAATTAGATTGGGTGGTTCACATTAACATCAAAGAGTGTTTGTATACCTTCTCAAATTCGGTGGCACTTGTCGAAAATGACGAGGTAACCACATATAATAGTATCGTTCAGACGCTCGAGCAGCTTAATGATGATACATCACAAGCGATAGATGACACAGCTATTTTGGATCTGTCTTGGTCAACCAAAAATATTACTAGCCTGCTGCGGGCTATGGCCGAACATAAAGTAATAATACCAAGAAAATTAGTGAATCAATCTAATCTAGATAAGCTTAAAACTTTTAATAAAATAAGAAATAAGAATAAGTCTTATATTGTTTTGCCAACCAGTGGTACAGAGGGTGCTCCTAAATTAGTCGTTCAGGATCTTCAGCAAATTGCTAAACGGTTAACTGGGCCGGCAAAGTTTAAACGAATAGCTGCTGTTACGCCCTTGTCTACGATTGGCGGGATTTTTACATTATTTCGTGCGTTAATGTCAGGGGCGACACTTTGTCTTTACCCAGATTTAAAAAGTCAGAACCTATTAAAACATATAGAGCAAAGCGCTGCTGAACTTCTTCCTTTAAGTCCGACAATGTTACAGCTTTCACTCTTGAATGAAGAAACAAAAACTTTACAGTTGAAAGCATTAAAACAAATAAATTTGGGTTCTGAAGTGGCTCACTTAAACGCTGTAAATCAATTTTTGGCTCTTTATCCTCATGTTAGATTTAAGCATGTTTACGGTTGCACCGAGACGGGCCTTTTTTACTTATCAAACGGAGAAAATAATGAAGATTTTTCGGTTGACCTAAATCTTTCAAAAAATATTTCAATCAATCAAAGTTTTCTAGAAATTAAGACAGACACAATGATGTTGGGTTATTTAGATGACATCACATCAAACAACCCACAAGAACAATCAAAAAGTTTTATAACTTGTGATATTTTTCGCAAGTCCGACCTAAATCGATTACGCATTATTGGGCGAGCGACTCAAATTGTAAATATTGGCGGAGAAAAATTTACTTTTGATGAATGCGAGCAGGCTTTGCTTTCATTATCGTATGTAAAATTTGTTAAAGTTGAAAAAGAAAAACAACCACTTCTGGGAGAGTTTTTTAAAGCAAGTATTTATGCCGCGGTTTCAGGTCAAGAGCTTCGCAGCCGTATTAGAGCGGATTGGGCGCGATTAAATTTAAATCCAAAGTTAATGCCTTTGCGAATTCAAAGTTTATCAAGCGCTGAAATTTTCACCCTAGATGCTTAGTGTCATGGGGTGTTAGATTGCGCATAATCATAGATTTCGTTTTACTATATTGAATGCAAAAAATAGCGGTCATCGTCAATTCTGATAGTTTTAATTGGTTGTCATGCAATGCAATTTCGTCGAATTTGCATACCGCTGTTCGTAAGATCGATGCTAAAAAAACGAAAAAACAATTTTTCTCTGTTTCTCCCGCAGATGTTTATAGCAGTATACACTGGGGTTGCGACACTTTGAAAAAAATGTTAGATGAAGTTGTTCAATTTGATCCAGATGTAATTTATCTACCCGATCACCTGCCCCACCCAAGCCAGATACTAATCCCCTTGCTGCAACTAGATCCTCGGATGAAGTCTAAAAAATTTATTGTGCACGCCTACGGTGATTTTTCGATTTACCCTGATTTATGGCAACTGCTTGGAAATGAAATGCAGGGTTTGAAATTAAGTATTTTAACCGCATCAACAAAGCAATCATCATACATAGATTTTTTTCTAAGATCTTCAGTGAATACTCCGAGAGTCATTCCGTTTCCGATAGATAAGGATGGATTTAAGTTTTCTATGAATCGACGCAAATCGATGCGGAAAAAACTTAAAATTAAAGATCAGGAAAAAGTATTTATTTATACCGGACGAATTAGCCTACAGAAAAATATTGATGCTGCGATAAGTGCTTTTTCGCTAATTGAAAAAAAGGACAAGAATGTCAGATTGCTTATTGTAGGTGACTTTGACGACTTGGGTTCACCGAATCTTGGTCATGTCACTCACCAAGGATATTTGTTTCAAAAAATAGACTCTTTGCTGCAAGAATTGAGTGATCCGGTGCGTGCAAAAATTAATTTTTTAGGATCACAGCCTAGAAATTGCTTATCAGATTATTTATTTGCCGCTGATCTTTTTATTTCGTTAAGTACTTACCATGACGAAGATTACGGCATGTCTCCGGCGGAAGCATTAGCTGCAGGTTTGCCAGCCATATTAACTGATTGGGGCGGCTATTCTGACTTTGCCTTTAACTCACAGGATGTCGAACTAATTGAAGTTAAGTTAATTTCTGATGATGTGGCCATTGAACTTGGTGACGTTTTAAAAGCCGCAGACATTTTACTAAAGAGTAAAAATTTAAGAGAGCATAGGGCGAAAAAATTTTTTTCAACATCATCAGTAGAAGCCGTCGCCGCCCATTTAGAAAATGAATTTTTTCGCCAGATTCCACCATTTGCGGGGTTTAACTTTAAATTAAAGCAATGGATTGAAGAGCAGAAAGCACGATTTGCCCAACCCATTAATACAGGGGCAGATTCGCTTTACAATGAGTTATATCGAAGATATGCAGAAAAGAGCCAATAAATGTCAAAGCAAAATTTTACAATAAATTGGAATATTGATCACGTACGATCAAAAAAAGTTGTTCTCGGTGGCGGCTTTCAAAAAATTAATAAAGATTACTGGGCTACATTTTGGCCACTCGCTGAAGATTATTTTTCCCCTTTTTCAGCATTCTTTGCCAGCATGGGCTTTGAAAAAATCGAAATTCAAAAAAGGCAATCATGGTTGCTAAGAGACGGACTAATCCCATTACTTTGGTTTCTCAATGAACACACGCCAAGCACTTTTGGTTCAGAGATATTGCTCCCTTGTGAATTTGTGTCTTTTATTCCTGATAAGTGGAAATCAAAGGCATCTTTTTATCATTACGAAAGCATCCACCGCGATAAGCGTAACAATGTGATAGTATTTTTAAATTCTCATCCGTTACTAATATCTGAAGAAGAATTTGAAACTCAGGTTGAATTTCTCAAGCAGCGCATGAAATCACTAAAAATCAATGGAGAGATTTTATTTTGTGCACGTCCTGTAGGCCCAGATACACATGGATTTGATAAAATGAGTTATGGCATGCATCAGGCTGTTGATTTCACTCGTAAGTTTGGATCAAAAGTTAAATATATTGATTGGCAAGCCGTCACTCAGAGCCTAAACTGTAAAAACTTTTATTTTTTTGAAATTAACAACAAACTTATTATTGCCGACACTTTTCCAGCTCAATATATGTTATCTAAAGGGGCTATTGATTTAAAAAATGAATTTACCAGCTTAACAGCTGATTTAAGAGTGCCACTATCTTTGCATCATCAAATTAACTTATACGATCAAGGCACAATCAAAAATGAAAAATTGAATCTACGCCTTAATCAACAAAAACTTTTTTATAAAAAATTAGTCTCGCTAAGCTATAAGTGGGAACAGTCGGTTCCTTGGCCGTTAGATATTAACAACATGCTGAGAACATTAATTATGCACGGAAAGAATAAGGATGTTAAAAAAAGAAGCAAACAAGTACGAAGCTAATGGCTGGCTGCTTGTTAAAAATCTGATATCTTCGGCTGATGCTGATCAGCTCATTGCTTCATTGTGTGCAGAATGGCCTGCTTGGGGTGCACCGGGCAACCGTCGTCAGCAGGCTCATTTTAGTCATGCGGTACTTCTGCAAATTTTAACCAGTGCACCGTTTTCAGACTATGCACGAATGGCATTAACGGCCGAGCCTATCTTGTATTGGTCTAGTCTTTTTCAATTTAGTAGTGAAATGGGAGCTCATGTTGATCGTGAATATATCCAGACACAACCAGCAGGGCTAAGTGTAGGCCTGTGGCTTTCACTCGATAAGATCGATAAGAATAACGGCGGCCTTTGGTTGGCAAGCGGCAGCCACTTGTGGAATAGCGAACAGCGAGAAACATGTTTTAAAGAACTAACTTCGGTTGATCAAAATGAAGTGCCCGAGTTACAACCTGGAGATTTGTTGGTTTTACATTCAAATCTGATACATGGGACTTGTCCGGTTCGCGAAAAAAATATAAAACGCAAAAGCTTAGTAGCTCACTATCTTGCCAAAGGAACAGATTTAATTTCGGAAAAAAATGAGTCTGAAAGCTTTGTTTTATCGAGAAGTCCAGGATCAGACATTGATTTTTTAGTTTTCAACCCTGCTGCTCTAAAAAACCATTGATAATCTTTTCAAACTCTCTAAATAAAACTCGGTCATCGTGATGTAAATTTATTTTTTTGAGGTACAAGTTTGCTAAATAAATTAACGAATCTTCAAAGTAACGACGAAATGTAAATTCAATTAGACCATTCCATAAAAAATTATCCATCAAATCCGGCCTAATTTTAAGTTTCATTTCTTTAAGTTTTTCTGGCTGAATAATCCATTCAAATTTGTTTTTTGTGTTAAAATTTATGCTTAGATTTTTATGTTTTCTTAAATCACAATCGATGCGACACCCATCGATATCACGAAAATAAAAATAACCAGTAAAAAGATCATTTTGATCAAGCTCGAGAAGAATGTTTTGCTGATGCATTTCAACAGTAATTCCCTCGCTCCAGTAAAGCTCAAGAGCTGCTTTAGCTAAAGGAGTAAATACATGAGTTACAAGCCATTCAGTAGGTGAAGTGGCCGTGCCTATAAGATTTTTTTCGAAATAAGAAACAGCGTGTTTTGCTGCGCCGTCATGAGCAAAAAAAGAATAATACGGCACAAGCCGCTTTTGTCTATTGAGGTGTGATTTTTCCAGCTGACGAATTAAAAAACCTTCGCCCTCATGATGTGATTGCCACCAGCCACCAGAGCATTCGATTTGCGCTTTCAGATACGAATTTGTACTGTTCTGGCGTTGAACTAAAATTGAAGAGATCAAATTAGCACGCTCAATTTGAACAGAATAGAGAGGTTTATTGATTGTAGTCGAACTGTTTGTTGGTGGCAGACTCACTTTGACAATTTTATCACCTGTAAAAAAAGATCGTGCAGAGCTTAGTGGGTAAGCTTGATGATTTGTAATTGAAGAAGGTTCAAGCAGATCTTTCCATTTTTCTAATTGATATTCGTGCAACCAAATCTGGTTGCCTGCCAAATGGCCATTAAATATAAAATCGTCTGGTTGTTTGGGATGTGCACTGAAAAGCAGATTTACAGTATACAGGCGACTAAAAAGTGAACTATCAATTTTTCCAAAAATGGCTTCATTAATTAGAAAATCATTTCTAGAGAGTTCATCAAAGTTTAAAAAACATAGTGCGTAATTGGTCTTATTCATTCAGAGTGTACACTTCAGATAGTATTGGAAAATTCTCTAAGGCCAGCATCACTGAGTTGCCGCCGTAGCCAAGGCTATAAAGTAGTGATCGATCACCATTTTTTAAGTATTTCTTTTTCTGTGCGTAGATTAATCCAGGCCACGGTGAAACTGCACCCACATTACCTGTAATGGCAAAACTGTTGTAAGCTCGTATGTTGTGGCTAAAATAAGAGCGTGTCGCTAAGTGTGATAGATTTGTATTAGCATGGCAAAAAATATGCTGATAGTCTGAGGCCTGAGTACGACTGTCTGCGAACGTTTGCTGACACAGGTGGTGAAAATTTTTTAAAAAATATTCAGGTGCAAGGTCAGATTCTTTAAGCTTCAAAAAACTAATTTTTTTGAGATTTTCATCAAAATCGTATTTCCAGAAGTTCCTCGTTTCTGTAGCTGATGTGGCAGTGAAATTTGTAATTCTTGCACCTTTGTCTGAATTTTCAAATAACAACGCGACGGCAGCATCAGCAAAAGCCGAATTTTCGGGGGCATTAAAAGAACCAACAGTTTTAGAAAAGCAGTTGTTAAGCACAACAATAATTTTAGATTTTTTTTGAACCGCACCAAGTCCTAAAGCTGCTGGAATTGCCATAAGTCCTGTTGAGCAAGCTGATTCGATATTCAGATGCGGACACTTTAATTTATAAAGATCACAAAGATAGGCTGAATCTCCTGGAACTACTGTATCATTAGGAAAAGCGGCAGATATAAGACCAGTGATGTTTTTTTTTTGATTTGCGCTAACCTGTAGTAATTTTTCTACGGCAAATGCAGATAATCGAACAGCCGACGTTTTCGGTTTCAAAAAAAACTTTTTCCAAGGCTTAGTCAAAGCCCGGTCTTCTGAGAACCGACTGTTAATCCACTTCAAATCAGGACTGAGCAGATCTTTAGGGGCTTGACCGTAAACCTTTTTGGTTTTTGGCAGCACAAGCACTGCATATGTTAATTTAAGATTCATAGTTTTCTTTTGGTTGTTTAAATGTTAGCATAATTTTATTAAATGATATCAGAAAAGATCAAATTAAAATTATTTGGTTACACATTGGTCAAAGGCAGAATTGATCAAGCTAGTCGAGCTAAACTGATACAGGCTCTGCAGCTCTGCTTGCCAAAGGCTGAAACTACTCAACAGGGCTTAGATTACCTAAGCAACAGAAATCATACTGTGGTAAGCCAGTTATTTTTGAAAGGCTTATTTAAAACAGCATTCACTTCTTCAAGATCGTGTTTTGAATCAGCCCTATCTAGCAAAACTTTAGATTTTGTTTTTGATTATCATAAGACAGATGAAGTTTATTTATTACTTCCTCACGTAGTGCTACATGCTCCGAGTGACCAAAAAGAGCACTTAGTTTTTCATCGAGATAGCTTACCCTCAGAAGGTGTTTTAGTTGCCTGGTTTCCATTAAGCCAGTTGATGGCGCATCAGGTTATTCGGATTTTACCTTTTACACATTATCTAGGGAAATTGTGGGAGTTATTTTTTACTTTAATGCCGAATCAATATCGAAGCTCTTGGATAGCTAAAATAGCAGGGCCGCCCCTTGTTCATCTGCTGAGCGAAAACTACATGTGGCAACTTGGAAATGCGCCAGAAAAAATAGCTGAAGAAGATCAACTGTTTTTTTTGGGCGAAGCGCTGCATGCAGGTAGTATCAACAAAGATAAACAATCCAATCTCGTAATGACCCATCGATACCGAAAAACTAAGCCCTCAGTTTCAAGGTACGTTCAGTTAAAAAAAGGTGCGCAGCCGCAGTTTTTTTTACCCTCACTTTTTGAGCTCAAAGATTTGCAAGAAGATATTCAACCATACCTAAATTCGTATATTGCTGAGCAAAAAAATCAGATCAATTCTTTAAAACAAATTTTACAAAAGCTAAATGAGCCACTTTTTGTTAAATATCCAGTGCTAGCTTATTTTGTTAGATTATTTATAGATATGGATTACCCGAACGAAAAATCTGTTGATCCACGCTGTTTAACGGCCAGCGACTATGACGAAGTTTACGCTCTTACCGGCATGGACTGGCCTATAGTCCAGGCTCATATTTCTATGGCGCAAAGTCACTATTTACGCGGCCAAACAGAACGAGCGTCTTGTTATTTACGTTTAGCTAAAAAGTACACTAAAGATATTTCTCGGTTGGATACAATAATGCATCAAATACCAGACAAAAATTTTATTAAGCTATATACTGTAGGCACTGCGGAGACCTCAGAATGACATCTAAAAAAAATGATTTGAAGAAAACTAAGTCAAAATTTGGTTTTGGCAACTTTTTTAAAAACTCTTCAGCAAAAAATAAGACCTCAAAGGCCGATACTTCAAAAAAGAGTGAAAAACACCCTGTGTATTGTGCTGGTTACGAAAAAACTGGACTAGATGAAAGTAAAAATCCAAATGAGATACCAGATGACTGGATTTGGTTATAGGGTTGAGCCACTGTTTTATTATGAGACAAAAATAATTTGACCAGAAATATCTTTATTAAATTTATAAATTTTCTATAATAGATATATAGTGAAACTTTCAAAAAATGCTCAAGTTTTTCTGAGCCTTTTCTTATGTGCTTTAATTTTTGGACTTAACACAGCCCACGCTATCAATACCAATACAAATGCTATGATGAAGGCAGCCACTGGCTTTTTAGGGTTATACGGCGACGGTGCTGATGGAGCTTTGACAGTCTCGGGCACAACTAACGGCCCAAGTAATCCTTTAGAAATTAATTCTGTCGCTTCAAGCTTAAGTGCTAATTCTTCGGCGGGTGTCACAAATGTGACAGTAAATTCTGGAGCTGGCTTTGCCGCCGGTCAAGAAGTGCTGATCATACAGATGCTAGGCGCTGATGCTGGAAGGTATGAATTTAAAACAATATCTAGCGTTGCTACAAACACACTTACTTTTTCATCGGCTCTTCAAAACAGTTACTTTACAACTAATAAAATCCAAGTCATTCGTGTCATGAAATACACGAACGTAACCATTAATTCCGGAGGATTTTTAACGGTTCCCAGTTTCAATTATACTACAGGCACTGGCGGCGTGATGGCTGTTAAAATTAGCGGCACGCTGACTGTTAACAACGGCGGTGGCGGCTTAAACGGACACATTTCATTGGGTGGCGGCTTTAGTTCGTTTGTATCTCGTGGTTTTGAGGGCGGAAATAGCGCTAACGGCCTTGGGCCAGTTGGTGGGTTAAGTGCTTCAAACAGTGGTGGGGGAAATAATACACCAGGCTCTCCAGACAGATTAATCATGGGTAGTGGTGGTGGTTCAGCCAGCTCTATAGGAGGGCGTGGTGGTGGTATCGCCTTCGTCAATGCGGCAGCGATTGTTTTAAACGGCTCTATTACAACCAACGGCCAAACACCAGCTTCAGGTAATGCGGGCGGTGGTGCTGGAGGTACGATTTTTGTTCAGACCAATACAATCTCAACGACCGCTTCTTGCGGATCATTTACAGCCACTTCTGGTGGGGCCGCAGGCACGGGCACTGCAGGCGCCAATGGCCGTATTTTCGTGAGATACAGAACTTCGACAAGCTGTACAAACGCACAGCCTGCAACAAATTCTAATTTTGAAAAAATGTATTTAAAATAAGATCAATAAACTGCAATAACAAGCGGAGCTAGAGGAGCAATGGCTACAGGGGGTACTGAAATTTCACTCCGCTTGGGTCTTTTTTGTATTTTTGTTATTTTTTTTAATAAAAATATATTAAATTTTATCGAGCACTTTTTCCGTTGCCAGAGTTTGTCAATATTTAGAATAAGAAATTCAAAGACAATGAGCAGCTGAGGTAAATAAATTGACGAACAGGGATTAGGAAAAAATTCTAAGAGCTTGCTCGATCAAATATATATATAGTATTTGACCACCTCTAGAGTTGTGACAAGATAAATTATGTTTTATTTGCAAATACTAATAAGCACATTTTTTATATTAGGCTGTCAGCATGCACGTGTTGCTACCACAAAAATTAATGAAAGAACGGTTCAATTAGAGGTTCTTGGTTCCAAAGGACAAGTAATCTTAAATAAAAAAATTACCATTGATGATCGGAGCCAGCTTATCGCTGTTACTACGCAAGCGCTGCAAGAATCAAAAATAGACTTTAAGACGCAGGTTTTGTGCGGCGAAGAGGGTCTATCTGAGGTAGCTAACTTAAAGACGCAGGAAATAAAACTAAAAAAAAATCACCTTAAATCTTACGGTTGGTGTTATTTTATCGATGATCAGCTTTTTGAAATAATTCCAGGTAAATTTGATATGAAGCAAGTTAAGGGTAAGATCACCTGGGCTTACGCTTACAGTGAAAAGCGTAATAAAAAATGGACAGGTCAATGTGTCAAAGACCATTAGTATAATCGAAAAATGGTTATAAGTTTATCAATTCTAGACGTTAAAATTAGTTTTTCTGGTGATCCTGGCCCATTTGCTCATATTTTTTCTGCTCTTAAAATGACATGGACACACTACCTAACGGTTACGACAGATCAACCCGCTGATCTAAATATTGTTTTAGAAACAGGAGATTTTAACGTTAAAATTCACAGAGAGACTACTTTTACAGTACGCGTTAAATGCCAACCAAACAATCAAGAGTCTTTACCAGAGTTTCAAAAATTGCTTCTATCTATGCTCGGTGAACTTATCGAGCTTAAAGGCTATGTGCGCTTGCATGCCGCACTTGTCAGTGATCAGCATGGCAGAACAACTTTAATAGAAGGACCACCTGGTTGTGGAAAATCTACTTTTTCTTTAAAGATGCTTTCTGAAGGTGGAAAAATTTATACAGATGAATATACATTATGGCGAAACGGCCAATTTTTTTGCTTGGCTTTACCGTTGTCGATTGTAAAAGGCAATTTACAACAACATTGGCCAGCTGGGGCCAGCCCGCAAACTAAGCCAATAAACCCAACAAAAACTGAGTCGATAGCAGTTATTACCCCGTCGAAGAGCTTCATAGAAATAAATCAGATTTTAATTCAGGGTCCTCGATTCCCACGGTTTGCTTTTTGTTACAGAGTGTTTTTGGGGATCGGTAATGTTCAAATGTGGCGTTACCGATTTCAGATTTCTGGCATTAAATCATTAATCGTAACGGCGTTTTATCGTGTTCGAGCTATTGTACAAATTTTGTTTTTGAGTGAATCAAATATTAAATCTTTTACGAAGTACCCAGAGCAGCAATTTAAATTTTGAAAACTTAATATTGATCACTTGCGCGATAACTTCATTAGAAAAAACGGGCAGGTCGTCATGTTTTGTCGAAGAACCAGAGGTAATAAATAGCATACGGTCGGTACTGGGATCATTTTGTTTGCCAATAACCAAGTGGCAAATAACGGCTTCATCTTTTTTGAAAACTATGAAGTGACCTACTTCTAAATAATCTGGATTTATAGCCTTTAGTTGCAAAAGCTGACCACTTTTAATGAACGGCCACATGGATTGCCCGTGCGCTTTGATCTCGACAGTTAGATTAAGTTTAAGTCTTTGTTCGATTTGTTCAGCTAAAATCATTTGTTTTTTGAGCAACAAGGTTAGTATAAAAAGATAACGCTTCTCTAGGGGAACCATCAAAAACAATTTCACCAGCATTCATCACAAAAACACGATTACACACTTTCAGAATCTGTTCTGGCGAATGGCTTACAAAAATAACTGTTTTTGATTGATGAACTAATCCTTGAATACGTTGAGAAATTTTCTGCTGAAATTCTTGATCGGCACCATCAAAGACTTCGTCAAGAATTAATATTGATGAAGGACTAGCTGAAATTAATGAAAGACAAAGGCGTGCTTGCATGCCGTTACTATAGTTTCTGAATGGCATATCAATAAAATTTTTTAAGCCAGAAAAGTTTATGATGTCCTCGAGCATTTCATCATGCAATGTTTCTTTTTCGGGATAGATATATTTTAAAAGTAAGTCTGCATTTTCACGTCCAGTTAAATCTGGAAATATACCAACGCTAGTATCAAAAATTCCCCGAACCTCCCCGTTGACAGTAACTTGCCCCTGTTGAGGTTGATAAAGTTGTGCGATAAGACGACAAAGGCTAGTTTTGCCTGCACCATTGTGGCCAATTAAGCCGATACGATCACCTTCATAGGCTTCAAAAGAAATTTTTTTGAGTGCGTATATTTTATGATTTGGTTTTAAAAGAGTTTCTATCGGTTTTGAGAAAAAATTTACAAATTTACTCTTGAGACTCCAGGCCTGGTAAAGTTCTCCAGAAAATGTAAGATGAATGTTTTTTAGAGAAATCGTCACATTATTTTTAGAGGTAGCGGTAGATTTCATGTTTGTTCCGCTTCCAATAAATGAGAAGAGCAGCTGTTAAGACTGCATTCACTAAAAGAGTAATGGGTAGATGATCATTGATAACATCACCATTGATAGATTTTCTAATGCCTTCAACCCAATGTAGAATTGGATTTAGATCAAGTATTTTCACAAATTGATGTGGAATAAAATCTCGTGGATAAAAAACAGGTGTTAAAAAAAATAGAACCTGTAGTACAAAACTTAAAACAAATTTAAAATCTCTGAAAAATACTTGAATGATTGAGCACAGAACAGACAATATGAAAACGCCGTAAGCTAAGCTAAGAACTGCAGGAATCGCCAGAAAAAAATCAAAAGGGCTTCTGTCGGCTTTAATCAAAGCGGTGACTAAAATCAAAAAAAATGCGATACTAAAATTAAAAAAGTTTTCTAGAAATTGCGATCCACTAAGTACGATAGGGTTAATGGGATAAGCTTTTAATAGCTTTGCTCCTTGGATAAGTGAAGAGCTTGTCATTTCGCAAGTCGAGCTAAAAAAAATCCAGGGCAACAAACCTGAGGCCAAAAAAAGAAAATAATTTTCTATTTCTAATTTTAAAATGTATTTGAAAGCCACACTTTGAGCTGTTAGCAAGATAACAGGATTTAAAATAACCCAGATAAAACCAGCGATAGATTGGCGATACCTGACTTTTAAACTGGCTTTCGTGGTTGCGATAATTTGTAAAATGTCGACATAACTAAAAGTTTGTTTCATTCAAATTCAATTTTTTCAATTTTACTATAGAAATCTGTAAACTCAGGAAAAGTGTTTAAAAAGTTAGTTTTACGCCTTTGATCTGACTGGCGTG
The DNA here is from genome assembly GCF_056175625.1 of Bdellovibrio sp. SBM16. NCBI lineage: Bacteria > Pseudomonadati > Bdellovibrionota > Bdellovibrionia > Bdellovibrionales > Pseudobdellovibrionaceae > Bdellovibrio > Bdellovibrio sp. SBM16. The sequence goes on along the minus strand of NZ_JBJKJG010000004.1, from coordinate 169,119 downwards.
TGTAGTTTAAAAAATCTATTTGTTGTTTTTTTTGGTTAAATTCAGCGGGAGTGCTTTTGCTGAATTCAATAAGTCTTTTCATTTTTTCGATTTCGTATTGGTCAAAACCGGCACTTACAGCTGATTGCTCATTAGCCAACATGAAAGCTAAGCAGTCCTGCATTGGCTTTTTAAGCTGTTCATCTAAAATAAGTATCGACAAAAAATCAGGATATCTTAAATAAGAAATATCTAAGGTGATTCGCCGGCCATTTAACTGGAAACGTTTTTTCAATTTTAATACTTCTTCAAGAAATCTCAGAAATTGAGGCACGCTTAAAGCATTAAATGTGCACATAAAAGTCAAATGCGCCGATTCAAGCTTAGTAAGCACATAATTTAGGTTTTCTTGAAAAAGACTTAGTTTTAGGCCAGTTCTAATATATTCAGCCTGTGCACCCCAAGTGTCTAAACTGGTAAATAATGATAACGATGCAACATTATTTGTTAGTAGTGCAAGTTTATCACAGAAGTTTTTAACGATTGTATTTGAGCTACCTAAATTAGAATTAATAGCCAACTCAAGGCCTGGATGTGAGTTTTGAGATATATGATCAATAATTTTACCCGTATTTTGCGATAGCAAGGGTTCGCCACCCGTGATCCGCAGAACTTTTAAATGGGGGTAAAGACTAGGCCACCATTTCCAGAAGGCATTGACATAGGGATTTTCGTCTTCGGGCAAAATGCCTTTATTCATTGATTTAATCCAAGCCAAATCGTTGTAAGCATAACTGAGTTGATAAGCTCCATGCTTTTCTATTTCATCTTCCCACAGTGAAGAAATATGTGGAAAACAGTATAAGCATTTAAAATTGCATTTATGACTAAAAGAAACCTCTAGATAGCTCGGAAAAATATTTGTGTCGTACGGTAATTGCGTGACTTCATCAAAGCTATCTTTGGCCCAGTAGTCATTAGACTTAATAAGACGGTCGCTGGTAAATTGCTCGCCAAGATCTTCAATATTCCAACAGTATTGACACTCGGCAGGCCTTTTGCCCTCAAGCATCAGTTTTCGCTGTGCTTTCTTAAAGTTTGTATTATGAAGAGCGCTGGGATTGTCTTTTAATTCAGAAAGTGGAACTGTGTGTGTACCTGGATGATGGCAAGAATGTGTTTGTCCATTTTGAAGATGAATTGTAACTTGCTTCCACTTAGCAAGGCACAGAGAAGGTGAAAAATGATTAAGTTTACTTTTCGTTTTTGCGATTTCATCCTGAAAAGACATAACTAAATACTACACGGCTTGCGGATCTGGTTCAAGCACCATCAACAAAGCCTGAAATGACTTCTGTTCAACTGGTGCGACTTGGTCTAGTGCCATTTTCAAATTGCTAAAGTGTTTAGAATAGTCTGTAGCCACCAATGCCAAATTATGCTTTAGACCTACTACTTCCCATTGAACAACTCTGAATAAAACTTGAATTTCGGCACTTGATAAGCTCGATAAATCTTTTCGGATAAAACAAAGCAGATTTATATTTAAGACGTAAAACCAGTTTTCACACTTTTCATCAAAAGTCAGGTGCAAGGGTTTAGTGTTTATATTGCATAGCCTGTCAAACAAGGGCTTGATTTCAGCCACGGCCAGATTCAGTCTAAACACACTGTTAACTAGGCTGGTATATTGTTGCCACAGGCTCTCACTTAAATTCGCTGCAAATAATGGTTTGTCGATTTTAAACTGTAATAACTTAAAATGGTGAATCCATTTCTTAGTTCTAAGTTCTGGATATTGTTCGACATCAAAATAATTTGAAATCAGCATTTTATGAAAAAAAACCAAGCGATCAAAATCAGAAGGTGTGTTCAAAGCAGATTTTGGCAAAAGGGCTTTTAAAGCGGGATCCCTAAATAGTTCAAAAAAGTTTTGATGCTTTTGTATAAAATTGAGATCTTCGACGCAATCAGTTAGAGCTGTGTAGTCTCCAGTCATTGGAAATATTTTTTTTACGAAATTTAAGTCTTTTCTGAGTTTTATTAACTCATGGGGCTGCAAGGGAGCTTTTAATAAAAGAGTTAAATCAAGATCACTAACGCCTGGCTCATCATACCCCAGCGCCAGAGCATTTCGCAGCCAAATGGCTTTAACATTGTCATTTTTGAAACGGATATAATTATCAACAACCTGACAAATTAGCTTTAGCCCTTTTGAATAGAGATAACTTAATTTTAACTGACGTATAACTAAATTCAAGGTTTGCTTTTTACGGCTTATCATCAGCTGAGATTACAATTGCCTGAAAAAAAATAATAGTTCAATCTTAAGCAGTGCCAAATTATTTCGTTATCATCACCACGCATCAAAGAAGTGCTTTGCTTCGACTTAATCTTCAGTCGCTTTTGAATCAAAGATACTGCCAGGCAAATCTTTTCAATATAACTGTCGGCATTCTACGAAATGGTGTTGATTCAGATTCAGATATTGTTATTGAATCTTTTAGAAAAAAATCTTTGCAGTATCCGTTTATTAAAGCGGTTATTGTTCATGCAAGCAACATCAAGCGTCCGCCCCCCGAAGCACGCAACTATTTATGGCAGCAGCATCAGGACTATGATTATTACGTATTTATAGATGACGATGCATATTTTAAAAAAAATTATTTTTCTACTTTAGAAAAATATTTATCACATCATAAAGTCGATTTAATTGGTGGTCCAAATTATAGTTTTTTAAAAAAGAATCCGTTTCAAAGGCTACAGAATAAATTTCTCGCTTCGCGTTGGTGCGGGCCATTTCGGCATCGATACATGGGTCGCAATAACAGCATTTCAAAAACAAAGAATTCATTTATTTTATGTAACCTGGTTGTTTCAAAAAACATTTTCACGCCATTTGCTAGTCATATTAAATTTGGCGAAGAACTTTTCATGTTAGACAATTTTTTTCAAAACGGCATCGAAGCTCATTACTTAAAAAATCTAGTTGTTTTTCACCGCCGCAGAGAAAAAGTAGATGATTTTTTAATTCAAATTTTAAAGTACGGCGTTGGACGCGGTGAATATCTGCGTGTAAAAGAAACAGCTGCTCGGCTAATACTTATAATTTCTTTACTCTTTTTTCTAACGGTTTTGTTGATCATTGAAAAATCGCACATTATCTTCAAAAAGACTTACGAGCCACAGTATATGAAAAATTTTTACTTTGCCATAAAAGTTCTTAGAGCTTATTCCAAGGGAGTTTTAACCGGACTTATTTTTACCAGATAAAGTATGTCGGATTTTTCTTTTTGAAAAATCTGAATATCTACATTGGCCAGAAATTTTTCTTCGAGTTCACTTTTGAGTGTAACTAAATAGGGTGTTGCGCCCCAGTAATTATCAACAATAAAAACAGGCTGATTAGTTTCAAGAACACGTGTGATGACTTGCTGTATAGAATCAATTTTTTTAACTTCACAATTTATTTTTTTAAAATAAGGTGTATTGATGGCTAAAGATCTGGTTGTAAAAATCTGTGGACACGGGCTTGCATTTTTAAATGTTTGTGCCAGTTCCCGCCAGGGAGCCTTGACGTTTTGATAAATCTGATTAACTGATACGCAAAGACTGATTGTTGTCAAAAAACACAGCGAAATTATTGTATAGCGCCGGTGCTCTGATAAATATAACTGCTCGATAATAGTAGAAACGGAGTAGACAAAAAATGGAACTGCAATAATAAAATAACGATCTAGAGCAAAATTTCGTTCAAATAAGTAACCAGTCAAGATCAAGCCTGCAAAAAGCAAAGGTGTAAAAGAATGTATAATCAGCGTTAAAAAATTTGATGTTCTAAATTTTTTAATTAGTAAGAACGGTAAATATAAAAATATCGCCCATGAGCTCAACTTTAAAAATATCGAAAAATAATCATAAGTTGCAGAGCCTTGTGCAAATTTGTATCTTTGCCACTCTAGAGGAGACCAGTTAATAATTTGTAATACACTCATTGCGAAAATTGAGCCTAGAAAAAGAAGGGCTATTTTTTTTGCTAAATTTTGAGTTTTAGTAGCCCAGATCGCAGCAAGATAAAAAATCGGAATGATGGCTAAATAGTGTGTCATAACCGCAAATATGCCGGCTAATAGCAAGGCGATTGTAGATTTTCTAGTTGGATCTTCTTCGTTCTTAATGGTGAAGACTAAAAAAAGTAAGATCAAAAACTCTAACAAGGCGTAGGGCCTTGTCTCTTGAGCCATTAAAATTGAAAGCGGATTTATAGCCATTAATAGTATTGCTATATATTTTATCATCTGCTTTTTAAATAAGTGACCTGCCAAGACGACAGATAACATCGAAAACAAAACTGAAAGTGAACGTGTCGCTAGCTCTGAATCCCCCCACAGGTTAATCCAGCCTTTTAGCACCAGTGGATATAAAATAAAGTGATTATCCCAGAGCAGAGCCTGCCAAAGTGAATGGCTTGAAAAGTGAACCGAAACTAATTCATCAATCCAATAACTTTGGTACGCTAAATGGTACAGCCTTAAAACTAAGCCTAAGAGCAAGATAAAATAAAATATCGATTTGTTAAAAGCCACTGTCTTATATTATTGAAAACCGGTGATCCAAGACACAAATATTAAGTTTCCGGCACGTAGCATTGTGTATGTTGTCATAGTTCCGTTAACGGTTGGCCCGTTAGCTGGTGAAAATTTAAAATTAGTGCCAGCTAAGCTATCTGGAGTCGACTGTGAAAAACTGCAAGTTCCAGAAGTAGTACCTAGCACTATTAGCGTGTAGGCGCCACCATCTTTCATGTTAGCAAAGGTAAATGCACCACAATTTGCAGTTGTGTATTGTGTGTTACCATTATTCCAGTCGATTGACGTTGCGGCGCCAGCATTGAAGGCCTGTTGCATTCTGAACTGCGAAGACGCTATTAACTCACCACTAGATGATACGGTTAGGCGTGGTGTGTTGTTTGTTTCTATTACAACGCTGTTGGCATCATTTGTTCCAACGGTTGCATTGGCGCCGAAAGTATTACCACCGTTGACAATAAAGCCCGCTGCATTACCAGATGTAGGAGCCCAGTCAGTGCCGTTCCAAGCTAGAAATTCATTAAAGGCAGGCGCCGTTGAAGCAACATTACGACCGCGTATTCTAGCCACTGTAGTAGAAGAGATCGTTCCTGTAACATCACCAGCTAAGGGAATTGTTCCTACTGTAGCTGCATTTTGAGGGTTAAAAGTAAGAGCACTAGTGATATCAGCAGCAACTAAGTTCGTGCCAGAAGTAACGCGTCCTTTGCTATCTACAGTTAGTTTAGGATAAGTTCCTGCGGTTACACCAGTATTAGTTAGAGTGGGGTTTGGATAAGTTCCTGTTAAATCACCACCAGCAGCGCCACCAGGTGCGGTTCCAGAAATCGTAACAGCACTTGCCGCAGTTAATCGGCCTTGAGCATCAACAGTGAAAGTTGCCACCTGATTAGAGGAACCATAAGAGCCTGCAGTTACTGCGGTGTTGGCCAGAGCAATAGTTCCTGAAGAGGTGATAGATCCGCCAGTTAAACCAGTGCCTGCAGTAACATTAGTTACTGTGCCACCAGGGTTAGAAGAACTAATCTGAATATTGCCAGCATTTTGTGTAATCACGATATTAGATCCAGCGGTCACAGATTTATACTCTAAACCAGAACCCGCGGCATTAACTCCAAGTATAGTGTTTGAAGATCCCAGAGCGCCAAGCCCGGTTCCTCCAAGTGTAGTAGGCAATAATCCAGAAGTTAATTTTGAAATATCAAGATTAGGAATATCAGCAGCAACTAAGTTCGTGCCAGAAGTAACGCGTCCTTTGCTATCTACAGTTAGTTTAGGATAAGTTCCTGCGGTTACACCAGTATTAGTTAGAGTGGGGTTTGGATAAGTTCCTGTTAAATCACCACCAGCAGCGCCACCAGGTGCGGTTCCAGAAATCGTAACAGCACTTGCCGCAGTTAATCGGCCTTGAGCATCAACAGTGAAAGTTGCCACCTGATTAGAGGAACCATAAGAGCCTGCAGTTACTGCGGTGTTGGCCAGAGCAATAGTTCCTGAAGAGGTGATAGATCCGCCAGTTAAACCAGTGCCTGCAGTAACATTAGTTACTGTGCCTGAGTTAGAATTATCGGATGAGGCAATCCAACTTGTTCCATCAAACTTTAAAACTTGTCCAGCTGATGGAACGGCGTTAGAAATAGGAACCCCGCGAATCTTTACGACTGCCGTTGCAGAACTTGATCCTGTGACATCGCCATCTAAGCTGATGTTGGAATTAGTTAATGAAACGCAACTAAAACTTGCGTTGTTGAAAGTCAAAACTTCGTTATTGCTACAGGTTTGTAAACCAGTTGATGGTGCAAAGTCAGATTCAGATTTTCCGTTAAATAGTAAAGAGTTATTGGCTTGCGTAGCGTACATTGCATAAGGCACAGAGTTGATTGGCATCGCTGGCAAAGTTTGCCAACCACTTTCATCACGGAATTGCATAACAAGTTTTCGGCTGTCATTAGGTTGCGGAGTGTAAGTTGCTGACAAGCTTGATTCAGGCTGACAATTTAATGTGCTTTTATTATTAAAAACATCGACAAACTGTCTTGTACCACTCGTCGCTGCAAATGTAATTACACCAGTGCCCAGAGACAGGTTGATAAGACCAGAGCTTCGACTCATGTTTAATGCATAGTGCTCTTCGATATATAAAATACAATCACGTGCAGGGCTAATAACAGTAAATCGAAAATTAACATTGGTGCTTTCTAACGGCATACCGTTTGGCTTATAGATTTTAGCTTGATATGTTGTAGAAGATGGTAAAGCAATAGCCGAGACTGCCGAGTTGAAAAGCAGAAAGAATAAGAAAAATCGTGCGAAATTTATACAATTTGTCTTTCTTTGCACAATTCTTTATCGTCAGATGCCAGTGCTTGCTTAATACCTTTTACGACAAAACTTAAAAAAGGCGCTTTACCTGGAAATAGCTGTTACCAAAGCGGCTCAAAATGAGAATTTGGATTTCAAGCCGCTTGCTCATTGCCCGTTAAATAGCGTTACTGAAGATGCTAACCTTAAGTCTTTGAAATTACACAGGGTAGTGGGGTGACTGGCGATGCTAAATACGAATATGCACAAGTAATGAGTAAGCGTTACTATAATTCTGACTTAAAATCGAAGTGTCTTATTTTGAGCGAGTTAGAAATAAATTTGAAAATCTACAGAAAATATGTTGTTAGTTTGTTAAGTGCAATTTAAAATCATTGACCAGAAGAAATTCACAGCCGTCGCAGAACTGATAACGACCGTCAAAACGCTACTGATTTTACTGTTTCCATATCACGAACATCACAGCAAACTTTTTCTGACTGCAATAGCCTCAACAAGCTCTGTATGAACTCGTCTTGCTTGCTGGCAATAGCTAAATTCGTTACAATTATTTTTGCAATCACGAGAAGATTTATCTGTAACTGCTGCTAAATTTTAATTACTAAAACTTATGTCCTCCCTTTATGGTTGTTGGTAAAGTGTGTGGTTCTTTTTTGAAATTGGATTACTTTGATTACGTTAATGTGATCGCCAATAGGTGCTAGAAGCATCACCTCAGTTGTATACTGTCGTAAATAATTTTTAAACTTTTCGACCCGACACCGATTAAACCTATCCATTTCACTTTTGGGCTTTATGATAGCTTGCTTGAAAACATCGTTCGCGACTTTACACCTCATGCTTCGTACAGCCCTTGGCAAGTGTGCCGTTTGTAAACTTCGAGAACGAGTATGTGCGTGTTGAGTCTTAAATCCACGGCGACTTGTTCAAGATTAACAGGCGGTATCGACATTAGCCAACAGAGTTGACCTTTCGCCTGAGTTCGCTCGACAGGTTTTTTCTAAAACGGCGGGGCGTTCTACCTCGACCTTTTGATTGATCTCGCCTGTTACGCATTTGTTTATTTAGTTATCACTTGCCAATCAATACACCTGTTCTAGGCTTAAAGTATGAAAACATTAATCCACCTTATCGTATTTAGCCTTTTATCTATCAACGCCCATGCGGTTACGCTTGAAGCAAAACCAGTCAAAGACTTAATGAAAGAAATCGATACCACCACCTTCAGATATACTGAAACAGGTATGGCTTACGGTTTTGTCACGATTAAAAGCTGTGTTTACACAAGCCCAGACATGATCGTTATTAAAAATTACTGTTCGCCGAAAAAGGACTACCCGGCCAAAGGGTACACTATCATTTCTAAAAAATTCGGACTAATTGAATTCTACCAGGAAGAAATTGATTCAGAGATATTAAAACGCGATGTTCGTATCGATGGCTTTCCGGCTGTGATTGCACCTTACTTAAAAGCCAATTTAGACGGCCAGAAATTAACAACCATCAACAACTTCTTAGAGTCGATGAATAACAAACGTGATCCGGCTTGTTGGTCTACCAACTTTAGTTTCTATACAGAAAGCAATGAAGCTGCCTGCTACGAAGCCAATATTTCTGAGTTTCCTGAATGGGAGACTGAAACCCAGGAACTGACCCATGACGCAAAAGCATGGGCGCAGTTAATTAAGACTCTGGAAACCAAGTTCCCACGTTAATTGATTAAGCCGCAATCTACTTTTTAAAGCCGGAGTTGTAATCCGGCTTTTTTATTTTCTCAGGGATTAATTGCCCCGGCTTTTTAATTGCAAGTTCTTGTTGCTGGCGTGGGCCACAACTATGAAAAAATTATTTCGAGACCGTAAACATGCAGGACGCCTTTTAGCTACCCATTTGCAGAAAGTCATTGAACTGGACCGCAAGAACAGTCTGATTTTGGCACTTCCGCGTGGCGGTGTGCCCGTGGCCATTGAGGTTGCGAGCGTTCTCGATATCCCCATGGATGTTTTAGTCGTCAGAAAAATCGGCCATCCGTTTCAACCCGAATACGGCATCGGCGCGATCACCGAAGAGGGCTATTACTGGGCCGATCCCGGCGCCATTCTTGTCTCTGATATTCAGCCCCATCAAATCCAGCAAACCGTCGAAAAAGAACGCTTAGAAGTTGCACGGCGGGTAAAAAAGTATCGCAACAATGAACCACTCACTTCGTTAATGAACAAAACTGTTATTTTGGTTGATGACGGTCTTGCCACCGGGGTTACTGCGCGAGTCGCCGCACAATACATTCGAACCAAAGGCGCCCATAGAATAATTCTGGCTGTGCCGATTGCGCCGGATAGCACCGCTCAGTCGCACCCGCCGGAGTTTGATGAAATTATTTGTTTTCAGCAATCACCGTCACTCTTGGCAATCAGTCAGTTTTACGAAGATTTTACCCAGGTTACTGATCAGGAAGTTATAGAAACGCTTAAAAAGAAAAATAACAAACAACGAGAGAACCTTATATAAGGAGGCAGTATGAAAAGAACGGCACGTGCAAAATGGCAAGGTGGTTTAAAACGCGGTAAGGGCTTATTATCAACCGAAAGCGGTGAGCTACAGAATATTTCTTACAATTTTAGTCAGCGTTTTGAAGATGATCATGGCACGAACCCCGAAGAGCTTATCGGCGCTTCATACGGCAGTTGTTTTGCCATGGCCTTAGCCGGTGAATTAGAGAAACGCGGCTACATTCCCGACAATCTGGAGGTCACCGCAGAAGTACATCTTGATAAAACCATTGTTGGCTGGAAAATTCCGCAGATTCATCTGCGTATTTCTGCATCCGTACCTGGTGCCACGGCCAAAACTATCGACGAAGTCGCGAGCCACACTAAAGACAATTGTCCCATCGGAAAAATATTAAATACGCATGTTTCGATGGAACTTCATGTTCCCGCACAGGAATCCGTGGCTCCGCAGTCGCTAATTTAAAATTAAAAAGTTTCTGTCTTAACAGTGTGTGTTGCAAACTCTACTGCAACGCTGTCGTTACTTAAGAAACCCATACCGATAACTTGTTTTGCTACGCCAACCGGAGCACGGAAACATTTAGTGTATGTCGAAGCTTCATTATTGATGTTGTAAGCTGTAACTACAATTTTCTTTTTTCCATCAGCTGTATAACCTACATGGCTAAAAGTAACCGGACCTAATTTATCCATGCAGCCATTTAATGTAAATTTGATCGTCAATATTGCCGCTGGTTCGCACATAGCTGGCTTCGGACAATTCGGCATGTATGATTCAACTGACACTTCACCTTTAGATAATAAGGTTAAGCCGGTGCTTTTTTCCGGTAATGTTAATGTTGAAGCCGATGCCACGGTTGATAAAGCTAAGATCACAGATACTAAAATAGTTTTCATGGTTAATCCTTGGTTATTGTTTAATGCAGACGTGAGCAGGTATAGCCGACTTTCGCCAAAAGCCAAAGCCGCAACTTTCACCTCTGATAAATTTATCCGGTCCAACCCAAATTGGAACCTGGGCGTGGCACTATTTTTTAGATGTCTTAATTGCTTTTTAACTGCAAAATAGCTGTTATGAAATCAATTTGTATTTATTGCGGTTCGCGTACAGGAAATCACCCTGACTTAATGCCAATGGCCTATCAAGCCGGCGAGTTAATCGCCCAAACCGGGCACACCGTTATTTATGGTGGTGCAAATGTTGGACTCATGGGTCAGGTTGCTAACGGAGCGCTAGCTCAGGGTGGAAAAGTTATCGGGGTCATTCCGAAATTAATTTTTGATTTCGAAGTGGCCCATGAAGGAATTACCGAGCTTCATCAGGTTGAAAACATGCACCAGAGAAAATTAAAAATGATGGAGCTTTCAGATGCATTTATCGCATTACCCGGCGGCTTTGGCACCATGGATGAGCTTAATGAGATTATTACTTGGCGCCAGATCAAACTGCACAGCAAGCCAATTGCGATCTTGAATCACAATGGCTACTACGATCATTACTTAGAATTTTTAAAAGTAAGTGTTAAGGCCGGATTAATCTCGCAAGAGCATATTGATATGCTGATTGTGGCCAACACTATGGAGCAAATTCTAGCTCAGCTCTAACCGGTAAATGATCCGACGACACAATCGATTCAAGTATTGTAATCGATTTAGCCTTAAAGCCGCGCACGTAGATGTGATCTAGCTTAAGTTTGCGATTATCGATTTCGGGCTTAAGCAATACCATACCAAGCGCTTTGGCTTTAGCATTTACGTAGGCCATGCGGACTGGGTTCCAGGTATTAAAATCACCGGCCCAGATAATCGGACCGGCGAATTCTTTAGCCATTGCAGAAATCTGATCCATGTGTTTTTCGAAATCTAAACCTTTGTTCGCATTTAAACCGTGCACGTTAATCAATAACACCTTAACACCGCTGATTTCTACTGTGGAATAACCTGTGACTTTCGGGGTATTCACGACCGGCTCAAGACCCGGCGCCATCACGGCTTCTACTTCTAGCTGCGGAAAACGAGATCCCGTCTGTACGCCGGTTGCACCATAATCACGGCAAAAACTTTTAAAGAATGTCCAATCCATGGAAATTTGACTGGCGATACGTTGTTGCAAAGCCGCGCTGTGCACAGCCTCCTGAAGAAAGGCGATATCTGTTTTGGCCGTCAAAGCAGCCAAATCGGATAAAGAATTTTCACGTTTAAATTTTAAAACATTCCAGGTTAATACTTCGATGGTCTTTTCCTGGCGCGGGATAACGGCTTCAGAAAACTGAATTAATTTATCATTAGAATTATGACTACAGATGACTGACGGGTTGGCGAAAGCCACTTGGGTAGTAAGCCAAACAAGTGCGGCGATTTTCATTTTCATAGATTAAGCCTTTGTTAGCTCATCTTAGGCCAATTATTTAAACAAAATCAAGCGGGTGTTGCTCTGGTTTTGCATGGTAGAAATATTTTGCCAGCGTATGGAGAAGCTTATCTTTGTGAATTGGCTTAGCCAAAAACTCGTTACAACCTGCTTTTAAGCATTTGTCCTGATCTTCTTTCATAGCGTATCCGGTCAAGGCAATGATCGGGATCGCAACCCCGCGGCGACGAAGCTCTTCGGTAGCCGCATAGCCATCCAGCACCGGCATCTGAATATCCATCAAAATCAAATCGAAGTTTCCTTTAACGGCCGCATCAATGCCTTCCTGGCCGTTATTGGCAAAAGTCACATTGGCTTTGTGCTTGGTTAGATAAAACTCAAGCAGCATTTGGTTGTCGAGCGAGTCTTCCACGACCAAAATGTTTTTATTGGCAATCGCTCGAGTGTTATACGGAGGAATCTGCACGACCGGTTCATTGGCCGGTTTTTCAGTCGGGTTATATTTGACCTGAACAAAGAATAAACTGCCCATGCCTTCTTCGCTATCAAGCAAGCCCGCATCACCACCCAGAAGTTGCGATAGTTTCTGAGCGATGCTCAGGCCTAAGCCGGTGCCGCCATATTTTTTTCTGACCGAACTGTCTCCTTGCGAAAAAACCTTAAATAAATTCGCGCGCTGTTCCGGCGAGATTCCGGCGCCGGTATCGCTGACCGTAAAAAACAACATTGTGCCGCGCACTTCGTACGTTAACATGACATGACCTTTTTCGGTGAACTTGATCGAATTACCTACGATGTTGGTTAAAATTTGTCTTAGTCGCGTTTGATCAGTCACGATATATTCAGAGACATACCCGATGCGCTCAAAAATGAGTTGTATGCCTTTTTCATCACAGCGCATTTTAAGCAGGGCATATAAATCCGATAACATTTGCGAAAGCGAAAATGCCGCGGCCTGGGTTTCGATGCGATCGGCTTCAATTTTAGAAATATCTAAAATGTCATTAATAATTGTATTCAGACTTTCACCGGTTCGGCGAATAATTGCCGCATACCGTTGTTTGTCTTTTTCTTCTAAATGCTGATCTTGTAAAATTTCAGAAAAACCTAAAATTGCATTTAACGGCGTGCGGATCTCGTGCGACATATTGGCCAAAAATAGATTTTTGGCTTGGCTGGCTTGTTCGGCGTGTTGGCGTTCTAATGTTTGGCTCTCGAGGCGCTCTACCATCTTGTTTAACGACTCAGCCAACTGCCCGAGTTCGTCTTTAGAATTAACATTTATTTTTTGCGAGTAATCACCTTCGCCGACATTGATGGCCGTAGCATTTAATTCGCGCAGGGTATTGGTTAAGTGGCGACCAAGTCTATATGTCAGAAACAAACCCATGGATTCAACCGTGATGACAATCAGTAAAAGCACCACCAGCAGTACATTTTCGATCATGCGCGAAGCCTCGCTTAACGAATTCGAGAACTCATCCTCGAGGCGGCTCAGTTCCTGATCAAGACGGATTATCTCCAGCATAAAGTAATTTTGTCTGCGACTATCTATGCCGGCGGTGACTTCAGCCTGAATTTTGTCTCCAAGTTCTATCAGTTCGGCAATCAACTCGTCACCTACTGACCAAGTATGCAGAGTTTTTGCCATCAGAGGCACATTTTCAAACCGCCGCACCAGCTTAATCATTGAATCGATATCTTTTTCATTAATCTTGCCGCGCAAAAACCCCTGGCGAATCACATCAGCATCGTAGTCTTCTTTTAAGAGTTCGAGGCGACCCACCTTATCGCCTAACGGCACATCGAGTTCTTTTTTAAAATTTTCAAAATCACTTGGGTTATGCGTAATTAAATACTGATTAAGCGAAAAAACCGCTTTCTTCTGCGCCTTTGACCATAGACCTTCGCCGCCGACATAACCGCGTACCGCCGAAAGTGTATCCATAGCAAAGAATAACGTTAGCAGCTCCAAAGCCACAAGCACGGCCATGATGCCGACAACGGTAAAGAGCTTTTTCTGAACCGAAAGATTCAGCCACAGGTTTTTAACACTCATGCAGAGGACTATAACCAACTTGATATCGGCTTGCTAAATATAACTTTATCGACGCAGAGATTGTTGAGTTTTGCCCCAGAACACTCTGTTTTTTTACCGCTTTTTTACCGACACTCGCCGCAAACTCAGGTTGACACGCTGGACGCTGGTCTGGCTGGGCCTTAAACCGGACTTTTGAATGCCGCGCCAGACCCCTAAACTAAAAAGATGAAGAAAACTAATAAAATCAATCGTAGAAAGTTTGTCCAGTCCGCTGGTGTTGCTGCTGTTTCGGCCGCTGCATTTACGGGTTGTTCAACCCTTGAATCTTTAACCCGGACTCCATCGAACGAAAACAATTGGCAGATCGATGAAAACGACAGATTCGATTTTATTATCGTAGGTTCAGGCGCTGGTGGCGGACCTCTTGCCTGCGGTTTGGCAAAAGCAGGTTATCGAGTTTTACTTCTTGAAGCTGGAGGCGAAAGCGTAAACCGACTTTCAACAACGCCGGTGTTTCACGCCAAAGCCAGCGAAGATCCATCACTCAATTGGTCTTATTTCGTAGACCGTTTTCAGCAAAGCAGCGGCTACAAACGCTTTGAAGAAATGAATTCTAAATATTTGCAAGAGAACAAAAGTATTTATTACCCGCGCGCGGCCGGCATAGGCGGCTGCACACGCATGAATGCTCTTATAAGTCTTTATCCGGATAACGAAGACTGGGCTAACATTGCCAAACTAACCGGTGACCAAAGCTGGAATGCCAAAGATATGTATAAACGATTTCAGGGCATGCAGGCGGGTAACGGCGGCTGGTTATCGCTGACGCAGGCAGCGCCATGGTCATTGATGAAAGACCGCTTTCTGACAAAGATGGTTTTAGCTGCACTGAAAGTAGATACCGTTGATGCAACGAAAAACTTTTTCGATAACCTTTTAGAAGGCGACTGGAACGAAATTGAAAAAGCCGTATCAATTGCGCCAAGTCTAAAATTAAATCCAAATGATCAGGGTTATGTGAATAATAAATATCCTGGTGTATTTAATATGCCTTTTAATGCGATGAACGGCATTCGTCACGGCGTACGCGAATATATCTTAGAAACCCGCAAAAAATATCCACAAAATCTATTTGTAAAAACTGAATCGCTTTGTACAAAAGTCATCTTCGACCCGAACGACAAAACTAAAGCAATCGGCATCGAATTTATCGAAGGTGCGCACTCTTACCGTGCAGATGTGATGAATAAATCAAAGGCGCCGACCTGGATGGGCACGCCGAAACGCGCTCTGGTAAAACGTGAAGTGATTTTAGCCGGCGGTGCATTCAATACGCCGCAGTTATTAATGCTTTCTGGCATCGGCAATGCCGCTGAGTTAGATAAACACGGGATCCCGGTCATTAGAAATCTTCCGGGGGTAGGTTTAAATCTGCAGGATCGCTACGAGGTCACGGTCGTAAGTGAGTTAAACAAACCTCTTTCGCTTATCGAAAATTGTACATTTGCAAAAAACAATGATTTTGCCAAAGATCCCTGCTGGCAAGATTACGTTAAAAACCCAGCCGGTCACATTTACGGAACCAACGGCGTTGCACTTTCGTTAATCCGTAAATCAAGCGACAAACAGAAGTCTCCGGATCTTTGTATCTTCGGTGTACCGGGCAGGTTTACCGGCTACTATCCGGGTTATGCTGACGATGCCACACCTAAAAATCCGAACGACCCAAGTTATTTCACCTGGGCAATTTTAAAAGGGCACACCAAGAACCATGCTGGTTCGGTAAAATTAAAATCGACAGATCCTCGTGATACACCGTACATTAATTTTGCCTACTTCCAGGATGAAAAAAACGGCTTAACCGAAGATTTAAATGCGGTTTATCAGGGCTTAAACGTTGCCCGCCGTATTAACAAAAGTATCGGGGCAAAATATTTTAAACGCGAAGTCTATCCAGGTGATAATGTCACCAAACCAGATGATCTATCCTCGTGGATCATGAAAGAAGCCTGGGGCCACCACGCTTCTTGTACCAATAAAATGGGTCGCGCCAATGACGCTACCGCAGTTGTTGACAGCAGATTCCGCGTTCATGGGGTTAAAAACCTGCGCGTAGTAGACGCCTCAGTGTATCCGGATATTCCGGGATTATTTATTATGCTGCCAACGCTGATCGTTTCTGAAAAAGCTAAAGAAGTTATCTTGGCCGACCACGCCAAGGGATAACATTGACAAGACAAATCCACTTTGTTTACTTGAGGTAAGCAAAGTGGGATAAGTATGTCTTTCGTTTTCAAATTTTTGTCCGGTCTGATTTTATTTTTGCCCATTTTAAGCAATGCTTCTGTTGAAATTAAAAGTAGCTTTCTTCCTTCGGTCGCATTTGTAAATCGCGCCGATACGGTTTTTTCTTCGCACAATACTGTTATGTTCGGCACTGGTCAGTTTTGGCTCGGTGGTTATTACGGCCATGAAGTGATCAGTGAAAACGTAACCGACCAAACTATCGGTGCGGCCCTACGTTTTGGCCAGCAGCAGTTTTTCGAATTGCAGGGCGGAGCTTACGTCAGAAAGTTCGAGCAGTATCAAACCAGTCTTGAAGGCAAAGGTGCCGCCGCACAACTTATCTATGGCGCCCACATAAACACTTATTTCGGGTTAAGCATCGGCTTATCCGGAAAACGCATCAATTCAGGTATGGAAAAGCGCACCATCGTGACCCTGCTTCCGCTTTTAAGTTTAAGATTGGGGTTTTAATGAAAAAATATTTTTGTTTCCTGTTTTTTATTTTCCATTTAAACACTGCCACCGCCTGGGAGCTGGAAGGATTTGCCGGCGCGCAGTCAACCAGTTATGACGACGTTAAAGAAGCCAACACCACCGGCATTTCGGCACGAGCAAAAATAAATTTTTACACACAGAATAAAGGTGTTTTCGTCAACATGAACGCACGCGGCATCAGCCTGCTCGCCACCGAGATGTTGGCCGGATATGCCTGGCGCAGCACGGGCGCCTGGTTTTTTGAAGGCGGTGCGGGCGGCTCGTTTTCTTCAATTTATGGCACTAATCTTGGATTGTTAGGCGGCACCGGCTACCGCGTTTCAAATAAGTTGTTTATTAATTTTCCGGTGATCATTGCCGGCTCAGGAATTTACTGGTCGCCGTATATTGGCTACAGCTTTTAAAGGAAGAACACTAATGAAAAAAATTTTGCCTTTAATATTTTTATTTTTTTCTGCCGGTTGTGGGCAGGGTGTACCAGAATTAAGTCACACCGGAATCTGTGATGGTTACCCAGACTGGAGCACGTCGGATTATCGCCTGCCATGGCCTGTCGGCGCCAGTTATGAAATCAGCCAAGGTAACTGCGGCCCGGCAAGTCACCTGGGTGCACAACGCTATTCATATGATGTGCGTATGGATATCGGCACATCAATTGTCGCCGCCCGCGGTGGCGTGGTCGAAGATGCCGAAGAGCAGTACCGTGATGGCGGCGGTTGTGACGAGCTAAATTTTATCAATATTCGCCACAGTGACGGCACCTTAGCCCGCTACCTTCATCTTACGCACAACGGGGTTCTGGTTAATGTCGGCGCTACTGTTAATCAGGGTGATGCCATCGCATTAAGTGGAAATTCGGGCTGCAGCTCAGGTGCACACTTACACTTTATGGTTTTAACCCCAGATAAAAAAGATACAGTGCCGGTCACATTCAGCAATACAGATAGCAATGTGCGTGGCCTAATTTCAGGAAAAAACTATACCGCTCTTTAAGCCCCCCAGGACTTTAATCCCCCGTCATTTCGTCCAGTCCTGTAAAGGTTTACTACAATTTACAGACCTTTAAAGTGGTTTTCAATACTAGACGATAAGCCACCTAGAACAACAACTAGGTGGTCAAATGAAGAACTTTTTATTACTTTCGCTTTTAACTTTTACTTTTGTTACCCAGGCCGAATCGAGATCAAGAAACTCTTCGGGCTACGGTTCATGCTCATTTTTATGTGAAAGCATTCCTGATGATAATAATGTAATGCACGCCATGGGTCAGGCCTCGCTGCCAACTTTAAACTCGACAAAATTAAGCGTGCTTGTGTGGAATATTTATAAAGGTAGAAAATCTGAGTACCGCAAATCTTTTGCCGCGATGGCAAAAAACCGTGACTTGATTATGTTATCAGAAGCAACAACTGGTTCACCGGTAACTGACAGCTTCAGAGCTCTGACTGGCTGGGAGTGGCACTTAGCTGCATCTTTTGATATGAAAAATGATATCGCAGCCGGAACCGTGATCGGCTCTGCGGCCCGTCCGTTTAACCCACACTTTTACCGCACCAAAGATGTTGAACCGTTTGTAAAAAGCCCGAAGGCAACTGTTCTTGCCTATTATGCGATTCCAGGTAGTGCAAAAAAATTACTGGCGATCAGCATCCATGGAATTAACTGGGACGGCGATGAAGCTTTAGAAAGACAACTGAACATGATTTTACCTGAAATTAAAGCGCACAATGGCCCGGTTATTTTTGCCGGTGATTTTAATACTAAAAATGCTTCGCGTGTTGCTTTAACAAAAAGAATTTTAGGTTCAGCAGGTTTAAAACAAGCTCCGTGGGAAAATCCGTTAAAGAAAAAACAGTTAGACGATGCATTTACCCGCGGCATGACGGTTAAGCGCGCTCGTCTGGTGCATGATTATGTTGATAAGGGATCAGATCATCCTGCTATCGATTTACAAGTTGAATTAACAGACTTATAAAAATGAAGCTAAGACTTAGCGTTCTTACTGTAGTTTTATTAAAGGTAAGCCCTGTCTGGGCTTGCCAGGTATCGACTGACCCAAAGCGCACAGTTTACATCGGCGATTCACACACGGTTGGCGATTTCGGCGCAAGTCTGACACAAAAAATTTCCAAACTAAATGATAATGCTCCGGTTTACAGATACGGTGTAGTCGGCTCCGCCGCCGGACACTGGAATAAAAAAGACAACACAACTATCAGAAAATTAACGATCGGTTATTATTGTGAGGGTGACGGTTTGGTCAATGGCAAAGCGCCAAACAAAAATTTTCCGATGCCGACCCAGTTGTTTCAGGGTAGTGCTCCTCGAGTGGTTATTGCGCTTGGTACAAACGATGTTTTTAGCGGCTGTACAATCAAAGACAAAGAAACACAAATGACAGCCACCAAAGACTTGCTGGCCCAGATCCGTCCAAATTCTAAATGTGTTTGGGTAGGCCCAACCGAGCAACCAGCGGATGGCCCTCTGGTTAAAAGATGCGGTCAGTCTAAAATTAAGGCTTTTATTGATAATCTTAAAGAAACCGTCAGCAGCCGCTGTACCTTTATCGACAGTAGAAAAATCACTTACAAGGGTAAAGCCATTACGCCTAATCGCCCGGATAAGCTTCACTACGGCGGTGACTTAGCCAGACACTGGGCTGACCAGGTCGCAAACCAAATCAGCGATTCCGCTACGTCAGCGCCCAAGGCCGAAAAACCTGCGGCCGGCGGCCATGCAAACTAATTTTATCAACTATTTTTAACATTTTCTTGATACCAGTTTTTACTTGGCGTGCCCTCTGTAGTTTCGCTATACCTTTAGCGTGAACCAAACGAGCAGAATCAGTCTCACCAGAGCAGAGATCGCACAGCGTAGCGCCAAATCCGCGCTGGCTTGCTATTTCCTGACTTTACTTACCATTGGTCTATCACTTCTGCTGCAGAATCGTTTTGTTTTTTTTCTGGCGCTGCTGATGTTTGCAGTTGGTTTTTTACAGACCCTGATGGCCAAAAAAGTTTTTGCCAATCCGTTAAATGAAAAGTGTTGGAACTGCCTTAGAGCCAGTTACTGGTTATTGGGCAGCATTACAGCAGCTATTTTGGTGACATCTGTTCTTTCGACAGATGATACCCTACATCTAGTGATGTTGTTTGCGATTCTGGCTGGGGTGGCCGGACATTTTTTACTGACTACCTCGTTAGACCGCACGCTGATTTTGCCCGGGCTTGTACTGGTACACCTACCGTTAATAGCGGCCTCAACTCTGCATTACTTCGAACATCGCCACTATCACGATTTGTTTTTAACTAGCATCTATGGTTTTTGCTTTATCTACAGCCTAATTCAGTACCGGTTCTTGCATGGTCAGCTAACGCTCAACATTGATGCGCGCCTAAAGCAAGAAAAGCTTAATCACGAACTGAAGAACCTCGATCAAAAACAAGATTTTTTTATTCAGCTGGCGTTAACCTTACTCAGTAACAAAGCGCCCCTTGATGTCGTGTTTAATTCGATTTTAGATTTTTTTGAAAAGCAAAACGCAGACTGGGTCTGTAGTATTTTATTTCTCGATAAAAATAAAAAACGTTTTCAGCAGGTGTATGCACCCAGCATCGCTGATTTTTATAATCAAGCGATTAAAACTCTGGACATCGGCGCCAATGCCGGATCATGCGGTACAGCGGCTTATACCGGGCAAAGAGTCATTGTTGAAAATATTCAAACTGATCCGCTCTGGCAGCCATACCGTGAGTTGGCCGCTAAGGCGCAACTGGCAGCCTGTTGGTCGCAGCCCATTAAAGATAAAGCCGGTGTGGTGATCGGCACTTTTGCTATTTATCACCGCTCACCGCACGCGCCGGTCGATAAAGATATTCGCATGATCGAACAGGCGGCCGAGCTTGTGGCTATCGTTTTACAACATTTTGAAACCGAACTTTTAGTGCGCAAAACCCAGGATGAATTAGGCCTTATCTACAACAGCTCAATTGATACCATGTGGTTAATGGATGTCGAGCCCGGAGATAAATTTCGCTTTCGCTCGGTGAACGATGCGTTTGAACTGGCGACTGGCATGTCGCGTGAACTGGTTCTGGGTAAGCTCATTGAAGAGGTGTTGCCACCAAAAACTGTTGAAACTACCAAAGCTAAATATCTTGAAGTGATCGCAACCGGCAACGTTGTCGACTATTTGGATGTGGCGGTATTTCCGATGGGCACCAAGGCCGGGCAGATCCGCCTTAAGCCCATCTTTGACGAGGCCGGCCACTGTATCAACATTTTAGGTATCGCCGAAGACATCACTGAAAAACACAATATGAGTACGCTTCTATCCCAGCGTGAAACGGATCTAATGTACGCGCAAAAAATTGCCCGTCTTGGCAACTGGAAGTGGGACCTTGTCGATGGTAAAAACACCTACACCTCTAAAGAAGTTGCCGCCATGCTAGAGTACGATGAAAACCCCGAGTATCCGATTTCATTTAATGATGTAAATGTGTTCACGCCGGAATCGTGGGCAAAAGCCAGACCGATTGTAGAACACGCGATTGCTACCGGCACGTCTTATGAAATCGATCTCCAACGTAAAATGAAAAATGGGGAATACCGCTGGTTTACCGCTCGTGGCGAAGTTGCCGAGCGTGATACCCAGGGTAACGCCATTTTACTTGCGGGAACGATGCAGGATATTACCGAGCGTAAAAATCTGGAAAACAATTTAAAAAACGCACTTAAATCGCGCGATGAATTTATTGCCGTAGCCTCACATGAATTAAAAACCCCGCTGACGACCATACAGCTTTCTTTACACACGATTAATAGAAATCTTGATGAGTTGGCAATTGCAGCCGTCGATCTGATCCGTCCGAAGCTGGCCCGTGCCAAATCGCAGAGCGAACGTTTAGCTTCGCTTATCGATAGTTTGCTTGATGTTACCCGCATGGGTTCGGGTAAAATTCATATGGATTTTTCCCCGGATACAAATTTATCTGAACTGACCTTAAGTGTATTAAAAAAATATGAAGAAGAGTTGATTAGATCCAACTCAGTTTTAACTAAAGAAATTGAACCGCAGATTTTAGGCCATTGGGATAAGGGCCGACTAGAGCAAATCGTAACTAATCTCTTAACTAACGCCATCAAGTACGGAAACGGCAAGCCGATCGAAGTGTCGTTACGCAAGGTTAATAACGCTGCAGTGCTCATCGTGCGCGACTATGGCATCGGCATTCCGAAAGACAAACAAGAAAAAATCTTTGGACGGTTTGAGCGCGCCGTCAGTGAGACAAATTATCAAGGATTGGGTCTGGGCCTGTGGATCGTGAATGAAATCGTAAGGGCTCACAATGGCTTAATCTGGGTCGAAAGCTCTGAACATCAAGGTTCACAGTTTACTGTCGAACTGCCGCTTGGCGGAGGCAAACATGAATAAGCAAATTTTGCTGGTCGATGACGAACCCGATTTACGCCAGTGCCTTGCCGAATTTCTTGAAGATGAAGGGTATTCTGTTGCCCAGGCCGAAAATGGCAAAACGGCTCTCGAACTTTTAAAAGCCGGCGCTGTGCCAAAGTTAATTTTGCTCGACTACATGATGCCGGTGATGGATGGAAAAACTTTCTGTGATGAATTTCAAAAAGATGGCAAGCTGAACAGTAAAATTCCGATCGTGCTTTTAACAGCCGCCCGGGTCGAGCACGAAGTCGCTACTACTATGAAATTAACCGGGCAGTTGACCAAGCCTATCGACATCGAGCAGTTTTTAATGCTTATTAAAAAATACTGTGTGCCAAGTTAAGAAAAGTTGAACTGCAGGATAGAAATGGCGGAGTGGGTGGGATTTGAACCCACGGTACCTGTTTTGCAAGTACGAGTCTTTAGCAAAGACTTGGTTTCAGCCACTCACCCACCACTCCGCGCGCGAATTTTATGCTGATATAATACAGAATATGAAAATGCCATAGCGTTTTTACAGAATCAAGGAATGACCCATACTTACACTTGATTTTGGACTAATAAATCGGTAGAACCGTATTTCACAATTAATTTTGCTTATATTACGACAGTGCGGTCGTAGCTCAGCTGGATAGAGTACTTGACTACGAATCAAGTGGTCGGAGGTTCGAATCCTCCCGTCCGCACCATTTTTGCTTATTAAATCATCAAAATCAGATTTAAAACTGTGATCCGAATTGCAATACTAATTCGCCTGTATTCAATTTCGAGTAGGTATCTTCGGGTAGCTTTAACTCAACCCCATCAACCTCAATTTCATCGTATATGGTTGTGCGACCAAGAATACGCAAAAATCCCGGTGACCCTGGAAATTCAACGCCCAAACCCGCAGAGTAGGCGTAACCCTTTAAAACATCATTACGACGAAATGGATTCACATGCTCATTGTCGGTATAGGTCATCTTGGCGTAAACGACAGGGTCGTAGCCTGCATAAAAATACACAACTTTTCCGTAAGTAAAATAAGCCCCGGCGTAGCCGCGTAACATTTGATAATCATACTCAGAAACACCCGAATCTGAACGGTGCTCGATCGCTTCTTCTTTCCAGCCAAGATCGGTACTTAATCCTATCGCAAAGAAATCTGTTTTAAGGCGAGCCTTCAGACCGATACTTAAACCGATGTTATAGAAAAAATTCCAAGATTTTTTATGATCTACGGAACCGTCATTGGTATTAAAGTCGGTTCCGCCAAATTGGGGTGATAAATAAACTTCACCGCCAAAACCCGCTGCAGCATGAGCCAGACTCGCACTCATCATTCCCGTAAACAATAACAAGCCAACCAAAATTTGCGCTTTAAACATGCAATCCACCCACAACTAAACATAATCTTGCATGATATTGATGGCGCAAACAATGCGACCAAAGCAGAGAAAGTTTAGCTTCCTAATTAGGCGATTTATCCCTAGACTAAAGAGGTGGACAAAAAACTCATTTTTAAAATCAGCATATTAATTGTCGGTCTTGTAAGCATTTTCGTCTTTAAAGGCTTTTTAAATAAAAAAAGTTATCCGCAGCCCGACATGAATGAGATCACCAAAACTGTGGCCTCGTTTCAGTGGTGTTCTGAGAGTAAAGGCACCTTGAAATGGCAAGAAGCCCAGTATAAAGCTAAATATAAAAAGTGGACCGACCATGCACTTCGCAAAAAGTTCTGTAAAGTGGACTTAGAGCCTCTATCAGAGGCAGAAATGAACAACGCAAACTGGCGCGACCTCGCGATCGGTATGGATTCACAGGCAACCATTGTTAAATTAGAGTGGGATAAAGCCCTACAGGTATTCAGAGCCGCAGGACTACCTTTTAAATCGAAAAAATTGAGTCGAGAGCTTCTTGACGAAGGCCGCTAGATTCGTTAGTTTGTTCCCAGCTGTTCAGAAGTAGCTCAGTCGGTAGAGCAAGCGGCTGTTAACCGCTTGGTCGCAGGTTCGAGTCCTGCCTTCTGAGCCATTTTTTATTAAATGGTAAAAAACCCTTGGAGAAATCCGAGGGTTTTTTTTTGCCCGTTTACTTAAGCACATGCGCCAAAAGCACTGAGCGAATCGCAGTTCCGCATAAAACAGATTTTATCCCGCGCTCACGTGCCGGCCCCTGGCGGGCAATCAGGCCGTAGTATTTTTTATCCGCCGAAATCCATGGGTAAAAGCCAAATAACCCAGGGCTTGAATAGGCTTCAACTTTGCCTGCCGGATTTTTTTCGATCCAATAGTGATTTCCGTACCACCAGTGCATCGAACCCGGCACCGGCGAGTCAGAAAATTCTTTTGCATGACAAACTTTATTGGCGCACACGCCAGCCTCGGTTTGTAGCGATTTGCTCATGACATATTTATCATTAATCATGTTCTGCAAGAACAACGCGTAAGTCGAAGCCTTGGTTTGTGCACCCCCGGCCAACTGCGGAAACTCGTAGGTGATACCGGATAACTTCAGTTTTTCACTGATGATTTTTCCGAGTTGTTCGTTATTAAGCTCAGCCAGGCCTAATTCATCTTTCATAGCCAAGGCCTGGGCGTGGCCGCCGTTATAATAAAACTTGCCTTTGTGTTCGGCGCTGTAAGCAGCGTTACCTTTACGAAACATGCGACCGATACGCGGCTCAGCCAGAAAACAAGCCTTAACCGTGTTGGCGTTTTGCGCCCAGCACATACCGTTTTTCATGTTGGTATATCCGGAGCGCATCTGTAAGAAGTCTTTTTGTTCGTCAGTGATTTTTCCTTTAAGGGCCTCTATGGCGTAGGCGCCAAAAATCCATTTCGAAGCTGAAGCGATTTTCATATTTGTATCAGCAGCATATTTTTTACCGACAACTCCACTAAATAGTTTTCCCTGAGCGCTGCCAATTTCCCAGTAAAAATCTCCGAGATCAGCACAAGCCTTATTAGTTTTAACTTCGTTATCGATCGCTTTTTGCACGTCTGCAGCCGAAAGTTGTATGCAAAAAATCTTAGTGACCAAAAATAGCGTAAATACTGTTTTCATACTTTTATGATTATAACTCAGTTACAGAACTACAGTCGATTTTTTAAAAGTGAAATTTAAAGCCAAGGCCCGCATTAAACTCAAGCTCGGTTTCCGGGACAACGGCGATAATCGGAACTAACTGTAAATGAAAGCTGAAATCCTTGGTTTGGGGTGGGCGCCAGTTTAAGCCAAGCGGTAGGCGCACGCCAAAACCCAGCTCACCATCTTCATCGCCGTAATACCCATCATCGCGATGATAGCGACGGTGATCATCATTCATGATGACAATCATGGCGCCAAGACCATAGAAAAAGCCGACATTCGTTAAACTTGTGCTGCGAATGGGCTCGTGGGTTTGCAGCAAATAATCACCATAGATATGGGTAGCATGGTTATATGAAAAAGACACGCCGGCCTCGACAGCGGCGGTGCCGCCCAATCCATGCGTAAAATGAATGTATGTCGGCCCCCCCAGGGTTAGACCAACGGCATTCTGGGCCAAAGCCTTCGGCAGCGCAAACAGCGTCGCTGCCAGACAAAATACTACATAGAGAAAACGTAAAATCATAAGTGAAAACCTCCGTATTGTTTTCAAGCCAATTGTTATGCTTGTTATTTATTTTAATGAGAATCAATGATGATTAAAATTTTAGATGGCTAGTTTCTTATTTTAAGAACAATGTCGCAAGAACTGTGCAGCAGTTCGACAAAATTGCCCCAAAAGTCCTGCCCGCCATAAGGGCGATCTTTTGTGTTATAGATTATATCTATTTTAAAGCAATTGTCATAGATTTTACAGATTTGTACTGGCAGTATTAACTTAATATTATTTAGACGGTTTTAAAAACAACCATAACAACACACAAGGGAGGCCCACAGTGGCAGCAACATTAATTAATACAAAAGTAACGGACTTCAAAGTTCAGGCTTATCACAACAACGGTTTCAAAACTGTTACCCAAAACGACCTTAACGGCAAATGGTCAGTTTTCTTTTTCTATCCAGCAGACTTTACTTTCGTTTGCCCAACAGAATTAGGTGACATGGCTGATAAATACGCTGAATTTCAAAAGCTAGGCGTTGAAGTTTACGCCGTTTCTACCGACACTCACTTCACCCACAAAGCATGGCACGACACTTCTGAAACAATCAAAAAAATCAAATACCCAATGTTAGCTGATCCAACTGGTCACTTATCGCGCGCATTTGGTGTTTACATCGAATCAGAAGGTTTGGCTTACCGTGGTACTTTCTTAGTAAACCCAGAAGGCCACATCAAATTAGCTGAAATCAACGATAACGGTATCGGCCGTAACGCTGACGAATTACTTCGTAAAGTTCAAGCCGCTCAATTCGTAGCTGCTCACCCGAACGAAGTTTGTCCTGCTAAATGGACTCCGGGCGCAAAAACTTTAAAACCGGGTTTAGACCTAGTTGGTAAAATCTAGTTTTTACTTATTCCGATTACGGAACCCACTGCATGCAGTGGGTTCCGTTTCTCTCTCCAACTTTGCCCCTCTCGTTCTCGATCTAAAGGAGGTCACTCATGTTAGACGCTGACTTAAAAGAACAACTTAAAAGTGTATTTGCCAATTTAGAAAATCAAATTGATCTCGTTTACCAGCCAAGTACACATGCTAACCAGAAAGAACTGGTTGAAATGTTAACCGGAGTGGCTGAAACCAGCGATAAAATCGCTGCCAAATTCGATCCCGCATCCGCTTCGGCTAATTTGCCTCCGCGTTTTACCATTCATAAAAACGGGAAATCGACCGGCATATTTTTTACTGGCATTCCCGGCGGGCACGAATTTACCTCATTAGTTTTAGCAATTTTAAACGTAGACGGAAAAGGCAAACTTCCTGATGCGATGATTATACAACGTATTAAATCTATCCGCGGACCAATTCGCATTAAAACCTTTATGTCTTTAGATTGTGAAAACTGTCCGGTGGTCGTTCAAGCGCTGAATTTAATGGCCGTTATCCACGATGACTTCCACCATGAAACCGTGGACGGTGCCTATGCACAAGAGGAAATCGCAAGCCTGGGTGTGCAGGGTGTGCCTAGTGTTATCGTTGACGGCAAGATGATCCACTCTGGCCGTTCTACTTTTGCTGATTTACTTAAAATCGTCGAAGAAACTTTCGGCGTTGATTCAAGCAAAGCCAAACTATCCGGCGCTGATGCCAATCTTGGTGACTTTGATGTCGTCGTGATCGGCGGCGGCCCGGCAGGCGCTTCAGCGGCCATTTACAGCGCCCGCAAAGGTTTAAAAACGGCAATTATCGCCGAGCGCTTTGGCGGCCAGGTGCAAGATACCAAAGGTATCGAAAATTTAATCTCGGTTGTTTACACCGAGGGTCCGCAGTTAGCGGCGCAGTTAAATCAGCACGTATTGAGTTATCCGATTAAACTTTTAGAACACCGCCGCGTTTCGAAGATCGATAAAGATGAAAGTATCATCCACTTAGAAAGCGGTGAGTTTCTCAAGGCCGGCTCGATCATTATTACTACTGGCGCCAAATGGCGTGAGTTAAATATTCCTGGCGAAAAAGAGTATCTAGGCCGCGGGGTGGCGTTCTGTCCGCACTGTGACGGTCCTTTTTATAAAGGTAAAAAAATCGCCGTGATTGGTGGCGGAAACTCTGGCGTGGAGGCCGCAATTGATTTGGCCGGTATTGTCAGCGAAGTGGTCTTGTTTGAATATAACGATGCCTTAAAAGCTGATGCTGTCCTGGTGGATAAATTAAAATCTCTACCGAATGCAAAGATCATTACTTCAGCAAAAACTACCGAGGTGATCGGCAATGGCACCCAGGTTACCGGCTTAAAGTATTTAGACCGCAACACCAACACGACCGAGACCGAAACTCTAGAAGGTGTGTTTGTGCAGATCGGCTTATTACCAAACAGCCAATTCGCCAAAGATGTAGTTGAGACTAACAAATTCGGCGAAATTATAGTAGATAACAAAGGGCGCACTTCGGCAAAAAACATCTACGCGGCCGGCGATGTAACAACAACGCCGTTTAAGCAGATTGTAATTGCGATGGGCGAAGGGGCAAAAGCTGCGTTAACTGCATTCGAAGACCGAATGTATGCACAAGCTCCCCATAACTAATTAGTCATCGAGGTTTTTATCTATCACGGCGAACGCTTTAACAGCATTTCTCATTTAGTTGGTTTGTTATTTGCGGTCGCCGGGGCTTCTGTTTTAATTACCTTAGCTGCAGTTCAGGGTGATCTGTTAAAAATCGTCGGCACCAGTATTTATGGCGCCATGCTTATCTTATTGTATGGCGTTTCAACTTTATACCATAGTATCCCCGGTGCGCGCCCCAAGGCCATCCTGCAAAAGTTAGATCATATTTCAATCTACTTATTTATTGCCGGCTCTTACACTCCCTTTACTTTGGTCGCATTAAAAGGAGATGTCGGGTGGTGGATCTTTGGCATCATCTGGAGTTTGGCAGCCATCGGCATTGCCTGCGAATTTACTCTGGCCAAAATCACCCGTATTCCGTCTTTATTAATTTATCTTTTTATGGGATGGCTGATCATTTTTGCCATTAAAGATTTAATGTTGGCGTTAGCTTTTCCGGGTGTGGTGCTATTAGCGGTCGGCGGCATCTTTTATACTGTAGGTGTTTTCTTTTTTGTGCTCGATGAAAAATTTAAACATTTCCACGGCATCTGGCACTTGTTTGTGATGGGTGGAAGTATATTTCAGTTTTTTAGTATTGCTCTCTACTTAATATAATCACAAGTTTTCCAGGCATTTCTTGAGTGCAGCCTCAAGCTCCTGATACTGGGCTTTATTCATCCCTTTTATCGTTTGTTTTTCGATTTCGTTGACCGCTTCGTGTGCTTTACAAACAACCTTAAGGGCTTTTGCCGTCATTTCAAAGTTTATCTTTAAACCATGATCCTGGCTGTTTGTCTTTTTTACAAAACCCTCATTTTCCAGATTTTGCATGATTTTATTCATCGTCTGCGGCGTTACGGAACACTTTCTGGCCAGCTCGGCATTTGTCAGTTTTTCTTCACTTTCCAGAGTGGAAAGTGTCGAATATTGGGCCGCAGTCAGACCCAAATGCAATAAAGCGGCGTCGATTTCATTACGCATTTTATGCTCAACTAATTTAACCAGATAACTTAAGCCTAAAGTGTCTTTTAATCTCACAGAAACTACCTTTTATTTTAAATCTTGACTATATCAGCATGCTGACATTATATCAGCCTACTGATAAAGACGTGCTTACATAATATACGAATTCGGTGTGGCTGTCTTGATTTTACAAACAAAGGAGATAAAAATATGAAAAAAGTCCTAATTTTAGCAGCTGGTTTAATCGCTTTAAGCAGCGCATCCGTTGATGCCAAAGAATGCGCCGGCCTTCCAGACCACGCCACTTTAAAAAAAGCACTTGTTAGTGCACGTAACGAAGCCAACGGTGGTCTTAATTTAGATATGTGGGCCACCCTGGTAGATCGTTCTGGTAAAGTATGTGCGGTGGCATTTACCGGCGAAACGGTAGATTCTCAATGGCCGGGCAGCCGTGTGATTTCAGCGCAAAAAGCCAATACCGCCAACGCCTTCAGCCTAAAGGCATTAGCATTATCAACGGCAAACCTTTATTCAGCAGTTCAGCCCGGTGGAAGTTTGTTCGGATTACAAGAAAGCAATCCGGTAAACGTCGAGGCCGCTTATGAGGGCAATGTTAAAAATTTCGGTTCTGCTAAAGACCCAATGGTGGGTGAGCGCATCGGTGGTGTTAATGTGTTTGGTGGCGGATTAGCGCTATATAACTCAGATGGCGAAATCATCGGGGCAATCGGTGTTAGCGGTGACACGTCTTGTGCTGACCATAATATCGCATGGAAAGCCCGTCACACATTAAAACTCGATTTCGTTCCGGCAGGAGTTGCGCCAACAAAAAATGACAATATTATCTTTGATATTGCCAATGCAAAAAGCTCTGGTGGTTTCGGCCATCCGACTTGCGGAGCGAAAGATAAAGAGATCGCGGCTGCCTTACCAGCCACACAGACTGTAAAGAAATAGTTTTTACGAAAACTATTTTTGCAAAAGCCAAGGGCGTCTTTCGGACGCCCTTTTTACTTATTTATTCACTTCTTCTAAGAAATTTTTTGCTGCAAGATAAGAGCGTTTATCCGCCAATTCATTATAAGCGGCGCCTTTAGTTATATCATTGCCGGCTTCTTTGTGGGTAAACGAGTGTACCGCATTCGCATAGGCCGTCAGCTGATAATCTACCTTGGCATCATTCATTTCTTTTTGAAAAGCAGCCACTTCATCCGGTGGTACAAGTGGATCAATGGCTCCATGTAACACCAAAATTTTGGCTTTAATGTTTTTTGCATCTTCAGGCGTCGGCGAACTTAAACCGCCATGAAAACTAACCACACCTTTAAGCGGCAATCCCATGCGAGCGCCCTCAAGAGCTGCGGTTCCACCAAAGCAATAACCTGTTGCCGAAATTTTATCACTCATAACATATTTAGATTTTGCTAACTCATTGTAAGCGGCTTGTACGCGCGAACGCATAAGCTTAAGGTCACCTTTGTATTTACCGGCCTGGATAGCTGCTTCTTTATTATCTTTAGGGCGAACGCCTTTACCATAGACATCGGCCACAAAAACCACATAACCCATTTCGGCTAATTGTTCGGCGCGCATCTGCACATACGGGCCAACGCCCTTCCAATCATGAAATACCACAACGCCCGGGCCTTTTTTGTTTTTAAGTTTAGCGGTATCAACCACCAATAGACCTTCAAGGGTTGTGTCTCCCTCTTTATACTCAACTTTTTCCACAGACACTTTAGCTAAAGCTGATAGCGAAACCAAAAGCGCAGCCACTAGATATAGATACTTCATAAAATTCCTCCGCAGATAATTTTGCCCTTATTCTTACACAACTGGGTAGTGGAGAAATCACAATGACATAGTGTTTCGGAAATAAAAAAACCCAAGGCTATTAACCTTGGGTTTTGTATTCGAGCTTAGTCGAATGATGTCTTTTTGCCTGTCGGCAAATTACATCATGCCGCCCATGCCACCCATACCGTGGTGATCGCCACCTGGCATAGCTGGAGCTTCTTTTTTCGGAGCTTCCGCGATCATTGTTTCAGTCGTTAACATTAACGAAGAAACTGATGCGGCGTTTGTTAATGCACAACGAACAACTTTTACCGGATCGATAACGCCGTCTTTTAATAGATCGCCGTATTCGTCAGAAAAAGCGTTGAAGCCGTAGCTAGCTGATTTGTCTTGTAGAATGTTGTTTACAACGATCGCGCCATCAAGACCCGCGTTGGCAGCGATTTGACGGATAGGCTCTTCACAAGCACGTTTGATGATGTTTGCGCCGAATTTTTCTTCGTCGTTGAATTTGCCTTTAGCAATTTGTTGAGAAGCGCGTAGTAAAGCAGTACCACCGCCGGCTACGATACCTTCTTCAACCGCTGCGCGAGTTGCATTTAATGCATCTTCAACGCGGGCTTTTTTCTCTTTCATTTCAACTTCAGAAGGAGCACCAACGTGAATAACCGCAACACCGCCAGCTAATTTAGCTAAACGCTCTTTTAGTTTTTCTTTATCGTAGTCAGAAGTTGTTTCTTCAACCTGAGCTTTGATTTGGTTTACGCGAGCCGTGATATCAGCTTTTTTACCGTTACCATCGATGATTGTGGTGTTGTCTTTATCAACGACAACGCGTTTTGCGATACCTAAGTGAGTTGCATTAGCTTGCTCAAGTTTCATACCTAAGTCTTCAGAGATAACTTGGGCGTTAGTCAAGATCGCGATATCTTCTAACATGGCTTTACGGCGGTCACCAAAGCCCGGAGCTTTAACTGCACAAACTTGTAAAGTACCACGTAATTTATTAACAACTAAAGTTGCTAACGCTTCACCGTCAACATCTTCGGCGATGATTAATAATGGACGACCTTGTTTAGCAACAGCTTCAAGAACGCCGATCATGTCTTTCATAGAAGAGATTTTTTTGTCATAAACTAAGATGTATGCGTTTTCTAAAACCGTTTCCATTTTTTCTGCATTAGTTACGAAATACGGAGATAAGTAACCACGGTCAAATTGCATACCTTCAACAACTGTAACTTCTGTTTTAGCAGTTTTTGAATCTTCAATAGTGATAACGCCTTCACGACCAACTTTTTCCATAGCGTTAGCCAACATAGTACCGATTTCTTTATCGTTGTTGGCAGAGATCGCACCAACCTGGGCAACTTCGTTTGAACCTTTTACCGGTTTAGCCATGTTTTTTAATTCGTCGATGATGATCGCAACAGCTTTGTCGATACCACGCTTGATAGACATAGGGTTGTGACCGGCAGAAACTAATTTAGCGCCTTCGCGGTAGATCGCTTGCGCCAATACAGTAGCAGTTGTTGTACCGTCACCGGCTTCGTCATTAGTTTTAGAAGCAACTTCTTTAACCATTTGCGCGCCCATGTTTTCGAATTTGTTTTCTAATTCGATTTCTTTAGCAACAGTAAC
Source organism: Bdellovibrio sp. SBM16 (assembly GCF_056175625.1). NCBI lineage: Bacteria > Pseudomonadati > Bdellovibrionota > Bdellovibrionia > Bdellovibrionales > Pseudobdellovibrionaceae > Bdellovibrio > Bdellovibrio sp. SBM16. The sequence goes on along the minus strand of NZ_JBJKJG010000004.1, from coordinate 136,495 downwards.
ACCGTCTTTTGTGATTAATGGAGAACCAAAAGATTTGTCGATAACTACGTTACGACCTTTAGGTCCAAGGGTAACTTTAACTGCGTTAGCTAAAGTGTTAACACCTTTTAAGATGTTTGTTCTAGCGTCTTCCGAGAATACTAAAATTTTGCTCATGTTTTTATTTCCTTCGTTTTAATTTATGTAATTAATATTGAACAGTTTCGTTCGTGTGCTATTGCACAACGCCTAATACGTCTTCTTCACGCATCATTAAGAACTCTGATCCGTCTAGCTTGATTTCTGTGCCGGCGTATTTAGAAAATAAAATTTTATCGCCAACTTTTACTTCTAAAGGCAAAACTTTACCTTCTTCAGTAATACGACCTTTGCCCGCAGCTACGATTTCGCCACGTTGAGGTTTTTCTTTTGCTGAATCTGGAATAAATAATCCACCCGCAGTTTTTTCATCTTCTGCAGTTCTTTTTACTAAAATTCTGTCATGTAATGGACGTACACCTAATTCTTGAGCCATTGTAAATTCCTCCGTAATAGCTATGGTTGTTTGTATCTTCGCAACCCAATATGTGTAGCCTTTTCATAGTGTCAAGTACACTACTTTCACTCCCCAGTCCTGACCGGGGCAAAGAAGGAATCGGCTGCCTAAATTCTTGGCTGCCAGCTGTCAATAGCAAGGTTATAAGCAATATAACCCTTACACACTAGACCACCCTCCAGGAAGAGCAAGCTTACCAAAGTCCAAAAAAATGCGGGCAAAAGTAAAAAAATTGAAACAATAATAACCCTCTGATCGAATGAAGTTGTCTGATGCTTAGTAGGACGGTTAGCAGCATGCTGACCACCCCGGAAAGCCCATGGATAGGGCATTCCAAAGAGTAACAGATCCTTTAACCCACACGAGCACGGAGGCGAATGTGAGTCGAGTTTTAGAAGTATTTTCGCAAGCAGCAAAAATGGATAAAGACACCATCGAAACAGAATTATTTGCTGCCATTCGTGCGCTAGAAGTCGATCCCGACACCATGACAGTAGAAGAGCTGCGCCAGTGTTTGCTGATCTACTTAGACGAAGTTTTTTACGGCACCTCGCCTGAACGCGTACAGTAACGCTTTAATCCTAATAAATTTTATTTTTTAACTTCCGGATTTAACAGATTCTTTTTTAAATCTGTTAGCGCCGCATGTGTACGCTTATATTTTTGCGGATGCGCCTCGGTGATCTTTAACGTGTTGTCGATTAAAGCGACCGCCTCGTCTTTTTTGCCTAGCTCTTTCAAAATTTTAACTTTCGCCAGGCTCAATTGCGGCTCATTTCCTTCTTTGTATTCTAAAGCCAAATTGGCCTGTGCCAAGGCCTCTTCATGGCGTTTTTGTTTGGTTAAATAGTTCGCGTAGCGCTGATAATACACATATGATTTTGGGTTAGCTTTAATTAATTGTTTTAACAAAGGCTCTGACTTTTCCGGAGTGCCGGCCTGACCATAATACCAAATTGCCGAAATCATCTGTCCCGGAAGCTTCGTTGATAATTTAACTTTATCTACCGCCGCCGCAAGCTCGGCTTGAGTCTTTTTCATATTGTCTTTGTCGTCAGTCAGTTTGTACAAACGAGCGGTCATATCCAACACTTCGGCTTTTTCAAAGTTTTCGTTATCGCCTAAAGTTGATTTGGCAAACAGCCCTTTTAGATCTTTGCTGTTTTTGATTTCAGCCAACTGAAACTGTAATGCCTTGATCGCGTCAGTTTCGATTGGACGCTCTTGTTCTTTTAATTGTTCAAGGTATTCAAGCTTCCAGCGTGTTTGGTCAAAAACCGAAGAAGAAAGGGTAAAGCCCTTTTCCAGCGCCTGTTGGTATGCTTTTTTGCTCTCGAGAGAATCACCTAGGTCATCAGATGCCAAGTTTATTTCTGACGCCAGTTTGTAATTTAACTCTTTTGCACCCTTTGAAAACGAAAACCACTTCGCAGCATCTTTCCAGTTCATTTTGCTATATGAGTTGTAACCCAATGTCGTTGCTGCCTTTTCATCTCCGGCTTCAGCTTTAGCCACCAGCTGGTTGATTGACTGTGTTTCTTTAAGTGCTGCTGTTAACTCTGGCGCAAATGTTTTCACCGGCTGATAATCTAACCAACGCTTTAGTTCTTCGCCGTTTTCGTTAACTAAAATCACCGTCGGAATGGCCTTTACGCCGTAATGATCAGAGATTTTTTCGTTTTCTACTAAGTCGATATTGATTTCTTGTAGGTTAACTTTTTTCAACAAAGCTTTAACCTGTGGCTTGTTCATTGTCTCTGACTTAAGACGAATGCAGGCCGGGCACCAGGGGGCAGAAAACTTTAACAGGGTAATTTTGTCGTATTTTTTTACCGGTGCATCTGATGCCACGGCACGATCATCAGAAGCCGCATCTGTTGCTGTACGCTTCGGCGCTTTAAGCACAACATCTTGCTCATGCATCTCGCACACTGTTTTGGCGTCATCACACACATAGAAACTCACTTTGGCTTTTTTGGTGTTTTCTAATACTTTAAAAGTAAATTTTTGTTCAGTTTTGATTGTCGGCTTGTGTTTAGCTTCTAAATTATCAAATACTATACTTGCCGGGGCTTTATCGTTAAAATGAAAACCTTTTTTAGTCGTTAAAACCACTTCGCTTGGTTCAACCGTAGTAATCACCGCGCCATTGGTTTTTTTGGCAAACGCTGGTGTTGAAAAAATAAGACCTAAAATTACGAAAAGCTTAGTCATAGCCCATCTCCTGTTCATCGCCTACGACTGTACAAAGAATTGGCTTGAGACACAACCGATAGCCCTACCTGCTAGGCAAAAAAAAGGGCCGACACTTAGTGCCAGCCCTTTTTGGTGTTCTTTATAGTTTAAATAACTATTAAGCGCGCTCTACAGAGATCTGGATTGGAGCTTCCATTCCTTCGCTGTATTTGATTGTCGCTTTATGAGTACCTAATACTTTGATTGGCTCTTCTAAAACGATATCTTTTCTGTCTACTGAAAAACCTAATTTATCTAAGCCTTTAGAGATATCAGAAGTTGTTACAGTTCCGAAAAGTTTGTCGTTGTCACCGGCGTTTAATTTAAAGGTAACAGTTGTACCTTTAATTTTCGCTAAGAAAGCCTGGCGCTCAGCTAAAGCTTTCTTCTTTTTTGATTCAGCAACGCGTTTTAAGTGATTGTATTCGTTAACGCGAGTTTCAGTAGCTTCAACAGCTAACTTGCGTGGGAATAATAAGTTACGTGCAAAACCTGCAGAAACATTCACTAGATCGCCAACTTTTCCTAAGTCTTTAACGTCTTTTTGTAAAATTACTTTCATTTTCAATTCCTTTGCGTGCTCTCAGCACGACATCCTTATCCTTGCGGACATTACGCCACTTTAATCTTTTTTCTCATATGACGGCGGAAATCCACCCAGTAGTCAGCAAATCCTAAGACCGTGATCACCGGTAGCGCCCATGTGATTATTAAAAGATAAAGCAACAATTTAGTTAATCTGCCAAATCTGAAGATTCGGGTAGCAAATTCAAAAACTGAAATCCCTTGAAAGAAAAAGCTTACGATGCTTATTACCGCAAAATTAATGGCGATCACTTGGAGGAATTTATATGGCGTTTCTACTACTGAGAATAAAAAAGAGAATAACGATAACCAGATAAACATATCCGGAAGTCGAAACTCCAACCATTTAAGTCCTGAAGCAAGTCTTTCACGTTTAATTTGAAAGGCCTGGAAAATTTGAGCTTCAAACACAAGTGAAACAGCTAAAGCGCTGACCAGTGCGGAAGCCAGTAATCCCGGCATAAACATCATAACGGCTTTTGATTCGAAATTTTCATCGGGTAAAACCTGTTTTAACGAAATCATGAGCGGATCAATGACCTGTTTAACTAACTCGTGATCAAAAGACCACTTCGTTATCGACAGGAAGCTGATGGCTCCAAACAACACGCCAGCCAAGACCGACAGTGCGCCTGATTTTTTCCACGTGATGCCCTTTTTTTCCAATTCACTGTAAAGGCCTAAAGTCATCCAAATTGCCCCTACATAAATTGCGACCAGGTTCATCTTTGCAAAAAATAATGAAGACACGAAAACAACGCCAACCATCCAAAAAATTTTGGATTTAGTTGCTGCTAACACACGAATAAACGGAGCGCTCATTACAGAAAAAACAATGCTCATAGCTGCAGAAACTGCAGCTAGTAAGAAATATTTTTTGTTAGAGGCTTGTTGTTGCGGCAGCATCAATTATTACTCTTCGTCTTGTCTTTCCATGCGAGCTTGTTGAGCTGCTTGACGACGTAACTGAGCTTTTGCTTCACGTTCTTTTTCTTTAGCCGCTGACTCAGCTAAGCCTTTTTTGAAAGCTTCTAAGTGTTTAGCAGGAGAAGTACGCTCATCTAAGCGCGTGTGCATAAAACGCAATACTTTGTCATTGATACGCATAGTACGTTCAATTTCCATAACAGCTTGCGGATTAGCTTCGAAAACTGAGTGAAAGAACACAGCTTTACGTAATTTGCCAATCGGTGTGCCTAAAGTACGTTTGCCCCAAGTTTCTACTGAGTGCACGTTACCTTTATAGCTAGTGATTGTGGCTTTGTTTTTTGTGAAAAGAGCTTTTTGCTCTTCTAAGTTCGCGTCTGGGTGCATAAGGATAACAACCTCATACGGACGCTTTAAGTTTTGGTCCATGAATATTCCTTCCGGTTAAAGCTCCAACCCCCAATGGGTGGAGCAAGGATGACTTTTAATGTTCTAGTGGTTTAGCACCCTCCCAAGACGTAGACAAGGCCTGATCATAGGCCTATGATATTTTCGTGCTGAAAGCGCGATAATAAACAGGATTTCTATGAAATTGGCTCTGCAGGTCCTCGATGGACAGCAAAAAGGAAAGATCATTAGCATGCGCGAGAACTATGTTTTCTCGTCTAGCTATTTCGGCGATGGCGAAATGGCCTCTATGCACGCTGAAATCTATCTAGATCCTAATTTCGTGTGGAAAATCAGGGCTTTAGATGGCAACAAGATTCGAGCTGGTTCGTCTGAAGGGGTGTCGCTTAGCTTAATTAATGGGCTGATTTTTCATATGGGTCAGACTGGCTTTAAGGTGATCGAGAAGCCTAAAACCTCATCTGCTAACTGGGAAGATGAATTGGTCGAATTTTTAGAGGCCGACAGCTGGGACCCCATTTTAACCGAGTTTTTCTTCTATCTTTACCCGGTGCGTTTGACGTTTTTACAGGGCCCGCAGACTGACGAGTTCTATACCTTAAGTTACGGCCCGCGCATTATGGGATTTAACAGCCTGGATTTAAACATCAAAGATCCGACCCAGCCCGGACAAATTGCCAAATTTTTCCAGGTCGGCGAAACGGCCTACATCGAAACTCTGTGCGGTGATAAGATTCTTATCAATGGCCAACCTTTTACCCAACATCCCATTGAAAGTGGCGATCAGTTGTCTTTTGGCGCCAATTTAGTGGAGCTTTCGATTTTAAAATGAGTGCACAATTTATTGAGAAAAAAACCGGTTATTATCAAGCCATGGACGGAACTCCGATCTATTACGAAGTTCACGGGCAGGGTGAGCCTATTGTTTTTATCTACGGCATCGCCTGTTTAATGAATCACTGGCACCCGCAGGTCGAATTTTTTTCTAAAACCCATCAGGTAATTTTATTTGATATCCGCGGCCACCACAAAAGTGTGCCGGTTAAAAATATCGAGAACATGACGTTTGAACATTTGGCTTTCGATTTAAAAGGATTATTAAGTCACCTGGGCCACAAATCAGCGCATGTGGTAGGTCACAGCTTTGGTGTTCCATACCAGTTAAAATCTTTTGAGCAGTTTCCGGAAATTTTTCGCTCTTTAACTTTTGTTAACGGCTTTGCCCGCAATCCTTTAAAAAAGCTTTTCGGTTTAGAATTTGTTGAGCCATTGTTTCAGTTTATTAAAACCCAGCACGCCAAAGCGCCGGATCTGTGGAACTCTCTGTGGAGAACCATGGTTGATAACCCAGTAGCGTTTCAGGTAGCGGCCTTGTCGGGTGGATTTAATATTAAGCTGACACAGTTTAAAGACATTGAAATGTACGGTCGCGGTGTTTCGCGCCTGGAGCTACCTTTATTTTTTAGATTGTTTGAACAGCTATTAAGTTTTGACGGCTCAAACATCTTACACCAAATTGATAAGCCATCTTTAGTGATTGCCGGTGACCGTGATTTTTTAACTCCGCCCAGCTATCAAAAAGAATTGGCCGAGCAAATTCATAAAGCTGAATATGTGCTGGTTCCGTACGGGTCACACTGTTGCCAGCTGGATTTTCCTGAGTTTATGAATCTTAAGCTTCGCGATTTTTTAAATCGTCATGAATAAGCTGAATTTAAACGACAGAAATATTTTTTTGTTAGACGGAATCGGCGCCCTCTTAAGCGCCTGTTTTACCGGGTTAATTCTTGTTCGCTATTCGTTGTTCTTGGGTATCAGCGTGTCAGTGTTGCAGTCGCTGGCCTTGCTACCGGTAGCGTACGCGGTTTATTCGCTCAGCTGTTATTTTTTTGTTTCGAAACCTAAGCCGTGGATGTTGCTTACAATTATTAGCGCCAACTTAATTTACTGCTTAATTTCTTTAGGCTTAATTTTATTTCGCGAACGTATTACTTGGCGGGGACAAGCGATATTAGCTGCGGAAATTGTGGTGGTTCTTCTGGTGGTTTTAATTGAATTTAAAGTGTACCGAAATATTGACTCTTTTAATTAATACTCAAACCAATCGATATTCAGACAACGTACGGTTTCAGATTTTGAAGGGCCTACTTGTTCGATAATTTGCTTAATAAACTCTGGCAATTGCTGTCTAATTTTTTCGGCCACCTCGTGGGATAAAGACATTGGTGCCGAATAAAACAAATCACTTTCAAGCGAATTTTGCATTGATTCCATAGATTTAATCCGCCAGTTATGATGATGTTTTACCACCCACGGAGAACCACTTTCTAAATGTGTTTTCTGCGGGCCCACTTCAAGTTTATTGTTTTTGGCAACCAGAAGCTGATGATCTAAAAGAAACTGAATGATTTTTTGCAGTTTGTTTTTCTGAATTTTCAACCGCGACGCGAGCTCATCAAAATTTTGAGCTTCATCGGTGGCAATCAAATTTCTAAGGCCCGTATAGAGCCATGAAGAATAATATATCGACTTTACCTCATCTGTTAATAACGTGTCTTTAGGAACGCGGTTAATTAATTGTTGCTGTTTAGCTTGTTCAGACTTTATTTTTTCTAAAAGTCGTTTTTTTAATTTCACAGAGCCTGCGCGGGCGTACTCAACCAGAATTAAAAAATAAAATGCTTCGTCGTCTGACAAATGTAGTATTTCACAAAGTTCTGTCGCATGTTCTAAATTCAGCTGACGCTCATCTTTAAAAATTTGCGAAATCGCCGCATTGCTGGTTCCTAGTTTTTCTGCCAATGACGTGAAAAAGCCGCGCCCTTGTTGGGGTTGGTTTTTAAGCCAGTCCAGGACATATTTTTTGTAATCTGTGTATTCGAATAATGAAATTAGCTTCACAAAAAATCCTTATTTTTCAATATGTTATACCATATCTATCGACAATTTTATCAAAAAACTTAAATTTTAGTTAACAATTTAAGAAAATAGGAAAGGATAAGTTTTTTGCATCGGGTTATAAGGTTTGTATTGGAATCTGAACCTAAAATAACGGGAGATCAAAATGAACACTCAAGTTTATAAAGCAATTGCCACCCTAATGTTAATTTTCGCAGTATCTTGCCAGAAGGCAAAGGAACAATCGCCTTCTCAGTATTCTGAACGCGATATCTGGAAACAAGATGAAATTTCTGAAATTTTCGAAAACGGCCAGACCGTTCCGACAAATCATATTTTTAATTGTCGTCGAGATATTTCCGAGACAAGCCAAAGATATTTTAGATTAAAAATCAATGCAAACCGTATAGAACAACTGCCGTCATCTCAAGGAACTGAAATAACGTTATACCGCTTTGCCCAGCTCAAACACTTTGTAAAAACCTTTGCAGACGCCAATGGTATGGTTACCTTTACTGACCACGTTTTTGCAGCAGTAGATGTGACTGTTGAGAAATTTGCGAACAAAAAAGTTCGAATGACGATGGTGTTAAGTGCTGAGCGCCCCCCTGAGCACAACTTGCACGCGCCTGAAAATTCTGACATTTTAAAGATTCAACCTGGCGAAAAAGTTGCGCGCGCCTTTATTGATCCCACTGTAAAAAATCAAATTGCGTTAAAAACTAATTTTCAAATTATGGGTGGAAACGCCTTTGCAGATTGGTTGGTTTGCGAATTTATAAACTTATAGACGTCTCAAAACGAAACACCTGGCATGGTCCTTAAATTGAAACAGAAACTCTCCCAGAGGAGGTTACATGAAATTACGATTAAAACTCTTATTAGCTCTATTGTGCATGATTTCATTAGTCGCCTGTCAAAAGGAAGAGCAAGATCGTAACAAAATACGTCAACAGCAAACTCCTGCGGAAGGAACGGTTGATGGTGGCGGAGGCGACACGGTTGTTGATTCTACAACAGGCGCTGGACAATTATTAGATTTAGCTGAGGCTGCAGGCAAAGAACCATTTGATTATGATTATGCAACCTTAATTATTAAAGAACTTAACGAAGATCCACAATCGTACTCTAAATCCCGCAGTGAGATTCAGAACTTAACCTCAATAGCTACTCAAGCGCGAGTTATGCAAAACGATGCAGATTTTTATGGTTGGGCATTAACAGAGGCGATGTATTCTAACACACAAAAAGCGGACTATTATGATCCCTACCTTAAAGATATTCATGTGAGTGCTTTTAATTTAAAAGGTCGTCAGATTATTAGTAGCTTGCAATATGGTTTTACTGATAGACCTTTGGAAGAAATTAATGATGAAGGTGCTTTAGCCATCGATAACCCCGCAACTAAAAAACAACTAGCGGTTCAAGACGGTTACGGCAATGTACTTATCAATCGCGCTGAATTTAACAAGTTAGATTTAAATAGTAAATTGGCTTTAAAACTTCACGAGTCTGTCTTGTATTTAGTTCTACGATTTAATCCTTCTTTAATTAAAGAATCTGGAACCGCTCCCATTAGAAAATTTGTGCGCGACTATTTTAATTATGCCTTTGTATCTGAAGTAAAAGGTGAGCCACAAATTTCTCTAGAAGAGGTAAGGGCCTCATTTAAAGCTCTAAAACTTCCGGCAATCAAGGCTGAGTATGAAAAAATTAAAATTTTATCTCAGGTCAACGAAGGAAAAGTTGATGTTTGTGAGCTCACTCAAAGCACTGGCTCTATTAATTATTACTTTAGTAAAAACGGAAAACAAGTTAGCGATCTTTATGCGATGAATGTTGAGTTCTATATGAAGATTCAACTTCATCTGGTAAAAGGCGGTATCTGTATATTTCAACCCAAGGACTGCGAAATGAAATGGATAAACTTCGCTGATAAACAAGGGCAATGGGGTTTAATTCGTGACGGCATGCTTTTGCCTATACAAAGTGATCACGTAAATGTCGTTCAAAATGAATTATTGCCTCTCTATAAAACCGCACAAATCTGTAAATAGTCTTTCAAAGAAAAAACCCGATCACACGATCGGGTTTTTTTTGTTATTAATAATGATTCATTGGTTGTCGGTTTAAGGCCGCTAAGATCATTTCTTTAGTGATGTCATAGTCTAATCCATCTGGATCGTATCCAGCTTCAGCATCACTTCTCCAGCTTTGTGGAGCTTCAGGATGCGGACCTGTAATTAGAACAAATCCTTTTCCTGAGTATTTCTGCGAGATGGCGGGTTTTCCGTCGCTGTATCTGGCAACAACACCGCCACTCCACTCGGGAGTTGAAGGGCCGCCGTACCAAACCAGATGACGATTTCTTCCGTCAGCAAATTTCACCGGTACAACATCGGCTAGTGCTCTGGTATTTCCGTTTGGGTACCACGCCGGTAAAATTTGTCCGTAGATCACTGGAAATCCATATGAAGTCGTGTAATTGGTGTTGGCTTGTGTTCCGACCGCCACCCAGGCGCCGGCACAAAATCCTAAATAACTAACGCCATAATCGCGTACCGCTTGCCGCACACGCACGCGCGCTGATCCGGTAAGGCCACTACTAATATTATAGCCATTGCCTCCCGGGATCACGATTAACGAAAATTGCTTTAAGGTTTCTAAACTCATGGCATTTAGTTGTGATGAGTTTGCTGTTTGCGTAACTAAGCCCATGTCTTTAAGAATCGTCTGTAACGTCTGCCAATCAGATGTTGAGATACCCACGCCATTAAACAATAAAACTTTTTTTGTCGTGCTGGTTGTGGCTCCCGCCAGGGCTGCCGTATCTGTTGTTGATTCAGGTGTTGGTGTTGGGTCTATAAGAGCTGCATCTGGTAAACCAGTGCTTGTATTGTTGTCGCTAACGCCGCTGTCAGCGCAGCTTTGAGTTAATACTAATGCGAAAATAACTATGAGTTTTGTTATGTATTTTTTCATCCACTCAAGATGAGGGCTGCGAAAAAAAATGCAAAGTTTTAGCTTTGCATTTTTCGTGAAATAAAATGTGTTGCGCGTACGCAGGAAAAACTCTTCGTTGATCCTGCGGCAAAACAAACTTACTCGAAATTAACGGTAAGCGGCTTTAGTGATTGCCCAACCAGATTTTTCTACTGATTTATCTGATTTAAATACTAGGCGTGCAGAGCTACCAGTGATCGTCATTGAGAACGACTCATCATTTACACCAGTTAATTTTTGCACTTGCGTGCCGTTAGCATCGTAAATAGTTACGAAGTCATAACCAGACTCAACATTGAATTTCTCAAAGTACAGAGCAAATTCTTTTGCGCCCGGAACGCTGATCTCAAAAGTTTGATCTGTATTTGGTTTATACGGAGATTCAGATTTGAAATCCATTGAAACAGTTGCCCAGTTAGACGGATCATTTACATCCGGTGGCGCTTGTGTGTTTGTTAAAGCACCGTAAGCATCAACCATACCGCCGGTTCTAGTTTTACCTTTCATAGAAGCTAACGGGCGAACCGTAGCTACTAATCTTTGTTTTACTTCGGCAGCCGTTAAGCCTGGCTCGTTAGCCCATAATAAAGCAGCAACACCGGCAACGTGCGGAGTCGCCATTGAGGTACCAGAGTATGATTTATATGAACCACCAGTTGTCGACATGACGTTTACGCCAGGAGCACCTAAGTGAACTGTCTTTTTACCGAAATTTGAAAAATCAGCTTTTGCACCACGGTTATCGATAGCGGCAACAGACATTACGTTTTCAACTTGGTAAGTTGATGGGTAAGTCGGTGAGTTATCGTTGTTGTTGTATTCATTACCAGCTGCTGCGATAAAGATTGCGCCAGCTTCATTTGAACGTTTGATCGCATCTAATAAAGTTTGTGAGAAGCCGCCGCCGCCCCAAGAGTTCGACATAACATGTGCACCCATTTTAGTTGCGTAGTCGATCGCTTTGATGGCGTCAGCCAATGAACCAGAACCACCTTTATCTAAAAATTTAACCGCCATCATACGAACATCCCAGTTTACACCGGCAACGCCGATACCGTTGTTCGCACGGGCACCGATCGTGCCGGCACAGTGAGAACCGTGGCCTTGATCGTCAAGTGGATTTCCAGAGCCGTTAATAGCATTGTAACCGTAAATATCATCAACTACGCCGTTACCGTCATCATCAACACCAGCTTTACCAGCTGCTTCGGCTTCATTTTTCCACATATTATCCACTAAATCCGGATGATTGTAGTCGATACCAGTATCAATAACCGCGATGATTTTTTCACGAGTACCGGTTTGGATTTCCCAGGCGCGCTCAGCGTTGATATCGATACCAGCTACACCGACTTGGTTTTTTGGATCAGCTTGGCCCACGTTCGATAAACCCCAAGTTTGGATATATAGAGGATCTGTCGGAGCTTTATTAATTTTATAGATATAGTTTGGCTCGGCGATTTCAACCATTGGGTTTTGGTTTAAAGCTTTAATTGCTGAATCATTTGTTTCAAATACAGCTTTTTTAACTACGACAATGTCTTGTCCTGAAATTTTTTGAGTTACAAAACCCTTAAGCTGTTGTGATAACGATTGTGTCGACATACGCATCATGCCCGGTTTTAATTTTACAACAAATTCACCTGGAACAGATTCAGTTGTAAATTTTGCGTTTGCAGTTACAGCTAACATCATTGTCGCCGCGACTGCGCCTACTTTTGAAAAATTCTTTTTCATGGTGGTGTTTCCCCTTAGTTGAAAAAATCTTAGCACGCGCCCGATTCATGAGCAGTCTAGCTTTCCGGTTCCAGACTGAAACTGGAAATACGGCCAGGGGAAAGTAGCATTCAATAAAACTTATTGTTACGCTTTTTTAGATTTTTTCGCGGGAGACAAAACTTCTTCATCAGAAAAATCGAAAGCCAATTGCTTCGGAAACTTCACGATTTTATCGGGATTATCTTGGATGATTTTTTTCTCGGTCGGAGTCACAACATTGGCTCCAGTAGCGGCTTTGATGAGATGTTTGATAAACGCTTCCTGTGTTGCCACCGGTGCATCTTTGTTAAATCCCATCTCTTGCATTAGTTCGCCGACTTTTTTCATTTGCATCCTACCTATGATTCTCATCGTCAGAAAAGGTCCAGTAATTTAGACTTTTGTCAGGCTGCAAATCTAAGCTGTGTTTAGTTCAACACGAACTAACGTCTGTATCTGAGACATTTGACGCGATTTTTAACGGTTAATCAGAAGCTTAAAATAGCAAAAATAAATCCAGATTTATAAATATGGTCTCAGGGTGAGACGGACGGTCTTAGCAAAAACAATGGGGCAATAGCGGCTAGCTGCACGCTTTTGTGGTTCTTAAATTGGACAAAAAGGATTCGGTTAAATTCTGTCGGTACGATTTAACACAAAACTTCCAATAAGCTTTGTCGTGCCATTCGGTAAACGCTCGTAGAAGTTTCCGGCTATTTTATCTGAGTTTTCAATTTTATAGATCTGTAAAAATCTTTTTCCGATGCTAACCATATTGCCTTGGTAGCCGGCCGGGGTGTAGCCCCAGGTATTTGAGGTAAAATTAGAGGTCGACTCGTTTTTACCACCACGATAAAGCTGCACTTCTCCGGTAACATGATTCGCTTTTTCTGCGGGACCCACCTGCATAACCAGTGATCCATAGTTTGAGCCATCAACCGCCACCAGACGGCCGCGGAAAGTGCCGTAGTACTTCTCTAGGTTGATAAATGGAGTTTCCGGAGCTCCTTTTAAAAAATTATCTATATCTGTTAGTTGAACTTTTGCAAGGCTTCGGTAGATTTCTTCGTTTGACGTGCTGTTCATCAAAGTCCACTCGGTCGACTTAAATCGACCGGCGTTCAGTTTAGAAAACTTAGGCTCAACTGGTTTCGCGGCTTCGCTTTCTTGCTTTGGCGTGTCTTCCTGGGCCGGAGGCACAGGCTTTTCTTTTGTCGCTGCCGATCCGGCTGCGGACGGGACACACATCGCCAATTGTGTCTTGCCGGCATCTAAATCTTTTTGCTGTTGTTCAGAGATACGAAGCCCTAAGTCTACAAGAAACAGGGTCATCATTTTACCGTAAACTTCATCAGCCTTTTTTAGATCTGCACTATCCAGTAAAGACTGAAACTTTTCTTTTATCACACGCAACTCTTCTTCAGAGCGCGCGCTTTCGGCAATATAACTTTTATTGTCTTTATATTCTTTAGATTCGGTAACCGAGGTTTCACCGTAATTACGTCCGGCGACAAAGGCAATTACAATGGCCACTAACACAAATAATATTTTTAAAAAATCTTTCATGTTGTGGCCTCCTTAGCAACGTCTAGCCGTCGCCGCCGCCTGACATTTCTTCTTTTTTGGCGATAGTAGCTTTTAATAACTCACGATTCATGGTCGCGATATTGATTAAAGAAATATCTTTAGGACAAGCCGCAGAACAAGCTCCGGTCGTCGAACAAGCTCCGAAGCCCTCAGCATCCATTTGTGCTGTCATATCTAAAGCACGCTGGGCACGCTCAACCTGACCTTGCGGAAGTAAAGCCATGTGCTGGATTTTGGCCGATGTAAACAGCGCTGCTGAAGCATTTTTACAAGAAGCTACGCAAGCGCCGCAACCGATGCAGGTAGCCGACATAAAGGCTTCGTCTGCGTCTGGTTTTGGAATTAAGATGTTATTTGCATCGCGTGCATTTCCAGTATTTACAGAGATGTAACCACCGGCTTTGATAATGCGGTCAAACGCCGAGCGATCAACCATTAAATCCTTAAGAATTGGAAATGCAGAGGCTCTCCACGGCTCTAAAACCAGTGTTTCACCATCTTTGAATGCGCGCATGTGCAACTGACAAACTGTCGTAGATTTTTGCGGACCATGTGCGTTTCCGTTGATCATAAACCCGCAGCTTCCGCAGATGCCTTCGCGGCAATCGTGGTCAAATAAAATTGGCTCTTCACCTTTTTTGATTAACTCTTCATTAACGGCGTCTAACATTTCTAAGAATGAAGCATCTGGAGATACGTTTTTAGCATCGTACTCTTTGAAGCCGCCCTTCGCGGTGTTGTTTTTTTGGCGCCATACTTTTAATTTTAAATTAATACCTGGTTTTGCGTTTCCCATTTTATCCTCGACCTTATTTATACGAACGTGTCGCTAAGTGGACGTTTTCGAAAGTTAATTCTTCTTGGTGACGGATTTGCACTTTATCTGCAGAACCGTTCCATTCCCACGCGGCTGTATGACAGAATTTTTCGTCATTACGTTTAGCTTCGCCATCGACCTGGTGCTCAGTTCTGAAGTGACCGCCGCAAGATTCTTCGCGGGTTAAGGCATCTCGGCACATTAACTCACCTAGCTCAATGAAGTCGGCTACGCGGCCGGCTTTTTCTAATTCATTGTTAATGCCTTTGGCTTCACCAGGAACGTTAACATTTGAATGGAATTCTTTACGCAGGTTCTGGATTTTAGCAATGGCTTCAGTAAGGCCGTCTTTATCGCGAGCCATGCCGCATTTTTCCCACATAATGTGGCCTAACTCTTTATGGAAAGACTCAACTGTTCTTGAACCTTTGATGTGTAAAAATTTGGTTAGGTCGTTTTGAACTTCGTTGGCAGCAGATTTAAAGGCATCGTTTGTCGTCGCCACTTTTTCTAACTTCGTGTTTGCGAAATAATTTCCGATTGTATACGGAAGTACGAAGTATCCATCCGCCAAGCCCTGCATCAATGCCGAAGCTCCCAAGCGGTTTGCGCCGTGATCAGAGAAGTTCGCTTCACCGGCTACGAACAAGCCAGGAATGGTCGATTCAAGATTATAATCTACCCATAGGCCACCCATAGTGTAGTGAGGCGCCGGGAAAATTCTCATTGGCTGTTTGTATGGATTTTCGCCAGTGATTTTTTCGTACATTTGAAAAAGATTTCCGTAGCGCTCAGCCACTTTATCTTCGCCCAAACGTTTGATGCTGTCTCTGAAATCTAAGAATACAGCTTGTTCGCCCAAGGCCCCGTGACCTTCATCAACGCGGTACTTAGCTTGGCGAGAGGCTACATCGCGCGGAGCCAAGTTACCAAAGCTTGGATAAACGCGCTCTAAGAAGTAATCGCGCTCTGCTTCTGGAATCTCGTTCGCCGAACGCGTGTCACCTTTTTTAAGCGGAGCCCAAACGCGTCCATCATTACGTAATGATTCAGACATCAGGGTCAGCTTAGATTGGTTTTCGCCGTGAACCGGAATACAAGTCGGGTGAATCTGCGTGTAGCAAGGGTTGGCAAAGAACGCCCCTTTTTTGTGAGCTTTCCAGGCAGCCGTTACCGCGCAGGCCATTGCATTTGTTGAAAGGTAAAATACGTTTGAGTATCCGCCTGATGCGATAATTACCGCATCTGCTTCGTGCGATTCAATTTCTCCCGTTAGTAGGTTTCTGATAATTACGCCACGCGCTTTACCATCAACCACAACAAGATCCAGCATTTCACGGCGCGTGTATAGCTCAACGGTTCCAAGATCTACCTGTCTCATCATTGATGAGTAAGCGCCTAACAAGAGCTGCTGACCAGTCTGTCCGCGAGCATAGAAAGTACGCGAAACCTGCGATCCGCCGAATGAGCGGTTTGATAGTAACCCGCCGTATTCACGCGCCAACGGAACGCCCGAGGCTACTGCTTGATCGATAATGTTTACAGACACTTCGGCCAGACGATGAACATTCGCTTCACGGGCGCGGAAATCTCCGCCTTTTACGGTGTCGTAGAATAGACGATAAACCGAGTCGCCATCGTTTTGATAATTTTTTGCCGCATTGATACCGCCTTGGGCCGCAACCGAGTGGGCGCGGCGAGGAGATTCGTGCACACAGAAGGCTTTTACTTTGTAACCAAGTTCGCCCAGCGAAGAGGCCGCTGATGCGCCCGCAAGGCCCGTGCCGATAACGATCACAGAGTGCTTGCGCTTATTCGCCGGATTTACCAGCTTCATGTTGAACTTATGTTTTGTCCATTTTTCAGAAATATCGCCACTAGGAATTTTGCTATCTAATTTATTAGAAGACATATTATTTTCCTTTTAATAAGAATACGTAAATAGGTTGAGATAAGAATCCAGCAGCAACTACGATTGCGTAAGTCCAGGCAAATTTTCTTAGACCCTTTTGCATTTTTCTCTCTAAAAAGCCAAAAGACTGAAAAATTGAACTAGCGCCGTGGCTTAAGTGGAACATCAAAATAATTAAAGCAACAACATACCAAAGCACATAGCCGGGCTGCTGAAACATTTCGACAATCAGGCGGTGAAGATCGCGCATAGGTACGCCGTTAACGACCGTTTCATATTCTTTTCCGTATTTGAATGTGGCCAAGTGAGTGATGATAAAAACTAAAATTAGTGAGCCCTGCAGACCCATTGTTTGCGATGCCAGCGTTGGCCCTTTGTCGCCGTTTGGATTAACCGCGTATCGCGAACCTTTAGCTTTTCGATTTTCTACTGTTAAAGAAATCGCTGTTACCACATGGACGATCAAAGCCAGAACTAAGACTGATTCTGCACCGTAAAGTAACGGCTTGTTAGAAACAATTGCGTGCCCGTAAGCATTGTACAAATCGGGGCTTACAAAAATAAGCATATTTCCCGCCATGTGAGCCAGAACAAAACCCATCCACACCAGGCCCGAAATACCCATGATATATTTTCGACCGACGGTCGACTTCACAAAATCGAACATACTTTCACCTTCGCTTGCCAAAGCAAGACACCTTCTCATGTTGTTTTCAACTTACAATAAACTTAAGCCCTATAAATTGTCACTTTGCCACTTGTGCCGTAGCTGAATTTTTGCGTCACGTTATATAGATAATTCACTGTCTGATTTCAGGTACTTGCGCTAGAACAAAGGGGTTCATTTATTAAACAAAAATGGAGTGATAGATCATGAAAATTTTCGTGTGCATTAAGCAAGTGCCGGACACTGAAACTAAAATTAAAGTGGCCGCTGACCAAAATGGCATTGATACAACTGGTATCAAATGGGTTTTAAACCCCTATGACGAATTTGCAGTCGAAGAAGCAGTGAAGTTTAAAGAAAAAAACCCATCAGCTCAGGTTTGGGCTATCACCGCTGGACCTAAGGCCCGCGCCGTTGAGGCATTAAGAACTGCTTTAGCCATGGGCGCTGATGAGGCCATCGTTGTAAATGCTGATGAAAAATTAGACGCAATTTCTACGGCAAAGGCTTTGGCTACTACAATTAAGGCTGAAGGCGGCGCTCATTTAATATTCACCGGTAAGCTGGCAATTGATAACAACCAATCATCAGTGCCTCAAATGGTAGCTGAATTTTTATCAATCCCGCACACCTCGGTAGTTTCAAAATTTGAAAATCAAGGCGAAAGCGTGTTGGTTGAGCGCGATGTTGAAGGTGGTGCAAAAGAAGTTGTACAAATGATGAATCCATCATTGGTGGCGGCGAACAAAGGCTTAAACATGCCTCGCTACGCTTCACTTCCTGGCATCATGAAGGCGAAGAAAAAAGTTGTAAAAGAAGTTGAGTTTTCATCATTAGGAATCGCAGCGACTGATGCAAAGGTTAAATACGTATCTTATTCATTGCCGGCCGAAAAACCGCCGGTAAAACTTTTATCTGGCGATGCTTCAGCCCAAGCTGCTGAATTAATCAAACTTTTACGTGACGAAGCGAAAGTATTATAGGTGCTACAATGTCAAAAATTTTAGTTTTTGCTGAATTTCAAAACAACAAACTTAAAAGAAGCTCACAAGAGCTTTTACAATTCGCTGCCAAATCTGGCCACACCGTTTTAGGCTTTGCTCTAGGAACGCAGGCCGGTGCCGCACATGCTGAACTTGCACACCATGGGGCTCAAGAAATTCATTTTTCTAAAGATGCTGCGTTTGATATGTACAACCCGGAATTATTCACGGCTGCAGTTGCCGAGGCGATCACCAAAACCGGTGCGACAATCGTTCTGGCTTCGGCGTCTTCGACGGCTAAAGATTTATTCCCGCGCGTTGGTGCAAAATTAAATGCCGGCGTAGTTTCTGACGGAACCGAAATTACTATCTCTGGTGACGATGTTAAGGTTAAAAAACCTCTTTACGCAGGTAAATGTTTTGCAACCGGCACATTTGAAAACTCGGCCGTTAAGATCGTCTTAATGCGCGCCAACCAATTGCCGGTAGCTGCTGCAGATACATCAAAAACAGCTCCTGCAACTGAACACACTTTTGCTGCGCCAACTTTAAAAACAATCATCAAAAATATCGTTAAAGGTACTTCAGAAAAATTAGATTTAACTGAAGCGAATATTATCGTTTCTGGTGGCCGCGGTCTTAAAGAGGCGGGCAACTTTAAACTTTTACAAGACCTTGCGGATGTTTTAGGAGCAACTGTCGGCGCTTCGCGTGCGGTTGTTGATGCCGGCTGGGTGCCACATAGCATGCAGGTTGGCCAAACTGGTAAAACAGTCGCTCCGTCGTTATACATCGCAGCCGGTGTTTCTGGCGCCATCCAGCACTTAGCGGGTATGAGCGGCTCAAAAGTTATCGTTGCGATCAACAGCGATCCAAATGCACCTATTTTCCAAAAAGCTACTTACGGCATCGTAGGCGATGCTTTAGAAATTTTACCAAAATTAACTGAAGAATTTAAAAAAGTTCTTCACCACTAATTTTCATGCATAAAATTCGCGGGCTTTTTTTAGGTTTTATTGTCTGGGTCATTTACAAGTTGTTGTCGATGACCTGGAAAGTTGAATTGCAAGAGCCCGATGACATGAAGGCCATGATGAAAGAGCGCAAACCTTTTATCCTGGCCCACTTCCACGGCGACGAGATTCCTCTTATCTCGCTGGCTTCCAGATATAAAATAGCCACTATGACATCAACATCAAAAGACGGCGAGATGATGAACACTGCGCTTATTTTACTGGGCGCAAAAACTTCACGCGGCTCAGCTACCCGTGGCGGTGTATCCGCACTAAAGGGTTTACTTAAGTACTGCAAAGAAGGATCAAACTGCAGCATGGCCGTTGATGGCCCCAAGGGTCCGATTTTCGAAGTAAAGCCCGGCGTGTTTGAAATTGCGCGCCTGATGAAGGCCCCGATTTTTGCCGGTGGTGTTTTTTGTGATCGGGCTTGGCATTTTCCGCGAGCGTGGAATAAAGCCTATCTTCCCAAGCCTTTCGCCCAGGTCAGGATTGTCTGGACAAGGTTTAATTTTTCTATTGATAAAAACACTGACCCTAGGTCGCCGGAATTAGCAAATTCCCTTAAAAATCAGCTTTTTGATGCGCGCAGCCAATCGGCCAAATTAACTTAAAATCATTGTCGTGTTCTCGAGTAGGCCTTAGCATTTTATATAGGACTATATCGTCAAAAAGGAATTATGCACATGAAATGGATTTTATCATTAGGCCTAGCGTTTTCTTTGTCAGCTTTTGCGCAAAAAGATACTGACGTTGTTGCCACTGTTGGTAACAAAAAAATCACTTTAGGTGAGTTTAATAAAAAATATAAAGAAGTGACATCTCAGGTGATCACCAATGTTCCAAGCAGAAAAGTTTTTTTAGAAGACCTTATCCGCTACGAAATTGGCTTACAAGAAGCCAAAAAACGTAAACTGGAAAACGACCCAATGGTGCAAGACCGTTTAAACCAAGAGCTTTACAAAGGCTTACTTGAAAAAGAACTAGGTCAAAAGGTTCAAGAGAGCAAAGTAACTGAAGCAGAGATGAAGGCTTACTATGCGAAAAACCCGCAAATCCGCGTTTCTGATATCTTAATCGAGGTTAAGCCGGGCGCTACCCAACAACAGCGCGACGAAGCTAAAAAACGCGCCACTGAAATCTTAGGCGAAGTTTTAAAATCTAAGCGTCCGTTTGAAGAGCTGGTTCGTTTATACTCAGACGATTTAACAACGAAAAACTTGGGCGGCGATATCGGCTGGCAATCTCGTTTAACGTTAATTCCGGCTTACTACGATGTGGCTTTAAAAATGAAAATTAACGAAATAACTCCTAATCTGGTTGAAACGCCTTTTGGTTTTCATATTTTCAAATTAACAGGTAAACGTTCTTACGAAGAAGCTACAAAGCGCGAAATCCGCATGGCCGTATTCGACGAAAAACGTAAAGTCTTATTCGATGCTTTTTTCGCTAACTTAAAAAAGCAATACCCGGTAAATGTTAACTCTAAGCTGGTTGAATAATTTAAAATTAAATTTGCCACTTAGAAAAAGCCCCGCCAAGTTAGCGGGGTTTTTTGTTTGTATTACGCTGGCTTTTTCAGGCTGCGATTTATTTTCTTTTTCAACGAAATCCAAAGTTGTGCTTCAGGTCGAAAACCGAACGATGACCCTGAGCCAGTTTTCAATGGCCTTGGCCAATCGCCTGAAAGAATTAGATCCTCTTTCGGCAAAGGACCCTGCAGTACTAAAAACTTTTAAAACCAAAGTGACTACCGATTTTTTAGTCGACGCCCTGATTGAACAGTGGTTTGACGACCAAAAATTAACCCTCGATGCAAAAACTCTCGAGGCCGAACTGGCAAAAATAATCTCCCAGTTTCCAAGCGACAAAGATTTTCGTGATGAACTGGCTTCGCAGAACAAATCTTATCAGGACTGGCGAAAAGCCGTTGAAATCGGCCTCAAGCGCGAAAGGCTTT
Source organism: Bdellovibrio sp. SBM16 (assembly GCF_056175625.1). NCBI lineage: Bacteria > Pseudomonadati > Bdellovibrionota > Bdellovibrionia > Bdellovibrionales > Pseudobdellovibrionaceae > Bdellovibrio > Bdellovibrio sp. SBM16. Next base: position 115,207 of record NZ_JBJKJG010000004.1, on the reverse strand, counting down.
TTTCTGAACTGCGCAAAGAAATGGCCACGCCCACCGATGAGGAGCTAGAGGCGCATTACCAGGCTAACAAGCTTAAGTACTTTCAGAACGAATCGGTTCAGGCCGAATCAATTTTATTGCAGGATGAAAATCAAGCCGATGTGATCAAAAAGCTCTACCGCAAGCGTACGCTAGAAAGCCTTTTTAAGGAGTATTCTTTAGACCGCGCAAATCCTGCCGCCATGAAATACGGTTGGATTGAGCGCGCCTCAGGATCTCCGCTTGAACCGTTATTTATTTCTAAAAAAGCGGAGCTAATCGGGCCGATTCAAGTAGCCGAAGGCTACCGCCTTTTTAAAGTAACTCAGCGCAAGCAGTCGTTCCAGCGTACGTTCAATGAAGTCAAGCCACAGATCAAAGCTGAGGTCGTGGCGCTGCGTGAATCTGCGCGCTTTTCGGCCTGGCTAGACGAGCAAATTAAGCGCTATAAAATTCTTCGCAATACAGCTGCCATTGACGCTTTGGTCGTTGAAACCCGCGAAGAATAAAGAGATATTCTTGGGATGAAAAAGTACTTCATTCCATTAGTATTAAGCTTAGTTTCTTGTCTTGTTTTGGCGGCTCCGGCCAAAGAATCTCCTGCCAAAAAATCTGATAAAGCAGACCTTGTTGATAAAATTATTGCCACCGTTGGTTCCGAGGCCGTATTGCAGTCAGACCTAAACGAAGTTCCTTCGCGTTTAAAAAAAGAGGGCTCAATCGATGAGACCATGTTATTGGACGATAAAATTGAAGATTTAAAATCAAACCGCAACACCCAGCTGCAGTTTTTAATCCGCGAAAAACTTGTTGAATCAGAAATCAAACGCCAGAACTTATCTTTTACCGATGAGCGTGTTAATGAAGAGATGTCTGAAATGGCAAAGAAAAACGGTATGAACAAGTCTGAACTGGAAGCTTATATTAAAAGACAGGGCTTCAGTGTGGCTGATTACAAAAAAACCTTAAAAGCGCGCATGGAGCGTAAAAACTTTTTTGAAACCGAAATCGTCTCTAAGCTCCGCATTACCGATGATGACGCCTACAACGAATATAAAATACGCAATCCTAAATACAAACCGAACGTGAACGAATTTAAAGTGGCAATGATTTTCTTTAACCCACGTAAGGGCTCGCCGGAAGAAGCTCTGAAACGTGCTGACAGTGTTTATAAAAAACTGCAGGCTGGCGAATCGTTTGAATCACTGGCCGACAAATACAATGAAGACCCGAACGCGAATCCAGGCGGGGTTTTGGGTACTTTTAAAACCGGTGATCTAAACCCAGAAATGGAAAAAGCCGTAGCCAATCTTGAGGCCGGCGAAAATTCGCAGATCGTGCGCACTTCGCGTGGTTACCAGATTTTAAAGGTGTTGGATAAAAAAGTAACCCAGGATCCGATGTTCGTAAGATACAAAGAGCAGATCAAAGCGGGCTTGGTTGAGAAAAACTTTAAGCGCCAGTTAAAAAACTGGTTCGAATCAAAAAAACAAGAAGCTTACATTAAAATTTATGAGTAAGTTGTTTTCGGCCGTTGCCATTACCACGGGCGATCCAGATGGTATTGGCTTCGAGGTCACAGCAAAAGCGCTAGCAAAACTCGGTCCGCAGAAGAACACTTCGTTTTTTTTATTTCGCGATAAAAAGCAGGAAAAAAAACAGAAGCGCTACTTTAATCTGATTGATCAAAAGTTTTCACGTTTAACATTTACCTCTGCGCGTTCAGCGCTGGCCTTTTTTTATATTTTAAAAAATGCCAATGCGCTCGACGGCCATTTTCTGTTTGATTTAGAGCTTTCCAGCAATGCGGCCGAATGGATCGTTGAAGCCACCGAACTTTGCCGTGATAAGATGATGACCTCGCTGGTTACGGCACCGGTTTCAAAAACACTGATCAAAGAGGCTGGTTATAAATTCGTAGGGCATACCGGAATTTTTAGGCATTACTTTCCGAAGAACCCCATGTTTATGGGTTTTATCGGTAATAAATTTAACGTGATCATTGCAACTGACCATATAGCCATAAAAGATATCGAAAAAGAGTTATCCCCAAAGAAACTCACAGCCAGCCTGGCAGCCGCCAAAAAGCTGCAAGCCCTGCTATCTAGTGGTAAGCCGGTAGGTCTTTTAGGACTCAATCCGCATGCCGGCGAAAAAGGTGTGGTTGGATCATTTGAACAAAAATTCTTACTGCCGCTAGTAAAAAAACATAAGTTTCTCAGCGGTCCGCTTTCGCCAGATGCAGCATTTTTTCCTGAAAACTGGTCAAAGTATTCGACTTATTTGGCTCTCTATCATGATCAGGGTTTAATACCGTTTAAAATGATTCATGGCCAGGATAGCGGCGTGCACATTACATTAGGACTACCATTTCTACGTACCAGCGTAGATCATGGAACGGCTAAAGATATTTATAATAAAAACAAAGCTAACGCCAACTCGATGCGTGAAGCGATTGAATTAAATATTAAATTATTAAAGAAGGGACAGCAGATATGATCATCAGCCCAATTATTTTTCGTGAATACGATATTCGTGGAGTTTACAATAAGCAATTCGACGATGAATTCGCTTACTACCTAGGAAAAGCGTTCTGCTCGTTTGTGCAGAAAAAAACCGGCAAAAAGTCTTTTCGTTTATCATTAGGTCATGATGCCAGAACGTCTTCTGTGCCATTAATCGAAAATCTTAAAAAAGGATTTGTTGAATCGGGTGCTGAGGTTTACATGCTCGGCATGGTGACTTCACCGATCAGCTATTTTTCTACCTTTGCTCTGGATCTAGATGGCGGCATCATGGTAACCGGTTCGCATAACCCGCCAGAGTACAACGGCTTTAAGATTTCTTTTGGCAAAACCACTATCCATGGCGCCGAAATTCAACAGCTTTACAAAATTATTTCTGAAAATGACTATGTCACTAACCCGGGTGGTTCGGCAAAAAGCTACGATATCTTTCCGGATTATTTAGAACGCTATAAAAAAGAATTTGGCCAGTTAAAGCCAATCAAGGTCGTTCTTGATTGCGGCAACGGCGCCGGCGGCGTAATTGTAAAACGCTTATTTGAAGCCGTGGGTTTAACTCCAGAAATTTTATTTGAAAAACCAGATGGAACTTTCCCAAATCACCATCCTGATCCAACTGTCGAAGAAAACCTACAGGATCTTGCGAAAAAGGTTAAAGAAACCGGTGCTGTAGTTGGTATCGGATTTGACGGCGATGCGGACCGTATTGGTATCGTCGATCACACCGGTAAGATGATTTACGGCGACGAGTTAATGACGATCTACGCTCGTTCAGTATTGGCGACAAAAAAAGGTGAAAAAATTGTTGGTGATGTAAAGTGCTCTGACAGAATGTACAATGATATCGCCAAACACGGTGGCGTGCCGGTGTTATGGAAAACCGGCCACAGCTTAGTAAAGGAAAAAGTTAAATCAGAAAAAGCACCGTTCGGCGGTGAAATGTCTGGTCACGTATTCTTTGCTGACCGCAACTATGGTTACGACGACGCTCCATACGCAGGGCTGCGTTTATGTGAAATCTTATCACAAACCGGAAAAAACATTCCGCAGTTATTAGAAGGTTTGCCTCCGGCCTTCAACACGCCAGAAATTCGTATCGACACAACAGAAGAGAAGAAAGTTTTAATCGTTGAAAAAGTTAAAGAAGCATTTTCAAAACCTTCAGACGATTTTAAAGTTAACCTAATCGACGGCATCCGCATCAGCTTTAACGATGGCTGGGCATTGGCTCGCGCTTCAAATACACAACCAGTATTAGTTGTGCGTTTCGAATCATCAACTGAAGCAGGGCTTAAAAAGATCCAAGATTCAGTTATGAATGTTGTGAATAAATACTTATAAAAGCCGGCAGGCCTTTTCACTACAGTTATTTTCAGTCGAAAAAGAATAAACCCAAGGTATGTTGCCTTGGGTTTTTTTATTTTGCTAGCCAATCACTCTTCGAGCCAATAAAAAAAGGCCGGTGATAAAACCGACCTTTCTTAGTTTTAAACTTAGCTGCGAACTGAGGTTCGCAATAAATTAGAAACCGAAACCAGCTGCTGGTAATTTTACGAAAGCAACTAGGAACGCTAAGATAACTAAAGACTCGATAAGAGCTAAAGCTAAGATAAGCGGTGTGAATAATTTGTCAGAAGCAGCTGGATTACGAGCCATACCTTCTAAAGCAGCAGAAGCAGCTTTACCTTGAGCCGCTGTACCACCGAATACCGCTAAACCGATAGCGATAGCAGCAGATAAAGCGATTAAACCGCTGTTTGAGCCAGTTGCTGCTGCAGCTGCATCTTGTGCAAATACGGTAGCAGAAGCTAATAATGTTGTAGCAAATACGATTGCCTTTTTCATGTGTTTCTCCTTGGTATTTTTAATACCAGTTAATTAGTGGTCAGCCTTCCGGCTGATCTTAGTGGTCGTGGGCTGTAGCAAGAGCCACGTAGACCATTGATAATAAAGTGAATACGAACGCTTGAATGACGCAAACAAGCATTCCCATTAAGTAGAACGGAATCGCAGGACCGATCGGGAATAAGTTTAAGAAAACTGTTAATACCGCGTGGTCACCTGTCATCACGTTCGCCAAACGTAAACCTAAAGTTAATGGACGGATAAAGTGAGAGATCAACTCGATGATCAACATTAGCGGGGCTAATGCTAATACTGGGCCCAAGAAATGTTTTAAATAACCTAAGCCACCTTCTTTTAAACCAATCACGTTATACGCTAAGAAAGAAAACACACCGAAAGCAAACGTTGTGTTAAAGTTGTCAGTCGCAGGTGTCATACCCGGGATAAGACCTACAAAGTTGTTGATTAATACAAAAGTAAAAATCGCTGCAAAATATGGAGCGAAATGACGGCCATGGTGACCAATTACTTGATTTGCTAAGTTGTAGATATACTCAGTTAAGAATTCAAAAACACCGCGAACAGAAAATTTGTTCGTCGGGATCACAGCTGCATCGCCAGAACCTAAAGAAACGCGTGCAACTAAGCCAACTACTACACAAAGGATCGTTGCCAACAATAGCGTAGCAACATGGATATAGTGGTGACCAACAAAAGGGATTAATTGCGTCCAGTTAAAATGCATACTTTGTCCTTACGGTTTAATTTTTTTATCTAAACTCTGCTTTAGCAGAGCACCCAGAACAATCGAAACGACAAACGATAAAAATCCGATTAAAACGCCGATTGAATTAAACCAACTCTGGCGGCTCATCTGTATTACGATATATCCAAGTAACGGGTATTTTAATATAATGACCACAACCCCTAGGGCAACGGATTTTTTCTCGAAAACCACTCTCCAAATAACCCAAATCCCTAACAAATTCACAATAAGCAGCAGATGACAAAGTACTGCGGTGAAGGCCATCGGTCCGGTGGCGAAAAACCAGGTGGCAAGGCCGGCAATAATTGCGGTTAAAAGCGATAAACTTGCAATTTTTTTAATCATTTAAATGGTCTTTCTATTGATCTTTATTTTTTTCGATCGCTCGTAACTTAGTGATAAGACTGATAAACCACACAACAAAGGCCAACACAATAAGTAATGCCTTTAGGTAATTTGGGTAGCCCTGTTTAACCAGATACTCACCACCATAAATTGCAAACAAAATAAGCGATATTAATTCAAAGCCGATGGCAGTGAACATCAAGTACTTATTTCGCTTCGGTGGTTTAGGATTTGGCATATTCATTTTCTGACCCCGTTGGTGAAGGGTTTATTCACTAGCTTTTCATTTAAGCGCTTAATTCGCAGATCGAAGTAAGCCTGATCTTTAATTTTATTTTTGTTTTGTTGGAGATAATTGATGGCCGCTTTGTAATCCTGCTTTTCTTCATAGGCCATCGCCACCGCTATATATAGGTTTTCTTCCAAGAAATATTTCGGGTCGCTGGCCAGGATCTGGTTATAATTCTTAACGGCTTCATCGTATTGACCCAGCGACGAATAGGTTTGGGCCTTTAGTTTCAAAAATGCGTTTTTCTCAAATTTTGCCGAAGCCGAAAAGACCTCAATATACTCAAGCGCCGTTTTAAAACTTCCGGTATAGCGGTAACACTGAGCGATTTTAAGCCTGATCTTTTCCAGCTTTTCCGGGTCCTTAATCAGTGATTCAAGCAATAAATATTCTTTAACGGCACTGGTGTAATCCTGGATATTTTCAAAATAAATTTCGGCGATTGCATCCTGCGAAAGCAGGCGAATCGACGCGTCTTCAGATTTTAGAATTAGGTCGCGGTACACGAGTAAAGCTTTATTGTAGTCATGAATCTCAAAACGCAGAATGCGTGCAATCTCAAACTGGGTTTTTGACCACAGACGATTGTTTTTTTCTAATTCAGCTGAGTTTTCTAAAAGATCAACAGCGTCCAAAAACTGACGCTGTTCGATTTTTTCTTGAGCCAAGTGGTAAAACTTTTCAGCTCTGGATTGGCAGGCACTCATAGCACCTGCCGTTAAGAAAAGTATGAATAACTTAGTGGATTTCTTCGCCAGCTTTATCTTCATCATCGACAACAGCTAAACCTGAAACGAACTCTTGCTTCTCATCTAAGTTAATAAGTCTTACACCTTGTGTATTACGTCCAAGAACTGAAATATCAGAGATTTTCATTCTGATAACCTGGCCTTGATCCGTCGATAAGATTAACTCCTGAGCCGCATTTACTTTTAATGTTCCAACCACATTACCAACTTTATCAGTTGTTTTTTGTGTGATGATACCAACACCACCACGCGATTGAACGCGGTACTCGGTAACATCTGAACGCTTACCGTAACCCTTAGAAGTAACCATCAAAAGTGTATCTTTCGTGTCTTTTTCGATCACTTGCATGCCGACAACGATATCGTCTTTAGCCAGCGTAATACCTTTTACACCGCGGGCCGAACGACCCATGCCGCGCACGTCATCTTCATTAAAACGAATCGACATACCTTCTTTCGTGGCGATGAAAATATCTGATTGGCCATCAGAAATCTTCGCTGCTACTAATTGATCTTCTAAATCTGTCGTTAAAGCGATGATACCCGCCTGACGAGGGTTGCTGAAAGAATCCAGAGAAGTTTTTTTGATGATCCCTTTTTCAGTTAACATTACGACGTATTTGTTTTCAGAAAACTCATTCACCGGTAAAATTGCGCGGACTTTTTCGCCGGCCGCCAGCTGAACAACGTTCGCAATTGCTTTGCCTTTAGATGTTCTGTTGCCTAAAGGTAATTTATGAACTTTACACCAGTAAACTTTACCTTTGTCAGTGAACACTAATAACTGAGTTTTTGTTGAGGCCGTAAAAATATCCGTGACGTAATCTTCCTCACGGGTTTCCATGCCTTTTAAGCCTTTACCGCCACGTTTTTGTACGCGGTATTCTTCTGTGTTGATACGTTTGATGTAACCCGTGTTTGTGATTGTCACAACCATCGGCTCATCAGCAATCAGATCTTCATCTTCAAGATCTTCCATATCACCAGTGATTTCCGAGCGGCGCTTGTCAGCGTACTTTTTCTTAATTTCTTCTAATTCACCAATGATGATTTTGTAAATTTCTTTCACGTCAGATAATACAAATTTTAACCAGTTAATCTGTTTGGTGATTTCTTCTAATTCATCGATGATTTTTTGGATCTCTAAACCAGTTAAGCGCTGTAAACGCATCTCTAAAATGGCCACCGCTTGACGCTCAGAGAACTGGAACTTGCTCATTAAGTTTTCGCGAGCCACGTTAGCTTCACGCGATGCTTTAATCGTAGCGATAACGGCATCGATATTATCTAGTGCTTTCTTCAAGCCTTCTAAGATATGGGCGCGTTCTTGGGCTTTTTTAAGTTCGAAGATACAGCGCTTAGTAACAACATCGCGTCTGTGATCAACGAACGCCTCTAACATTGATTTTAAATCAAATGTTACCGGTTGGTTTTTCGCATCGATCGCAAGCATGATGATACCAAAGCTAACTTGTAACTGCGTGAATTTGAATAAGCGGTTTAAAATAACCGAACCGTTTTCGCCACGTTTTAAGATAATAACGACGCGCATACCTTCGCGCGATGATTCGTCGCGGATATCTGAGATACCTTCGATCGTTTTTTCTTTTACCAGGTCGGCAATCGATTCAATTAATTTTGCTTTATTTACCTGGTACGGAAGCTCAGTCACGATAATTTCTTCGTGATCTTTTTTTGTTTCGATTTCAGTGCGTGCTTTTAACGTGATGATACCGCGACCTTTTTTGTAAGCCTGTAAGATTCCCGCACGTCCGGCAATTAAGCCTGCAGTCGGAAAATCCGGGCCAGGGATTCTTTCGATTAAATCATCGATCGAACAGTCCGGATTGTTAATTAAGTGAATGGCGCCATCTACTACCTCGCCTAAATTGTGCGGCGGAATATTTGTTGCCATACCGACGGCGATACCAGAAGAGCCGTTCACTAGTAGATTTGGAAATTTTGATGGTAACACCAACGGGATCTGTAACGAATCATCATAGTTCGGACCATGTGCTACAGTTTCTTTTTCGATATCAGCCAGTAATTCTTCTGCCAATCTCGTCATACGTACTTCGGTGTAACGGGAAGCGGCCGCGCTGTCTCCGTCAATTGAACCGAAGTTACCCTGACCGTCGATCAGCGGGTAGCGAAGCGAGAAATCCTGAGCCATACGTACCATCGTATCGTAGGCGGCATTATCACCGTGCGGATGGTATTTACCGATAACATCACCAACAACACGCGCTGATTTTTTATACGGCTTATCGTGTGTGTTTGAAAGCTCATGTTGGGCAAATAAAACACGGCGATGAACCGGTTTTAAACCGTCACGCACATCGGGTAGGGCGCGACCTACGATTACAGACATTGAGTACTGTAAGTAAGCATCGCGCATTTCTTTGTTGATATCTACGTTAGTAACGCCTTTTACTGGAACGTTGTTGTTGTCATTCGAATCCATTTAATCCATTCCCCTAATTACACATCTAACGAACGCGCCAATAGCGCATTATCTTGGATAAATTTACGACGTGGTTCAACTTGCTCACCCATAAGAACTGAGAAAGTTTCATCTGCCGCGACAGCATCATCAATAGTGACTTTTAATAAATTACGGTTTTCAGGATTTAGTGTCGTATCCCAAAGTTGCTCTGGATTCATTTCTCCTAATCCTTTGTAACGTTGGATATAAATACCTTTTTTCGAGCTTTCCATGATGTTTTCATAGAAGTCGTTGTAATTTTCAAAGTCCTGATCTTCACCGTTTCTAACGATTGTCATCGGTAGCTTAGAAATCGATTGCATATGGTTCCAGATATTTCTGATTTCTACAATTTCAGAGAAATTGATCATGTCAGCAGATAAAACTGTTTTCATCCGGTCAGCGTAACGGGTAGTTTCAACTACTGCTTCAACTTTGCCATCTGTGTTTGTTACAGAGAAATCAACTTCAGTAACACCCAAAGTCGGCTGGTTTGCAATCCAGGCTTTTAAATCAGTTAAAGCTTTTGTTAATTTAGTTTCATCTTTTAGGGTCGAATCTAAATCAGCTACTTTACTCAATAAGAAGTATAGAACATCTCTGTCGTATTTACGTGAAGATGAATGTAATAACGAATTAAATTTTTGAATACCCAAGATGAACTTACGCAATTCAGCGGTTTCAACTTTTTTACCTTTAACTTCAAACGAATCTAAACCTGTTTTTAATAGATGTTCTGTTAATGCAGCTTCATCCTTTAAGTAAGTCTCAGATTGACCTTTTTTAGCGCGGTATAAAGGTGGTTGAGCGATGTAGATATAACCTTTTTCTAATACTTCCGGCATTTGACGGTAGAAGAAAGTTAATAAAAGTGTACGGATATGCGATCCATCCACATCGGCATCGGTCATGATAATAATTTTGTGATAACGGATTTTATCGGCTGAAACATTTTCTTTGCCGATACCTGTTCCTAACGCCGAAATCATCATTTTGATCTCGTCGTTTGATAACATTTTATCAAAACGTGCTTTTTCAACGTTTAAGATCTTACCTTTTAACGGTAAAACGGCTTGTGTCTTACGATCACGCGCCATTTTTGCTGATCCACCGGCCGAGTCTCCCTCCACCAGGTATAATTCACATTTGGCTGGATCGCGCTCTTGGCAGTCTGCCATTTTTCCAGGTAATGATCCGCCGTCGAGTGCTGTTTTACGGCGGGTTAAATCACGCGCTTTTCTAGCTGCGTCGCGGGCGCGGGCTGCTTCCACACATTTAGTCACAATTGTTTTTGCAGTGCTTGGATTTCTATCTAACCAGTCAGCTAATTTATCATTTACTAAAGATTCGACAATACCTTTTACTTCGGCATTTCCAAGTTTAGTTTTTGTTTGTCCTTCGAATTGAGGTTCACGAACTTTAACAGAGATAATCGCAGCTAAACCTTCGCGGATATCTTCACCTTCGATTGATTCTTTAAAATCTTTTAATAGATTTTTCTGAGTCGCGTATGAATTTGTCGTACGAGTTAAAGCGCCACGGAAACCCACTAAATGCGTTCCACCTTCGTGAGTATTGATGTTATTTGCGTAGCAGTAGATAGATTCTGAGTAAGAATCATTCCATTGCATTGCGATTTCTACTTCAACCTGGTCTTTTTCACCTTTGAAGTAAATTACTTCATTGTGAATCGCTTTTTTAGATTGATTTAAGTAAGCAACGAATTCAGCAACACCGTTAGCGTATTGGAAATCAGCTTTTTTGCCCGTTGTTTCATCCGTTAAACAGATGTGAAGACCAGCATTTAAGAAAGCAATCTCGCGAAAACGGTTTGATAATGTATTAAAATCAAAGGCCATTCCCGGTTCTTTAAAGATTTCTAAATCAGGTTTAAACGTTACGATTGTACCGGTACGGTTTGTAGGGCCAACTTTTTCAACTGGGCCATCAGGAATACCTTTGTGGTAAACTTGGCGGTAGTGAGTACCGTTTTTATGCGATTCTGCCTGACAACGAGAAGACAGGGCATTAACAACCGAGGCACCAACGCCATGTAGACCGCCGGAAACTTTGTACGCGCCACCATCAAATTTACCGCCGGCATGGAGAACCGTATAAACAACTTCCATTGCATCTTTACCGGATTTATGTGGACCAACCGGAACACCGCGGCCGTTATCGTCCACCGATAGAGAACCATCGGTATGAATGGTCACGTAAATATTTTTACAATATCCAGCTAAATGTTCATCGACAGCATTATCCGCAATCTCGTAGACAAGATGGTGATAACCACGAATCGTCGTATCACCGATGTACATTCCCGGTCTTTTACGAACGGCTTCAAGTCCTTCTAAGACCTGAATATCGTCTGCGCCGTACTGTTTATCCGAAGATACGGCCGTTGTTGAAACTTGTTCTGACATGAGCACCTCTCACACATTTGCGAAACATCTAAGAAAGAAAAATTCTTTTTAAATTAATTTCTTTAACCGCTGAAATTAACCAGCAGTTTGTACAAATCCATTTTGTACTTTGAAAACGGTGCTTCTATCGATGTTTAGTTTGTTCAAAACTTCGATATCAGTTGAGGTTAAAAATGTCTGAGTTTGAATTTCATTCAACGCCAAAACGAGCGAATTTTGCTTCGTTTGATCTAGCTCCGACAACACATCATCCAATAACAACACAGGATAGAATCCGTTAACCTTGTAATGATACACGATTTGAGCCATTTTGAAAGCTAATATGATAGATCTTTGCTGCCCCTGCGAAGAGAAAAAACGTGAGTCATTTCCGCTATATAGAAATATGACATCATGCTTCTGCGGACCTACTAAACTGATGCCTGCGGAAAGCTCAGCTGGGAGCAGTTCTTGGGCTCTTTTTTTCATTAAATTTATCAACATTTCCTCAGAATTTTCCACAATTTTTTGGTCAGAAATTTCGTAAGAAAAATCAAAAGTCACATTTGGGTTTTTAGTTTCAATTTTAACCAGGGCGTCTTGTACGTAGGGTTTAATCTCAGTCAGGCATTTAATGCGTAAATACGTAAGTTTGCCTGCTAAATGGAAGTAGATCTGATTGATGCTCTCTAAAGTTTGAATACCCATATCGCGCGCGATCTTATCTTCAGCAATATCTCTTAAAATCTTATTGCGTGTTCTTAAGGCTTTTTTAAATTCAAGGATTAGTTGTTTACCGTTTTTGACGCTGGTTTCAATTAAGCTATCCAGAAGCTTTCTGCGCTCGTCATCAGATTCTTTGATCACCGATAAGCTTTCAGGCGAAAAAAGCACAACAGGAGGCAGGTATTGCTCAACCTTGGTGGTTTTTTTATCATTCACCAGAGTTTCTTTTTTATTGCCGATCAGTTTGACCAGAATTTGATATTCAAGATCATTATTTTGTACGCAAGCTTTGATAAATGCGTTTTGCTGACCAAACTGAATTAAAGTTGAATAGTCAGAATATCTGAAAGATTCACCCTCAATCAGCAGATGGATACTTTCAATAAAGTTGGTTTTACCCTGACCATTATCGCCGATAAAAATATTCAAACGTGGAGAAAGCTTGAGATGCGCCTCAGAAATATTTCTAAAGCTTTTAAGCCCCAGAGTATTCAGCTGCATTAAATTCTCATCGGCATGACGACATTCACATAGTCGTTTTTACCAGATGCTTTTAACACGCCAGGAGACACCTGATCATTTAATTCAATTTCTATGCTGTCTTGCTCGATGTTTTTTAGAACATCTTCAATGTATCTGGCATTAAAACCGATTTTTAAATCCGGACCTGAGTAATCAACATCTAGCTCATCTTTAGCATCACCTAATTCAGGATTGCTAGATGTGATTTCTAGTCTGTTGTTGGTAAATGTTAATAGAATCGCTTTTGATTTGGCGTTAGCCAATAAAGAAACTTTCTTTAAAGAAGAAAGAATTGTCTCACGAGGAATTTTGATCTTGTGAGAAAGTTTTTGTGGAATAAACTGTTGATAATTCGGATATTTACCTTCAATCAGTCTGATCATTAATACGCAAGTGCCGCACTTAACAATAAATTGTGAACCTTCGACTGCCACATAAACATCTTCAACGGTGTTCTCAATTAATTTTTTAATTTCAAATAAACCTTTTTTGGGAATAATCACGCCCACTTTTTCGTTAAACGTTAGATTCGAAAAAGATTTTTTAATTAAACTTAATCGGTGACCATCGGTTGCTACCATTGTCACATTGTTTTTATCTGAAGCTTCAAAGAAGACGCCATTTAAATGATAGCGTGTTTCATCGTTAGAAACGCTGTAAATTGTTTTATCGATCATCTGCTTAAATTCTGAAGCATCGATCTTAGAAAAGTTTTCTGATTTATAAGTTGGGAATACCGGATACTCTTCAGCAGCTACACCGACAATCTTTGATAAAAACTTGCCCTGTTTAATTTCTAGGTAGTTATTTTCTTTCTTGGTTAATTGAATCGGACCTTCCAAAAGTTCTTTAGTTAAATCAAATAGGCTTTTAGCGCTTACAGCGACCTTGCCTTCTTCTTTAATCACGGCCGGGCTACTGTCAGTAAGGCTTACTTCTAAATCTGTGGCATAGGCTTTTAATTGATTATTTGCCGTTTCTAAAAGAACGTTCACTAAAACAGGCATCGTGTTTCTTTTTTCAACGATGTTTTGTGTTCTACCGATTAATCCTAATAAATCTTTTTTCTGAATTTCGATTTTCATATAAAGCCTTTTGGTTTTATTGCTTAAATTTTTATGTGCCTTACTAAAGCATGTTCAAATGTATTTAACTACATCTTTTACTTGTTTTTTTGGATCCCAGTTTACCTAATAATATATATATAAATAAGTAGTAGTATTAGTAGGGGCTGTTGTTATCCGTAAAACTCAATTAACTTATTGAAACTTCTATCTTTTCTACGTGGAAAACTCAACCTTTAGCTCACTGTTTTCAGGCCTCAAAATTGGGGGAAACTTTACCCACAAAGTTATACCTAACTAATCCACAGCTCTATCCACAATCCACATGTTATAAACCTGTGATATTGTGGATTTGGTTTACTAACTCGTCGATATCACTTTTGAATTGTAAATCTTTGGCCTGTAGAGATTCGACTTTTTCCAGTGAATTAATCACAGTTGTGTGGTCGCGGCCGCCGAAAGTTTTACCAATTTCTACTAATGACTTGTCTAAAAACTTTTTGATTAAAAACATAGCGATCTGGCGCGGGACCACGATTGGCTTTGCACGGCTGCTAGATTTTAAATCAGTAATGCGGATTTTATAGTATTCAGCAACGATTCTTAAAATTTCATCAACACTAATAGTAGTCGTTGCTTCATGGTGTGATAAAATTTTGCGCGCTAACTCTAAATTCACAGTTACACCCTGAAGTTCTGAGAACATTTTAATTTTGTTCAGATTTCCTTCAAGTTCACGGATTGAACGTTTTGAAATACGCGCTAAATACTGGATAGCATCTTCCGGGATACGCAAATTTTTCTTTTCAGCTTTGTAACGTAATATGGCTATTCGCGTTTCTAGATCTGGCATTGTGATATCAGCAATCAATCCACGTTCTAAACGGGTGCGCGAACGATCTTCTAAATTAAGAATATCTTTCGGCATTCGGTCGCTGGCTAAAATCACCTGACGTCTGCGTTCAATAAATGCATTAATAGTATGGAAGAACTCTTCCTGAACAGCCTGACCACGTTCAATGTACTGTACGTCATCAACCACTAAAACATCGCAGTTTTCGCGATATTTCATACGGAATTTATCCATTTCTTGTCTACGGATAGACTGAACACATTCGTTTAAGAATTTTTCGGCACTGGTATAAACGACACGATAGTGTGGATAGTTTTGGTGAATCTGGTGGATAGCCGCCTTTAATAAGTGCGTTTTACCCATCCCTGATGGTCCATATATAAAGAGAGGATTGTAATCACCTTCACCAGGGCTTTGCGATACATTATATGTAGCCGCGTGCGCGAATTCTGAGTTTTTACCCACAACAAAAGTAGAAAAAGTAAACTCTTCGCCTAAAAGTTCCATGTTTACTACCGGTAGTGGCTTGGCCTGGTTTAATTTATGCTGAACCTGTAACAACTCATCAGAATTTTGCAGGATATCTTGCAGTGATGAATTGGTATCGATCGACGACGATTTTTCAGAAATGACAAAGTTAACTTCGAAATCTTCAGTCACGACGGATTTAATTTCAGCAACAATGGTATCTTTTAAGTTATTGCTGACATAAAAATGATGAAATTTTGAAGGTACAGATAAAGTGAAATGAAATTTATCTTCGACTTTTTCGGTACTGATAAACTCAACGGGTTCTAAATAGGATTCTAAAATGCGGTTCGAACCGCTTTTTTGCTTAATCGAGTTTTTTACTTGGCTCCAGAATGATGAATCCAATTGTGCTGAATTTAACTGCATTGGCCCCCCTAGCAATTAACGGAATGTGGATAACTATCAAAGGCACGGCTAGTTTTCAACAGTTGACCATGACGCCGCGATGTGTTTTAACTAGAGTTCTCTTTTTTGAAAGAGCTTAAAAAACTTGCAATAGACGTCAATCGTCGTAAGAAGAAAAATCGAGGATATTATGAGTAAACGTACATACCAACCAAGCAAAAAACGTCGCGCTAAAAAACACGGTTTCCGTGCTAGAATGAAAACGTCTAAAGGTAAAAAGGTATTATCTCGCCGTAGAGCAAAAGGCCGCAAAAAATTAACAGTTAAACGTGGCGGAAAGTAATTCTAAAGTCTTTCCTATAAAGCTGTCCTCTGAATTCACTGAAATTACGAAAAATGGTCGCAAGGTAAGAGCTTCCTCTTACCTGACTTTAATTTTATTGGATTCAAAGGATGAACACGCGTATTTCGGCATAACAGTTTCAAAAAAAGTAGGCTCCGCCGTAGTACGAAATAAGCTAAAGAGATGGGTGCGTAACTGTGTACGATCTGCAGGCTGGAGTACAAAATATAAATCCAAAAAAGTTGTGTTCATGTTCCGAGCACAGCCCGAAGGTTTTTACAAAAAACTCGAATACAGCAACTTCGTCGCAGCAGTTATGGCTTAGCCAGGCTTTAAGCAGGGCATTTATCTATTTAGTGAAATTTTACCAGGCAACATTTTCATACTTTTTAGGTGGAAATTGCCGGTTCTATCCCAGCTGTTCGCATTATGCGGTGGAAAGCTTTCAGACACACTCTTTCTTAAGAGCCCTTAAACTTACAATTATCAGACTACTTAAATGTCATCCGTTTCACCCGCATAAAGGGTTTGATCCGGTACCCAAGACATAAATAAGGACAACGAATGAATCAAAAACAAGAAACTCCCTTCGGTAATCCTAGATTTTTAATGGCTTTAGCCATCACTTTTTTCGGATTATGGGGCTGGCAGTATTATTTAAGTAAAAAATTCCCGCAACCGCCGCCGGGATCACAGGCTGCGGCAGTCAGCGCAACGACTACAGTTACACCTACTGCGACACAAGCGACTCCGGCCGCATCTGCTGCTGTGGCAGCGACAACGGCGCCGGCTGTTGAAGAAGAAAAAACCTTCGATTACGAAGACGAAAATGTAAAATTCCAGGTTTCTTCTAACGGTTTAGGTATTAAGAATTTTACTCTTAAAAAGTACACCGACAGAAAAGGTGCAAACATTCAGTTTGCCTCTGTAGAGCCGCAGGCCGAGCTTTCAGTCAACAATCAAAGAATTAATTTCACTATGGCGCAGGCCAGTTCGCCGAATCTGCCGGAAGATATTCATTTTCATGGCGTTGCGACCGTAGACGGCAAAAAAGTTTCGCGCTCATTAAGATACAAAAAAGACACCATGTCTTTTGAATCAGAAACCGAATTTGATGCGGGCTTTGAAACTTTATCTATTAAGTTATTTCAAAAACATCAGCAGCCCGAAAGCACAAGCTTCTTAACTCCGAGTTTTGAAAAGCAGGATTTCGTTTGGATTGAAGCCGGCTCTACGAACAGCGAGAGCATTGCCGGGCTTAAAGAAAATGAGGCTTTCTTAAAAGCTGCTCCTGCAGCGACTATGGCATCAGTCGGTACTCAGTATTTTACAGCAGCGGCCTTAAACCGCGCTGACATCGTGCCGAGTGTTTCGAATAAAGTCGAAAACAACATGGCTTCAGTTGACGTTATTTATAACTTAAAAAATTCAAGCTTAAATAAAATTTCGCAGGTGATTTACCTCGGCCCGAAAGAGACCAACGCTCTAGCAAAAATCGACAAACAATTAACTGAAACACTAAATTACGGCATGTTCGGGTTTATCTCGGCAGTTTTGATGAAATTAATGGTGTTTTTATACGGAATTTTCGGCAACTGGGGCTTAGCAATTATCGCTTTAACGTTAGTTGTGCGCGCAGTGCTTTTACCGTTTAACGTGATGTCGTTCAGATCAGCGCAAGCGATGCAAAAAGTTAAACCTAAACTTGATGCTATCCGCGAAAGATATAAAGACGATCCAATGCGCATGAACAAAGAGACGATGGCGGTGATGAAAGAAAACAACGCCAATCCGTTATCGGGCTGTTTACCGATGTTAATCCAGATTCCGATTTTCTTCGCACTTTGGAGCGCCATCGGCTCAAGCATCGAAATCTATCAACAGCCATTTTTTGGCTGGATTAAAGATTTAAGCTACCACGATCCGTTATTTGTGTTTCCGATTTTGATGGGTATTACAATGTACTTCCAGCAAAAAATGACACCGACCACGATGGATCCGACACAGGCAAAAATTTTAAATTTTATGCCGATTTTATTTACGTTATTTATGTTAACTTTACCGAGCGGCTTAACACTGTACAATTTTGTGAGTGCGCTATTCGGTGTGGTTCAACAATATTTTTTATTAAAAGAAACTAAAAACAACAGCCCGGCAGTGGCGTAGTTATAGAGGGGTATAGTTATGGCAGGATTTTTCTCAAAACTTTTTGGCGGCGGTAAAAAATCAGATATCGATGCAGTTGTAGAAGCAACTTTATCAGGAATCTTAGAAAAAGGCGGATTCGATTTAGAGTACAATTTAAATATCTCTAAAAAAGATGAAGTCACCGAAATCAAAATTGATTTTTCTGGTAATGACGAAGAGTTGTTAAAGGACCACAAAGGTCAGTTATTAGACGCTTTTCAGTTAATCATCAAACGCGTTACCCAACACAACTTTCCAGATGTGCAAACTAACGTACTGGTTGATTGCGGCGGTTACCGCGAAGAATCGGAAGCTGCTCTTATCGAGCGCGCTGAGCACCTAAAGACAATCGCTATCGAACAGGGTAAATCGGTTTATTACCGTGCCTTACCTCCGAAAGAGCGCAAAGTTGTTCACCAGTATTTAGCACAGGATGCGCGCGTTAAAAGCCGTTCACTTGGTGATGGTCTATACAAAAAAATCAAAATTTTTCCGGTTAAGAATCAAGGCGCTGGAGCTGACGAAGCTGCAATGTCTGATGAAGGATAGTTTGCATGTTCGATGCTAGTCGCGAAACAAAGACTATTTGTGCATTAGCATCGGCAACCGGTACCGCGGCCATTTCAGTCATCAGACTGAGTGGTCCGGACTCATACAGCATCATTCAAAAAGCCTGCAAGAGTTTGGCGGCAAAAAAGATCGAATCGCACCGAGTTTATCTTGCAAAATTTTTCAATAAAAATCATGAAGTGATTGATCAGGTTGTTGTTACAGCTTTTGATCAGGGTAAATCGTATACTGGCGAAGAGACCATCGAGATTTCTTCACATGGTTCTCCACATATCACAAAAAAAATCCTTGAAGCGTTAATTGAATACGGCGCGGTGACGGCCGAAAAAGGTGAGTTTACATACCGTGCGTTTATGAACGACCGATTAGATCTGGTGCAGGCCGAGGCCGTATTGGCGTTGATCGAGTCACAATCAGACAGCGCATTAAGAATGTCGCTGCGTCAGCTTGAAGGCAAGGTCTCTGACAAGTTTAAAGCGTTAGAAGATAAACTGACTTGGTGTTTAGCGCATATCGAAGCTTCGATTGATTTTTCGACTGAAGGTATTGATGTGGTCGACCCGCAGGTTTTGATTCAGAAGCTTAAAGAGCTAAAGGCAGAGTTGGATGTTTTAACAAACTCCTACAGCCAGGGTAAAATTCTAAAAGACGGCATCAAACTAGTTTTGGCCGGTTTACCTAACGTGGGTAAATCAAGTTTACTTAATAACCTGGTTCTGGATGAAAAAGCCATTGTGACTGATATCGCCGGCACCACGCGTGACGTGGTCGAAGGGTCGACGTTTTACAACGGTATTAAATTTAATATCTCAGATACAGCCGGTCTTCGTGAAACTACCGATATCGTCGAAAATATCGGCGTCCAACGGTCCTTAAAAGAGATCGAAAGCGGCGACTTAACCCTTTTTGTGTTTGATAGCAGTTTAGGCCTCCAGCAGGGCGATCTTGAGCGTTTTCGCATGGTGAAGGGAAACGCCTTGGTCCTGGCAAATAAAGCTGATAAAATCAATCCTGTAAAGCCGTCGGAAATTAAGCAAAAATTACAGGATTTAGGCGGGGGCCCGCGGGTTATCGACGTGCTTCCGGTTTCAGCCCTTGATGTTAAGGCCCGCGATACGATATTACATCGGGTAAGCACCATCATGGGATCTGAGAAGTTTAGCGATGAATCTGTCATTTCATCGGCTCGCCAGTTTGAACTTTCTAATACGGCAATGCAGTTGATTGATCAGTCGATCGGCGAATTAGAAAATCAAATGGGTAGTGAGTTTGTCGCTCAGACTCTTAAGAATGCCTTGCTGGCGCTGCAAAAAATCTTAGGAAGATATTTTGACGATCAAATTATGGATCGTGTTTTTAAAGAATTCTGCTTAGGAAAATAGATAAAGCTAATTAGCGCTTATTTAACAACCCCTAAGCAATAGGGTGTTCATGAAATCTAATTCGTATCAAGTTATTGTTGTCGGCGCAGGTCATGCGGGTATTGAAGCCTGTTTGGTGCCAGCTAAATTAGGATTAAAAACCCTGATGGTGACTACGAATACAGATCGTATCGGTTACATGTCATGTAACCCTTCAATCGGGGGTTTAGCCAAAGGCCACATGGTGCGAGAGATAGATGTGCTTGGCGGGCAAATGGGTGTTGCGGCCGATCAATCTTGTATCCAGTTTAAGAGATTAAACGCCTCTAAAGGCCCAGCCGTTCGTGGTACACGCACGCAGAACGACAAAAAAATCTACTCGCAAATCCAGACGACAGCTTTGTATAACCAGCCGAACTTAGAAGTTATCCAGGGCGAAGTAAAGCGCCTGCTCTTAGAGGGCAGCGAGTGCCGTGGTGTGGTTTTACAAGATGGGTCAGAGATATTTTCTGACCGCGTGATCATTACTGCAGGAACTTTTTTAAATGGTGTAATGCACATCGGTTTAGAACAAACACCTGGCGGTCGTGTTGGCGACGCAGCCTCGGTAGGTCTATCTGATCAATTGCGTGAATTTGGGTTCACTGTTCAGCGCTTAAAAACCGGCACGCCGGCCCGTTTACATAAAGACAGTATTGATTGGAGTAAAACCGAACCGCAGTACGGTGATCCAAAGTTTTATCCCTTTAGTTTCAGATCAAAACGTGAATTCTATCTGCCGCAGGTTCTTTGTTATCTATCACACACCACTGAACAGACGCATGAAATTATTCGCAACAACCTTGATAAATCGCCGATGTACTGCGGAGTCATCGAAGGTGTAGGCCCGCGCTACTGTCCTAGTATTGAAGACAAAGTAACGCGTTTTTATGAAAAGCCGACCCACCAAACTTTCTTAGAGCCAGAAAGTTTAACAAGTGATTTGATTTACCTTCAGGGTATTTCAACCTCGCTTCCTGCGGATGTTCAGGATCAGTTTTTAAAAACGATTCCTGGCTTAGAAAACGTTAAGGTTGTTCGCTATGGTTATGCTGTTGAATACGACTTTATTGAGCCAACCCAGATTCATCATCGCCTTGAAACCCGGCCGATTAAAAACCTGTTTTTAGCCGGGCAGATCAATGGCACCAGCGGTTACGAAGAAGCCGCGGCACAGGGTTTTATTGCTGGGGTAAATGCGGCCCATAGCTTACTTGAAAAAGACGAGTTTATTTTGTCTCGCTCAGAAGCCTATGCCGGCGTACTTATCGACGATTTGGTGACGAAAGGTACGCGCGAGCCGTACCGTATGTTTACTTCGCGCGCCGAGCACCGGTTAGTCTTGCGTGAAGATAATTCGATAGACCGCCTGGCCGAAATCTCTAAAAAAATTGGTTTAGTCTCTGAACAGGAGCTCAATCAGCTGATGGCGATCAAAGATGAGCGCGCAGTGCTGTTAGGCCAGCTACAGGCAACGGTTTTATACCCGAAAAAAGCTGTTAATGATGTAATTGCCGAAATGGGCAGTCAGCCTCTTGTTAAGCCGGTCACCATGGAAGAATTTTTGCGCCGTCCGGAGATTGGCTTTCCGCAGTTGGAAAAGCTGGATTTTCAGGTTTCTTCTAACGAAGTCGTGACTGAAGCCGTTGAAATCGAAGTTAAGTATTCGGGTTATGTGAAAAAGCAGTACGAGATTATCGAACAATCGAAAAAGCTCGAGTCTCTCGAAATTCCACAAGAATTAGTTTTTTCAAGTGTTAAAGGCTTGTCGAATGAAGAGGTTGATAAATTAAATAAAGTAAAACCTCGCACTTTAGGACAGGCGCAAAGAATTTCTGGTGTAAATCCATCCGCAATCCAAGCTATAATGATTTATCTCAAAGGTAATAAATTTTTGTAGTTTGATGGGGATAGTTGGTTGATGAGTTCAGATGTTCAGGTTAATTGGCGTTTAGCAAAATGGTTCCCACAACTTACTAAAGAAGCACTTGAAAAGCTTAGTTTATTCAATCAAGAGTTGATAAAAGCTAACGGCACTTTGAATTTAGTTTCGCAGAAATCGCTTCCCCATGCCGATCTAGTGCATTTTGCGGATTCGCTACTTGCCTTTGAGGCAGTTTATAAAAAAGTTAATAAAAACGAAAGCTTATATGATATTGCATCGGGAAATGGTTTTCCTGGTTTGGTCATTGCTATCGTCTATCCGGATGTAAAAGTAAACCTGGTTGACCCAGACCAACGTCGGTGTGAGTTCATGAAGAAGGTCATTCAGGTTACCGGAATTAAGAATGCATTTGTAATTCCGATGCAGGCAGAAAATTTAGAAGAGGATTCGGTTGTGCAGGCAATTTGCCGCGGCTATACCACCATGGCCAAAGCGTTCATGGCACTACGTAAATCGTTTAAGTCGGGTGCGACGATGTATTTTATGAAAGGCTCAGACTGGCCTGCCGAGATCTCACAGGTGCCAACGCAACTTTGTTCTATTTGGACGCCCGCTCTTTTTCATGAGTATAAATTACCGGTGACAGATACAAACTTCTACGTCGTCGCCGCCAAGAAGAATTAGCCGCTAATTTTGTTATTGCGAGGCCTTTGCGGGCGCGGGCTTGTCGCTTGTTCCACGTGGAACATCCTTGGGCTCTTCGGTTTTTAATGTATCTTTTAGACGCGCGGTCTTCTCGCGAATAAGTTGTAACCTGAGAAGTTCGGCCGCGGCCTCACCCTCTTCGGGCCACTTGCGACCCTCTTTAAGCAAACTCTCTAGGTAGCGGCGCTCAACATAGAGTTTTCTCTCTTCCAGGCGAACTTCATACATGCGCACCTGTTGTGCGGCGTAGGTCTGCGCATTTAATCCTTCGTTGATTCTTTTTTCGTATACAGCACGCTCGCCAGATTGCGGAACGGCTTTTTCAAGATCTAGCTTATTGGTATTGATATAATCATTCACATAGGCAAGTGCCGCTTTAGCCTCGCCCATATCTTTTTCTAGTTGTGCGTATACCGGATCTTTTTTGTGAGGATTGGGGTCGCGCTTATTACAACCCGCCACAATTAGCGAAATCAGCATAAAAAGAAGGAATTTGGTCAGGTTTTGCATATGTTCCACGTAGAACAATCGGATTAAATAGTGCGGCACTAAAGTATTTTCTTGAAAAGAAGTGCTTAGGGCTACAGGATATTCACATTGTTCCACGTAGAACATTTCAATTAGGAGAAAAACATCATGGTTAAGGTCATTTGCGTAGCCAATCAAAAGGGTGGAGTCGGAAAAACCACTACAACAGTGAATTTATCGTCAGCATTAGCCCAATTAGGCAAAAAAGTATTGGTTATCGACATGGATCCACAAGGAAATGCGTCGAGCGGACTGGGAATTAAAAAACACGAGACCGAAGAAAAGAATATTTATCACGTACTGATCGGCGAAAACACTCTGCAAGAGGTGGCTTTTCGCGCCAATCACGACAATTTATTCATCGCCACCGCAAATCCTGACCTGGTGGGCGCCGAAATCGAGCTTGTGGATATGCCACAGCGCGAGTTTCGCTTAAAACAGGCTATCCAAACGGTGGCAAGCCTCTATGATTACGTCTTAATTGACTGTCCACCATCGCTGGGACTACTCACTTTGAACTCATTAGCTGCCGCTAATAGCTTTTTAGTGCCATTACAGTGTGAGTACTACGCCCTCGAGGGCCTTTCACAACTATTAAATACGGCCGGCCTCGTTAAAAGGGGAATTAATCCAAACCTACACATCGAAGGTATTCTTTTAACGATGTTTGATAAGCGTAATAACTTAAGCCACCAGGTGGTTGAAGAAATTAAAACTCACTTTAAAGATAAGGTGTTCGGCGTGATCATTCCACGCAATGTGCGCTTATCAGAAGCCCCTAGCCATGGCGTATCGATCTTCGGCTACGACCCAAGAAGTATTGGTGCGTTGATGTACCTAGAATTAGGTAAAGAGATCATTTCTAAGCGCAAAACTGAAGCTCTAGAGCAAAACAACGTTCAAAATCAAGAGATCTAACATATGGAAAATTCTACAGAAAATTCAAACAAAAAACGTTTAGGCCGTGGTTTAGGCTCCCTTTTGGGGGGCGCTACCGCCGATATGTCAGCCCCTCCCCAAACGGCTAAAGCCCAGGCGCCGGCCGGTGCGACTACTCAACCAAAGTCTGTGATTAGCCAAGAAGTTAAGCCCGTTGTTGTTGAGAAGGTAGTCGAAAAGATCGTAGAGAAAGTTGTCGAACAAAAAATCGATGAAGACAAAAGAGTATGGCAAATCGCCGTCGATAAATGTGTTCCGGGTCAGTTTCAACCGCGTAAGAAATTTGATAAAGAAGCGCTAAATGAACTCGCTCAATCTATTAAAGAAAACGGCATTTTGCAGCCAATCGTTGTACGCAAACGTCAAGCGGGTGGTTTTGAAATCGTGGCCGGCGAGCGCCGCTGGAGAGCCTCGCAAATTGCGGGTTTACACGAAATTCCAGCGTTAATTAAGACATTTTCGGATCAAGATGCGCTTCAGCTGGCGTTAATCGAAAATATTCAGCGTGAAGATTTAGATCCGGTTGAAGAAGCTGAAAGTTACCAGCGCTTAATGGATGAATTTAATTTGTCACAACAGCAGGTAGCCGAAAAAGTCGGTAAAGAGCGTTCTTCGGTAGCCAATGCCGTTCGTCTATTAGTATTACCGTTTGAAATTAAAAATATGATCGCTGATAAAATCATTTCGGTGGGCCATGCAAAAGTGATTCTATCTGTCGAGGGAAAACAAGAGCAAATGCGCTTGGCAAAAGCTGTTCAAGCCAAAGGCCTATCGGTTCGCGCCCTGGAGCAGATGGTAAAATCCGGTGGGCATAATGAAGAGAATTCTGAAGCTCAGATTAAAGAAATGGATATGCCAGAAAAGCTTGCCCAGCAACTAGCCCAGCAAGTGCAAAAAGTGATCGGCACAAAAACAACGATTAACTATAAAAAGGGTAAGGGCGAGCTAACAATTCACTTCTACTCGGACGAACAACTTAACAGTATCTACGAGAGATTAACCGAATAATGGATCAACTTTCGATATCAGCAATAGTTGAAGAAGGCTGCGCCATCGAAGGGCGTATGTCGTTCAGCGGAACCGCGAAAATATCAGGCCAGTTCAATGGCGAAATATTTTCGCGTGATGAATTAATTATCACTGAAACCGGCTTTGTTAAAGCCGATGTTGAAGTTGGCAGCATTACCGTAAAAGGCACTTTTGAAGGCAATATTACCGCCCACACCAAAGTGATTATGTTGCCACCAGCCCATTTTAGAGGCACCGTGACCGCGCCTAGTCTTAAAATCGAAGAGGGTGTGGTTTTTGAGGGAGCTTCGTACATTCCGAAGACCTAAAACTGCCACAAATCTGCCACCGCTTTAGAATGCGAATTTTTAAAGCGGAAGCTATTTAATTTTCAACTTGCCCTGTAAAAATCCTGTTGGCTCTTAGATCTTGACCTTAAAATCAATAAAATGCTATCCCATGGTGTTTCTTAAGAAATACATAAAGGATAACTATGGAAATTTTCACGAAAATTGGTGAGATCGTTACGCAGATCTTGGTCCAACTTCACGCCAACTACACGGTGTACTATCAGCTTGTTATTTTTATTGTGGCAATTTCGTTTTTAACGATTGTTGTTTACAATCCTTATTTCAAAGCTGCAGACAAACGTTTTCAAAAAACAAAAGGTGCAGATGCGGTTGCAAAAGACGCAGCAGCAGAGGCAAAAAACCTTCAGTTGGTTTATCAAACGAAAGCTCGCGAAGTGAATAATAAAATTCGCGACATCTATGATGCAGAAAAAAATAAAGCGTTAAAAAAATCTGCAGACATCTTGGCGCAAGCAAAAATTCAAGCCGATCAAGCAGCTTCTAGCGCACGTAAAAATATCGATGACCAGATGAAAGCCGCCGATGCAGAGATTGCAAAAATCTCTCAAGACATCGCGCAAACGTTAACAACTAAATTCGAGCAGGGGTTATAAGAATGAAATCATTATTAATCTCAGCAACACTATTATTATCAGTTTTTGCAGTTGCGGCCGGCGGCGGTGGTGACCACGACGTGAACCACATTCCATGGGAAGCTATTCGTAACCAAGCAATCAATGTAGGTATTTTGTTTGCGGCACTGATTTTCATGTTAAGAAAATCTATTCCGGCGGCTTTTCAGGCGCGCCAGGCTTCATTCTTAGAAGAAGCACAAAAAACTGAAGCAGCGTTAAAATTGGCAGAAGCAGAATTAAAAGATATCAAAACCCGCCTTGCTGAACTTGAAAAAAATGAAGCCTCTTCAATTGCTAAAGCAGAAAAAGAAGCAATCATTGCCGCTGAAAAAATCGTGGCTGACTCTCAGGCTCAAGGTAAAAAAATCGTAGACGACACTTCATTGATTATCTCTGCTGAGGTGTTGAAGGCCAAAGCGCTTATCCGCGAAAAAATTATTTCTCAATCAATGGCGATCACAGAGCAGGGCATTAAGGCTTCTGCTGATGCGATCACAAAAAAATCTGAATCTGGATTTTTACAAGATTTAGGACAGGTGAAAGCATGAGTTCGAACAACGTCGTAACAAAATACGCGAAGTCACTGTTTGACGTGACTTACGCAAAGGGTTCTGCGGGCGATGTGGGCCAACAATTAAACGAAGTGGCAAAAGCTTTCACTTCTGATGTTGTTGCGTTTTTTCAAAGCCCGTTCAATACAGCAGAAAACAAACTAACAGTAGCAAAAGCTGCGCTAGAGGGAAAAGTAACTGCAGAGGCATTTAACTTTATCCTTACTTTGGTTCAAAACGAGCGCGTGGCTTTATTAAAAGACATCGCCAAAGAGTTTAGCTCTTTAGTGCAAGCAAGCGCTGGCATTACAAAAGGTAAATTATTTGCCGCTCAAGAAGTTTCAGCAGATTTCTTAAAACAAGTAGAGGCAACGGCTTCAAAAGCTTTAGGTAAAAAAGTTGAGCTTGCTTTCGAAAAAAATCCTAATCTAGTGGCGGGCTTCAAAGTTGAAGTTGCCGGCTGGACAATGGATGATTCAGCTCAAGCCCATTTAAAAATTTTAAAAGATGATTTAATTAAGAGAGGACTATAATTCATGGAAACACAAATCAGAGCCGATGAAATTGGCCGTATTTTAAAGGAACAAATCTCTAAATATAACAAGACGGTTGAAGTTGCCGAAGCAGGAAGCGTTCTTTCTGTTGGTGACGGTGTTGCCCGCGTTTATGGTTTAGAAAACGTAATGGCCGGCGAGTTAGTTGAATTCGCATCAGGCGTTAAAGGTATGGCGTTAAACTTAGAAGCATCTCAAGTGGGTGTGGTTATCTTCGGCGAAGACCGTCAGATTAAAGAAGGCGATACTGTTAAAAGAACTAAACAAATCGTTTCTGTTCCCGTTGGTCCCGAGTTATTAGGCCGCGTAGTTGACGCTTTAGGTAACCCTGTAGATGGCAAAGGTCCTCTTAATGCTAAAGAAACCCGTATCGTTGAATTAAAAGCTCCGGGTATCGTTTACCGTAAATCGGTTCACGAGCCGCTTCAAACTGGTATCAAAGCTATTGATGCCTTAGTACCAATTGGACGTGG
Organism: Bdellovibrio sp. SBM16; assembly: GCF_056175625.1. NCBI lineage: Bacteria > Pseudomonadati > Bdellovibrionota > Bdellovibrionia > Bdellovibrionales > Pseudobdellovibrionaceae > Bdellovibrio > Bdellovibrio sp. SBM16. Next base: position 87,611 of record NZ_JBJKJG010000004.1, on the reverse strand, counting down.
TCAACGTGAGTTAATCATCGGTGACCGTCAAACTGGTAAAACAACTATCGCTATCGATACAATCATCAATCAAAAAGGCCAAGGCGTTCACTGCTTCTACGTAGCGATCGGTCAAAAGCAATCTACAGTATCATTAGTTGTTGAAAAATTACGTCAAGCAGGCGCAATGGATTACACAACTGTAATCACAGCTTCAGCTTCTGATCCAGCTCCGATGCAGTTCTTATCAGCTTACTCTGGTACTGCGATGGCTGAATACTTCCGTGATTCTGGCAAACACGCCCTAATCATCTACGATGACTTAACGAAACAAGCTCAGGCGTACCGTCAAATGTCATTATTATTACGTCGTCCTCCTGGACGTGAAGCCTACCCAGGCGACGTATTCTATTTACACAGCCGTTTATTAGAGCGCGCAGCTAAAGTTTCTGACGCAGTTGGTGCTGGTTCATTAACAGCGTTACCGATGATCGAAACACAAGCGGGCGATATCTCTGCCTACATCCCAACAAACGTTATCTCGATCACTGATGGTCAGATCTTCTTAGAATCAGATTTATTCTATAAAGGTATCCGTCCGGCTATCTCTGTAGGTAAATCAGTATCACGTGTTGGTGGTGCGGCTCAGATTAAAGCGATGAAACAAGTTGCCGGTTCTATGAAATTAGAATTAGCTCAGTTCCGCGCACTAGAGGCTTTCGCGGCTTTCGCATCTGACTTAGATAAAGCATCACAAAACCAATTAGCTCGTGGTCGCCGTTTAGTTGAAGTTTTAAAACAAGGTCAATATCAACCAGTTAAAGTTGAAGAACAAACTGCGATGATTTTTGCTGCGGGTAACGGTTTCGTGGATGTAATTCCTGAGACTGACGTTAAACGTTACGAAAAAGAAATGATCGAATTCTTAAAACAAAAATACTCTTCTATCTTGCCAGACATCGTTGCGAAAAAAGCGATCTCTGATGATACGAAAAAAGAGTTATTGAACGCTCTTAACGAATTTAAAGCTGTATTCCAAGCTACTAAGTAATTAGGAAGATAGAATGGCAAGTTTAAAAGACATTCGCATGCGAATTGATTCGACGAAGAATACTCAGCAAATCACGAAAGCGATGAAGCTGGTATCTGCGGCGAAACTGCGTCGTGCGCAACACAACATCACAAATATGAGACCGTATGCGGTAACTTTGAAAAAAGTTATCGCCAACATTACGGCAACTCAGAAAGTGGCGCATCCGTTAATGACGGCAAAAGACTCTGTAAAAAAGGTTCTTTTAGTTGTATTAACTTCTGATCGCGGCCTTTGTGGTGGTTTTAATACTAATATTATCAAGTTCGTCGATAAATACCGTACTGAGCAATCAGCCGGTTTAGAAAAATTAGATTTTATCTTTATCGGTAAACGCGGTGACGACTACTTCGCAAAACGTGGAGTTAAATCTGTTCAAACTTTCTTAAAGTTAGATAAAGATATTTCTTACGATTTAGCAAAAGGTGTCGCTGACAAATTAATCACGCATTACTTAGATGGTAGCTACGATGAAATTCGATTAGTTTATAACGAATTTAAATCAGCGATCTCTCAAGTCGTTGTGGCTGAAAAAATGTTACCAATCGAGGTTGAAGCAACTTCTTTTGATGCAGAGGGCAGCCAGTTTTCTAAAGACATCGTTTTTGATCCGTCTCCGGAAGCGATCGTTGGAGAGCTTTTGAAAAAGCACTTTAACTTATCGGTTTACAGAGCCATGTCTGAATCGGTCGCGTCTGAGCATGGTGCTCGTATGTCGGCGATGGAAAACGCAACTAACAATGCAAAAGAGATGATTAACAAATTAACTCTGACGTACAACAAAGCTCGTCAAGAAAAGATCACTACAGAGTTAACTGAGATCGTATCTGGTGCGGAAGCACTTAAATAATTTTTGAAAGTATAAATTTAAAGAGGAAATAAATATGATTAAAGGTAAAGTTAAACAGGTTACGGGAGCGGTTGTTGACGTTGAATTTGACGGCGCAGAACTACCACCAATCAACGGCGCATTACGCGTAACAAACAAATTCATCTCTGATAAAGCATTCAACTTAGTATTAGAAACAGCTCAGCACTTAGGTGACAACACTGTGCGTACAATCTCTATGGACTCTACTGAAGGTTTAGTTCGTGGCGCAGAAGTACAATACACGGGTAACATGATCACAGCTCCTGTAGGCCGCGAAGTATTAGGCCGTATCATCAACGTAGTTGGTGAACCAATCGACGAAGCTGGTCCTGTAACTGCAAAAGAACAATGGCCAATTCACAGAGCGGCTCCGAAGTTCGAAGACCAAGCAACTTCTGCTGAGATGTTAATGACTGGTATCAAAGTCGTAGACTTATTAGCTCCTTACGTAAAAGGTGGTAAAATCGGTTTATTCGGTGGTGCCGGCGTTGGTAAAACAGTTCTTATCCAAGAATTAATCCGTAACATCGCGACTGAGCACGGTGGTTTCTCTGTATTCGCCGGCGTAGGTGAGCGTACTCGTGAAGGTAATGACTTATGGATGGAAATGAAAGAATCAGGCGTTATCGAAAAAACAGCGCTTGTGTTCGGTCAAATGAATGAACCTCCTGGAGCGCGCGCCCGCGTTGCTTTAACTGGTTTAACAATCGCTGAATATTTCCGTGATGTTGAAAAACAAGACGTTCTTTTCTTCGTAGATAATATTTTCCGTTTCACTCAAGCGGGTGCGGAAGTTTCGGCGTTACTAGGCCGTATCCCTTCTGCCGTAGGTTACCAGCCAAACTTAGCATCTGAAATGGGTGCGATGCAGGAACGTATTACTTCAACTAAAAACGGTTCGATCACGTCAGTACAAGCGGTATACGTACCAGCCGATGACTATACGGATCCAGCTCCAGCAACAACATTTACTCACTTAGATGCGACGACAAACTTAGACCGTGATATCGCGGCGCAAGCGATCTTCCCAGCGGTTCACCCGTTAACGTCGACTTCTCGTATCTTAGATCCTTTGGTTGTGGGCGAAGCGCACTATAAAACAGCACGTGACGTTCAGGCGTTATTACAACGTTATAAAGAGCTACAAGATATCATCGCCATCTTAGGTATGGATGAGTTATCTGAAGAAGATAAATTAGTTGTTCACCGCGCACGCCGTGTACAACGTTTCTTAGCACAACCATTCTTCGTTGCTGAGCAATTTACAAACTTAGCTGGTAAATACGTAGATATTAAAGATACTGTTCGTTCTTTCCGTGAAATCTTAGACGGTAAACACGATGCTTTACCAGAACAAGCTTTCTACATGGTTGGAACTATCGACGAAGCAGTTGAAAAAGCTAAAAAATTAGCGGCAGGCTAATATGTTTAAATTAAACTTATTAACTCCAGAGAAAAAGGTTGTTGTTGATCAAGAGATCACAGAAGCCGTTATCCCGATTTGGTCAGGTGAGGTAGATATCTTACCTGGTCACGTTCCGATGATTGCTAACCTTGGCACTGGGATTTTAAAATTCAAAGTGAAAGAAACTGGTTCGGTGTTTAAAGCCGTTATCAGCTCTGGATACTGCGAAGTAAATCCTGAAGGCGTAAACATCCTGACAGAATCAATTCAGCTAAAAGAAGAGATCTCTGAAGAGGCTGCTAAGGCCAAAGTTGCTGAAGCAAATGCTAAACTGACCAAAGAATCTTTAACTGATGCTCAGTTCGAAGAGACTTTAAAAGAAGTTAAAAAAGCTCAAGAAGGCATTAACTTAGTAAACGAAAACATTCGTCACCACTAAATTAAGACTTTAAATTCTAAAAAGAAAAAACCAAGGTCAAAAGCCTTGGTTTTTTTGTGCCTGAAGTGATATCTCGGCAGCGAACAAGGGCCGGTCGGCCTTTTAACTACGGCAGAAAACCGCTATTTTTATCTGCCGGAGCGATGATGCCGTTTTTTGAAAAACTGATTCCACCACCGCCAAATTGCTGCTGAGTCATATTGTAGATCGTAACTAAGGCACCGGCCTTTTTGTCAATCTCAATACGGTGTGGACCCTTATGCTGGATGAACGAAATAATCTGACCACCGACAAATTCGCCCTTGGCATTGATCTGATAGCGAATCAGCGGCGCTTGTCCAGAGATGCCGTTCGTACTGATGCCCCGGCCAGTTAAAAAATTACCTAAGCTGTAGATAATTAATTTCTTTTTATAGAGCTCGATAGCGCGAGGAACGTGTGGGCCATGCATAATGATAGAATCTGCACCTGCATCAATAGCTGTGCGGGCAAACTTCACCGAATCTCCGCGGTTTTCACCAAGATACATTTCTGTGCCTTCAAGCGAAACCTTCGTGGATCCTTCGCCGCCCACGTGCGAAGAAATCAAAACAATATATCCTTCGTTTTTTAGTTTGCGAATTTCTTCATACACCGGAAGCGGGTTAGTGATACTGCGTTTGCCGGCGTAAAAATCTGTGGCGATTAATGCGATCTTGTGGCCCTTTGCCGAAAGCAAGGCAACTTCACCGGCCTTAGATGAATACTGCAAACCTAATGTAGCCAAGGTTGATTTGGTAGACTGAATTCCTGCCTGGCCGAAATCTTTGACGTGATTATTGGCCAGTGAAATCACATTAAAGCCAGCGTCGACTAGGCGCTGACCCATAACGGTTGGAGTCTTAAACAGATAACGGTTCGGACCCGGTCTTTTACCGTCGGGTTGTGGGTCGCCGTCGAACAAGGTTCCTTCTAAATTTGCGAAACGCACATCAGCAGCCTGAATCCATTGTTTGGCCGGGTCGAATAATCCCAAACCATCATTCGGGGGCAACATGCTCTCGTCGGGATAGTTTGTGCCCATCATCACATCGCCGACAGCGCTGATCATGATATCGTCAGAAGCTGCAATCGCCGCAGAAACTAAAAGTTGCGAAGAAATAAAAGCCGCAAAAAATAATTTTAATTTTGAAGAAGGGGCAAGCATACGACGTCTCCTCGTTACTGCAGAATGGTTTGCGACATTCGTTCCAGCCATAGTCGTCTATATGCGAGATAACAGCTAAAATTCGTATAAGCGATTTACAATGAGACAGCTAAAGTCAGCGTCTAAAAGTTTGACATTGGCAGGATAGACAAAAGTCCTAAAACCTTCGTCTTCATTTTAAGTGAAATTCTGGATATTCTAAACAAACGATCAACAGGCTGCAGAGAATAAAGCTAGAATGAAATAGCTATGAATTCACTCTTAAAAGCATGTCTTCTTGTTGCCGTTTCAAGCGTAAGCTCTTTTGCGTTGGCGCAGGATTATTCCGAGCCACTGGCAGATAATGAAATTATTGTTGAGAGCAAACAGGATTTAACAGAGCCGTATAAAGAACGCCGCAAAGATTTTGGTGCGTTGTTTTCGGTGAATTATGAACGCTATTTTCCGGCAGAACATGTTTCAGTTATTCAAAACAGAACCTACGAAGAAATTTCTGGCGGCGAAGATATCCCGGTCATCGGAGCTGAAATCGGCGTAAAGTATAATTTTTCTTTGGGCTCGCTTTCTGGTCTGTTTGGCTACGGAATGGGAACTTATGCCAATGAAGAACAAAATCTCGATGGCGTGAGCGTTAAAATTACCAAGCTCGGCTTAAATTTTGCCTTAGACAACTTAATGTCTGAACCATGGATTGTGCCGTACGCACAGGGCGGGATTCATCAGATTGACTGGGAAGAAAACAGTTACACCGGAACAGAAAATGTATTTGAAACACTAATTACCAAGCCTAATGCGCACTTTAAGGTTGGTATGCTAGTGCAACTCAACTGGATCGAAAACTGGATTGATCCCACGACAACGGCCGAAGGTTTGCGCTCATCGGGCCTTGAAAATACATACTTAGATATTTTCTACACGAGCTATTCTGCTTACGCAGAGCCAGACCCATTGGTTGGAGCGCTGGGCTCAGACGATGGTGAGGCCAATTTATCTAGTTCGGGCCTTGGCCTGGGACTTAAGCTCGAGTTCTAAAAGGTATAAATGCGAATTTATGTGTTGGCAGCTTTTTTACTGATCTCTGTACAAGATGTGTTTGCCTGTGGCTTGCGCTCACCGGCATCTGATGAGCTGTTGCGTGCGATTGCCGAACAAAGCCAAGCGCCTGCCGATAAGTCTTTACCAAGAGCCATAATCTCTGGGGCGGGATCGCTGTTGATAACCAACGAAAATGGCGAAGAAGTTAAAATCGACAGTAACCTGACACTAGCGGCCGGCATGACTATTGTCGCCAAATCCGGAGCCGCCAAAATTATTCTGCCATCGACCGGTCAGATTATCGAAATGCAGCCACAGACTTCATTAACTGTGGTGCAAATGAATAAATCTGACGAACAAAAAATATGTTCTGTTAGCTTTGCGCAAACAAGCGGTAGCGCGCAGTATACTTCTGACCACCTGGGGCGCGAGCAGCAATGTAAAACCAGCAGCAATGATGTGTTTGAAGTAGTTACGCCGAATGTGGGAATCATACCAGTCGGAACAAAATATAATGTCGATTTAAATCAGGCTATTGCCGAGCTTAACGGCGAAGACTATAGCAGCGAAAATATTGCGGTAGATAAAGGTGCTGTGAAAGTGCGCCTTATCAAATTAAAAAAGAGCCGCAAAAATGTTCAGACTAAAGAAGAAAACGTGGCGGCAGCAGATTACGTGTTTGATGAACAAAAGCAGGTCACTGTTAAAGCAGGAAAAAAAGCGCGCATTAAGAAATCCAAAAAAGACCGTCTGGCCGACATCCAGATTGTTTATCCGGAATAACTACTTACACCAAACTTAATAGATATTGCAGTTCTTCGTAAACACCCGACCAGGTGATATTATTCATGCGAACATTCAAACGCTGATCCGGTGTGATCGAGTATTTTTTATTTTCGCGCATAGCAAGCTGAATCGCGGTTTGTGGTTTTAGTTTGGTCTGCTCGGTAAACACCAGAGAAATATTTTTTAATCCGGCGCTGATATCACGCACCCCTAAGTTTTTGCACTGGCGGCGGATCAGCATAAGTCCCATGAGATTAACCACAGGTTCAGGTAATTCGCCAAACTGATCCTTTAGCTCGTTTTCGATCTGATCTAAATCTTCTTGTGATTTAATATCAGCTAATGCTTTGTAATAACTTAAGCGAATACGGATATCTTTGATGTACACATCAGGAATAAGAGCAGGAATTCGCAGATTAATCTCCGGATCTAATTCCTGATCCGGTGTTGATTCGCCTTTGGCTTCTGCCAGCGCCTCGTTGAGCAGATCCATGTACATTTCATAGCCCACCGAATTAACATGTCCTGACTGATCATCGCCTAAGATATTGCCGGCACCACGCAATTCTAAATCGTACTGCGCAATCTTGATTCCAGAACCTAAAGCCGAATTATCCTGGATGATCTTCAAGCGCTCCTGCGCATCTTTTTCCAAACGTTTGTCTTTTGGCATTAATAGATAGCAGTAAGCACGGGCCTTGCTGCGGCCGACGCGACCACGCAGCTGATACAGTTGTGATAACCCGAACATGTGGGCCTGATCGATAAACATGGTATTGGCGCGCGGCACATCCATGCCGGATTCAACGATGGCGGTACAGATCAGAACATCTATTTCGTGGTTAAAAAACGCAAGCATTGCAGCTTCAAGTTCTTCTTCGTCCATTTGTCCGTGGGCGACTTTCATTCTGGCGTCAGGAACAATTTGTCGCAGCTCATCGGCGATGCCATAAATACTTTGCACGCGGTTATGAATAAAATAAACCTGTCCGCCGCGGGCGATTTCGGCCGCGATGCCCTTGCGGATTAGTTCGGTATCAAATTTTGACACAAATGTTCTGGTCGGCAAGCGGTCGACCGGCGGTGTATTGATAATCGAAAGATCGCGCACGCCGGTAAAACTCATGTTCAGAGTTCTTGGGATCGGTGTTGCAGATAATGTCAAAGTGTCGACATTGGTTTTAAGTTTTTTAACTTTTTCTTTGTGGAGAACGCCGAATTTTTGCTCTTCATCGATAATTAATAAACCCAAATCTTTAAAAACCACATCTTTACTTAATAAACGATGGGTGCCGATCAAGATATCGACCTTACCGTCTTTTAGTTCAGCCAGGGTTTTCTTTTGATCTGCAGTCGAAACAAAGCGGTTTAGCGATCTGATCTCGTAATTAAATCCGGCAAAACGCTTTTTAAAAGTTTCTAAATGCTGAAATGTTAAAACGGTGGTTGGCGCAAGCACGGCCACTTGTTTTTTGTTGGCCACGGCCTGGAAAGCTGCGCGCATTGAAACTTCGGTTTTACCAAAACCCACATCACCACACACCAAGCGGTCCATCGGGTGGTCTGAATGAAAATCTTTTTGGATTTCAGTGATCGCGCGCAACTGATCGTTGGTCTCATCATACGGAAATGCGCGCTCGAACTGGCCGTATTTGATTTCATCTAATGTTAACGGGCTGCGGGTGATTTCGGCGCGTTTGGCATAGAGCTGTAAAAGTTCGGCCGCAATATCGCGCAGATGTTTTTTAACTTTGGTTTTGGTTTTTTCCCAGCCCGGGCCGCCGAGCTTGTCGAGAATAGTCGTTTGAGCTGCGCCGGAAAATTTCTGCAGCTGGCCGACCCGATAAACCGGAAGATAGAGCTTGTCTTTGTCCTTGTAGGCCACCTGAATAAACTCAGACTCGATACCGCCGACATTCATGATTTTTAAACCTTCATAAACACCGATACCATGTTTAACGTGCACGACGAGGTCGTTAGGTTTAAGATCACCGAAACTTAAACGTTTGGCATTCTTAGAAAACTCCTCATATGAGCTTTGTGCCGAAGTCCGCTGCTTGCGACCGAAAAAATCATCAGCGCGCAAGAAAATAATCTGTTCTTCATGGAGCAAAACAGTTTCGCCCAGGTCACGCGGGATCAATACTGCGGGCTGATTGGCCTGATCAAGAAAAGATAGCCATTTATCCCAGTCATAACTTGCCGGACCTGATGCGGGAGCTACTTCAAAACCGACTTCCAGCCGGTCTAACAGGTTTTTCAGGCGATCAAGCTGGGTTTGATTTTTGAAAGAAATAAATATTTTGTATTTATCTTTGCGCCAGGTCTGTAATTTTGGCGCGGCTGCAGAAACCCATTCTGTTGAGCCCGGTGTTTTATTGTAGGCAAGCTGGGTAAACTCAGTCAGAGGGCTTGATTTATATTCAATGCGCTCTTCTGTCAGCGATTCTTCGGTTAAAAACGCCAGGTTTGAAAACTGGATTGTTTGCGAGCCTTCGGGAAATGTAACTTTGTCATAAGAAAAATAGAGCTCATCGATCTCGGGCTTAAATAACGTCGTTTCAGCCGCGCGGTAATCGGCAACGACTTCCTGGTAAAATTCGTCGGCTCTGCGGGCCACCTCGACCGGATCAACTACAATAACATTTAAAGCTGAAGAAAAATGATCCAGCGGTGATGTTAAGCTGTCGTAACTGTAAGGCAATAGGTACTCAGCACCCGGAAATAAAGTTTTCTGGGTTAATTCACGCAACAACTCATCGCGCTCGGCGTGGGCCACCGGACGGTCGCCAAGTTGTTTGCGAAATTTTTTAACGACTGCTTCTAAGTTATCATCGGTTAATTCATATTCAAATACCGGAGCCAAGTTTAGAACGCGAGTTTCGTTTTCACTAAGTTGCGAAATATTAGAAAAATATCTTAGGGTTTCAACCTGATCACCGAACAATTCAAGGCGCACCGGTTTTTCTTCGGCCACGGAAAAAATATCGACGATACCTCCGCGGATTGAATACTGACCACGATCTTCAACAACCGGAGCCGGTTGGTAGCCCAGGTCATGAAAGTATTCGGCCAAGTTTGAAGGCAGTTCGTCGCCGGATTTAATGGCACGACATCTTTTTAAGAAGGCACTGTAAGGAGCTGACTTCTGTTGCAGGGCTGAGATCGGCGCGATAAAAATGTTGTTTTTTTCAGCGTTTGGCTGGTTGGCCCAATATAAAAATTTAGAGCGGTCCCATGAAACCGATGGCGATGGGTAGAGCCCTGAATACGGCTGTACATCGAAATGTTTTAAGATATGACAGTGAAATTCGTTAGAAAAAAAGCTCATTTGTTTGGCAACCAGCTCGGCTTCTTCCAAACTGGAAACTACGACAAGCGTCGGTAAGCCATTGAAATTAGAAGCGAAATGTTGCGACAACAAAAAAGAAATGCCTGCGGTTGATTGCGAACCAACCACATTGAATAACTCTTTCTTTTTGTTGGCCGCGCGAAGAAGAATTTCTTCCAAACGCAGCGGATACTGACTACTCATGAACTAACGATTCCTAAATATGCATCATAATTATATTTCAAAGAGTTCAGATGTTGCCAAAAAAATATTCTTTCGTCACTCGAGAAAAGCGGACAAGACAAACAATGTTTAGGTGGATTTTCAGCTCAATTCAGACGTGAATTTTCATTTGGTTTTTAAGTGAACGCTTTGTATAACTAAGTAGTTAAAACTATTACGTAAAAAAACAAAAACGACAAGGAGGCAAGATGCCTTTAGGTGGGATCATTTTTATCACGCTTTTTATCGCGGTGTTTGGGGTAATTTTAATTTACCTAGCACGCTGGACGGGCGGCCGCGCAAAACGTACAAGCGCAGCTAAAATGGAAATCTATGAGTGTGGTATTCCAGAACAAGAAAAAAAGGATACTAAAATTTCTGTTAAATTCTATTTAACGGCGATCCTGTTTATTCTTTTCGATATTGAGATCATCTTCATGTATCCGTGGGCAGTGGGCTTTAAAGAGTTTATCGCTTCAGGTGCCGGCCCTTTTGTTTTTGGATCGATGGCGATTTTCTTAGCGATCTTCATCTTCGGTCTTTGGTGGGAAATCAAATCTAAAGCTCTTGAGTGGGACTAGGAAAAGGAAACTGATTTATGTTAGATATGGGAAGTACTCCTTTTGAAATTACAATCAACTTAGTGAAAACTGTTTTGGTTTTCTTAATGATGGTTCAGCTTGTTCCGATTTTGGTTTGGGTTGAGCGTCGCGGTTCGGCTTTCATTCAAAATCGTTTCGGCCCGAACCGTATCGGACCTTTGGGTTTATTACAGCTTTTGGCCGATGCGGTAAAATTCTTAACGAAAGAAGATTTCGTACCGGATAAAGGTAACAAATATTTATTTTACGCCGCACCGATCTTTGCGTTAATCCCGGCATCAATTGCTTACATGGCTATTCCGATGTCGACTCCGCTGATTATCGGTGATTCAAAATTTTTAATTCAGGGTTTTGAAATCAACGTTGGTATCGTTTTTATCCTGGGCGTTTCGTCTTTAGCCGCGTACACCATCTTGATGGCAGGCTGGGGCTCTGGTTCTAAGTTTGCCCTAATGGGCGCGATGCGTGCGGCAGCTCAGATCGTTTCTTACGAATTAGCATTAGGTCTTTCAATCGTTGGCGTGATCATGACTTATGGCACATTCAACTTATCGGAAATGATCGCAGCTCAGCAGGGTTTATTAACATTTAATGGCTTTGGCCACACAGCGACTTTGCCGCTTCCGAACTGGGGCATTTTTTATCAGCCGCTTGGCGCACTGATTTTCTTTGCGGCAGCGTTTGCTGAGTCAAACCGTTTACCGTTCGACTTAGCAGAAGGCGAAGCAGAGCTTGTAGCCGGCTTTCACACTGAATACGGCGGCTTTAAAATGTTAATGTTTTTCATCGGCGAATACGGTCACATGATGATCGCGTCTGGCTTGTTTGCGACGTTCTTCCTGGGCGGGTACAACATTCCATTCACAACCGTAGAAGGCATTCATGCGTGGTTAACTGGCCTGACAGGCTCGGCTGCTACGGCGAATATCTTAAATACGGTGGTTCACTTTTTATCTTACAACGTGAAGTTTTTAATCTTACTTTGGATCTTTATCCATGTTCGTTGGACCTTACCACGTTTTAGATACGACCAATTAATGGAGCTGGGCTGGAAAACCATGCTTCCTTGGGCGTTAGCAAACACAATCTTAACTTCAATCGTCATTTTCGCAGCGGCGCAATTTGCGTTCTAGGGAGTAGTAATGACAGATGCAATTTTATTCTGGTTTTTAGCAGCAGTTACGATCTTAGCGGGTCTTTCTGTTGTTCTTATGTCTAACCCGATCTATTCAGCGCTTTCGTTAGCGATGACGATGGTCGGCGTAGCAGCGCTATTTGTAACACTTGGCGCGTATTTCTTAGCGGGTGTTCAGTTGATCGTTTACGCCGGCGCCGTGATGGTCTTATTCGTCATGGTTCTGATGTTATTCGACTTAAAACACGAAATTCAGGCGTTTACCCGCGGTAAAATCACAGGCGCGATAAAAATCGCTTCAGTCGGTATTTTGGCGGGCTTAATTGTTGGCGCGATCACTTTAGGAACTAAAGTTATCGAAGTTTCTAAAACAGCAGAGGCAACGGCAAAAACTTACGGCGACAACACGATGGCGCTTGCACAAAACCTATTCTTACAAAACGTTTTTGGCTTTGAAGCTTTGGGCGTAGTTCTTTTAGTAATTGCAGTTGGAACTGTGGCGTTATCACGCAGCAGAGGGGGCACACATGCCAGAGACTAATATCTTCACAACTATCGGCCTTGAGCACTACTTAGTTCTTTCGGCTGTATTATTTTCGATGGGCATGGCCGGAGTACTTCTGCGCCGTAACTTAATCGTACTATTAATGTCGATTGAGTTAATGCTCAACGCAGTTAACATCAGTTTTGTGGCGTTCTCGAAATACAACAACAACATCGAAGGCCAGATCATGGTTTTCTTCGTTATGACAATTGCCGCAGCTGAGGCGGCGGTTGGTTTAGCGTTGGCGGTATCGATCTTTAAACGCTTTAAAGAAGTTAACATCAGATTCTTCGAGCACTTGAAAGGGTAATTAGAGATGAGTCACCAAGCATTGATTGCAATATTATTACTAAGCCCTTTTGTGGGGTTTCTTTTAAACGGTCTTCGATATCGTTCGCAAAACTACGTGTTGGCGGGTTCGATCGCAACCGGCGCAGTTTTTATCTCTTTCATCTGTTCAGTGATGTTGATGATGGACTTAATCGCAGCCCCGGTTGATCAAAGACGTTTTACAGCTAACTTTTTTGAATGGATTGCGGTTGGCGGTTTTAAAGTTAACGCCGGCTTTGTCGTTGATCAGATCTCGTCGATTATGATCCTGATCATCACGGGCGTAGGTTCGTTGATCCACTTATTCTCAATTGGTTACATGCACCACGATAAGGGTGTAACAAAGTACTTCGCCTATCTAAATCTTTTCGTGTTCAACATGTTAATCCTGGTGTTGGGAGACTCATTATTAACAATGTTCGTAGGCTGGGAGGGCGTAGGTCTTTGCTCTTACTTGCTCATCGGTTTCTGGTTTTCTGATGCGGCCAAAGCGGCAGCCGGCATGAAAGCGTTTATCACGAATCGTATCGGTGATGCGGCCTTCATTATCGGTATGTTTATTTTATTCTTCTCGTTCGGCACTTTAAACATGTTTGAACTAAACGCTTTGGCGCCAACAACTGTTGAAGCCAGCTGGTTAGGGGCTGCGACGCTTGGTACATTAATGTTATTTATCGGGGCGACGGGAAAGTCAGCTCAGGTTCCTCTATATGTATGGTTACCTGATGCGATGGCTGGTCCGACTCCGGTTTCTGCGTTAATCCATGCGGCAACGATGGTAACTGCCGGTGTCTATATGATCGTTCGTCTTAATCCGATGTTCGTAGCTGCGCCAAACACAATGATGGTTGTAGCTATTACCGGCGCGGTCACGGCAGTTATGGCAGCAACGATTGGTTTAACTCAGTTTGATATCAAAAAAGTATTGGCTTACTCAACGGTGTCACAACTTGGTTATATGTTCTTAGCCGTTGGTGTTGGCGCATTCGGCCCGGGCATGATGCACTTAATGACTCACGCTTTCTTTAAAGCGTTAATGTTCTTAGGCTCTGGCTCTGTAATCCATGCAATGCACGAAGAACAAGATATTCGCAAAATGGGTGGACTTAAAAAATATTTACCAATCACCCACTTTACTTTCTTAATGGGATGGCTTGCGATTATCGGCTTTCCGTTGTTTTCGGGTTTCTTTTCTAAAGATGAAATTCTGTGGCAATCATACGCATCACCGCGCGGAAGCATCGTTTTATGGATCGCGGGTGTTGTGGGTGCCGTATTAACAGCGTTCTACATGACTCGCCTAATGGCATTAACTTTCTGGGGCAAGTCGCGTGTACCTAAAGATGTTCACCCTCACGAGTCTCCGGCCATCATGACGATTCCATTAATCGTGTTGGCGATTTTGTCGGTGATCGGTGGTTTTATCGGAGTGCCGCATTTAATCGGCGAATACTTGGGCCACATCCCGAATTTCTGGGCTGAGTGGTTGGCTCCGGTTATCAAAACTCTTCCTGAAACTGCGGCTCCGCACACGGCTTCTGAAGAGTGGGGCTTAATGGCCATGTCGTTAACGTTAGTATTTATCTCTGCGTTTTCTGCTTACCGTATTTACACCAATGGTAAAAACACCAATGAACAAATCGCTAAAACGATGGGTCCGGTTTACAACGTTGTTAACAACAAATACTTCGTTGATGAAGCGTACTTCGCTGCGATTATCAATCCGTTGGTCAAGCAGTCACAAAATCTATGGATGTATATCGATGTAAACTTTATCGATAAAACAACACATCTGGTAAGCGATTTGACTAAAGGGGCCGGCTCGTTAGCCCGCTCGTTCCAAACTGGAAACATGCAACAATACGCAATGTACATCGGATTAGGTGTCGTTGTTGTTTTAACATTTGTGTTGATGAGGTAATAAATGTTGTTATCGGTTGTTTTATTTTTACCACTGGTTTTTGCGGCTATCCTGGCTTTATGGCCACAAAAAAGCACAATTCGCCACCTGGCTTTAGGTTTTTCGTTAATTGAATTTTTAGCGTCGTTTGCGATCTTAAGAAACTTCGATATGAATTCAGCAGCCCTACAAATGGCTGAACAGTATTCATGGGTTCCGCGCTTCGGGATTTCGTACTTTATCGGCATTGACGGTATCAGCTTAATGTTAATTATGCTGACGACGTTCTTAACCCCGATCATTATCCTGGGCTCTTGGACTTCGATTGCTGACAGAGTTAAAGGCTTTCACGTTGCCCTTTTTGTTTTACAAACAGCAATGATGGGATCTTTTTTGGCGATGGATGCGGTTTTATTCTACGTATTCTGGGAATTATCGCTGGTTCCGATGTATTTTATTGTTGGTATCTGGGGCGGTGCCCGCAGAATTTACGCCACAATCAAGTTTTTCATCTACACCATGGCGGGTTCGGTATTAATGTTATTAGCGATTATCTTTCTAATGCGCTTAACACCGGAAGTAACGGGCGGGTCAATTTCGGCAAGCTTACTTGATTTCTACAAATTACAAATCCCATTTGTGGTCGGTGAATTTTTCACGGCTCAAACCTTACTTTTCTTTGCGTTTGCTTTAGCATTTGCAATCAAAGTTCCGCTTTTCCCGCTTCATACCTGGTTACCGGATGCCCACGTTGAGGCGCCAACACCAGGCTCTGTCGTGTTAGCGGGCGTGATGTTAAAAATGGGTACTTTCTGTTACTTACGCTGGGTGATTCCATTGTTTCCAGAAGCGGCTGAGCACTATGCGTGGTTCTTCGTGGCTCTTGGTGTAATCGGTATCGTGTACGGTGCTTTAGTTGCGATGGTACAACCAGATGTTAAAAAACTTGTGGCGTATTCTTCAGTATCGCACATGGGTTATGTGGTTTTGGGTATTTTCGTGATGAACCAGTACGGTGTAAACGGAGCTTTATATCAAATGTTAAATCACGGTATCTCTACAGGTGCCCTGTTCTTGTTAATTGGTATGATCTACGAGCGCACGCATTCACGCATGATCGTAAAATACGGTGGTTTAGCAAGCGCTCTACCGATCTTTACTATTATGTTTGTGATCGTAACGATGTCTTCAATCGCAGTCCCACTGACCAACGGTTTTATCGGTGAGTTCTTAATCTTAATGGGAACTTTCCAGTACTCACCGATGGCCGCGGCGATTTCTGTATCGGGCGTAATTCTGGGTGCTGCTTACATGTTGTGGATGGTTAAGCGCGTATTCTTTGGCCCTAAAGGTGAAATCGTAACTCATGCTGAACAAGACAAAGAGCACGCTTTGCACGATTTAAATGTGCGTGAGTGGCTGGTCATGACCCCGCTGATTATCTTAATCTTCTGGATGGGAATTTTCCCGAATCACTTTATGGATTATTCGAAGAAGAGTGTTGAGCACTTAGTCGAAAACAAACACAACTACACTCTTGAGGTGAAATAGTTATGAATATCACAGTAGGTCTAACAGACGTTTTATTAGCTTCACCTTTGATCGTGTTGTTTTTATTCAGCTTGATCCCGCTAACGATTAAAACTCTACGCGGCAATACTGAACAAAATCCTGCCGCAACAATCGTTATCGCCTTAATTGGTTTGGGCTCAACCGCGGGACTATTGTTGTTGTTCGGTGGCTCTGATAAAACAGCGTTTAATAACCAGTTATTATTCGATGGTTTAACCCAGTGGTCAGCACTCTTGGCAATCCTGGCTTCGGCAGGGGCGCTGGTGATGATGTATGAAAATCCAGCGACACGCGGCAAACAGTTTTCTGAACTCATTTTCCTGGCGTTAAACTCAGTGCTGGGAATGATTATTTTGGTTGCGGCAGTTAACCTGTTAACCGTGTTCATCGGTTTAGAGTTAATGTCATTATCGCTTTATTTAATGATAGCGATGTCGCACGAACAAAAAATTTCTAAAGAAGCTGCAATGAAATACTTCGTTCTGGGCTCGTTTGCTTCGGCGATTTTCTTGTACGGGGTTTCTTTCGTGTTCGGCTCTTCTGGTTCAGTAAACATTACCGATTTCATGCAATCAGCGGCAACTTTAGTAAAGACCAACAAGCTCTTCTTGTTTGGTATCGTGTTTGTGGTTTTAGGCTTTTGTTTTAAAGTTTCGATTGCGCCGTTTCATGCATGGGCACCAGATGTTTATCAGGGTGCACCGACACCGGTCACATCATTTATGGCAACAGCGGTTAAGGCCGTATCTTTTGCTGCGTTCTTGCGTGTGATTGCAACGCAACCGTTAGTTGGATCGCAAAACTTGTTCGATGTTATGCAATGGTTAGCTGTTATTACGATGACTGTTGGTAACGTTGCAGCCCTAATGCAAAACAACTTCAAGCGCACGTTGGCGTATTCGTCGGTAGCGCACTCTGGTTATTTATTAGTGGGTTTGATCACAGCAGGTATCAGCCAGAATTCGGCCTATTCGGCATCGAGTGTATTATTTTATCTATTCGCGTATAGCATTATGACTTTAGGTGCATTTGCGATTGTTTCATTAGTCGAGCGTTCAGAAAATTCGGTTATTGGCACCGATGACTTAGCAGGTTTTGCGAAAAATCAACCGGCCCTGGCGATGTGCTTAACGATCTTTATGCTATCGTTAGCAGGTTTACCTCCGACTTTAGGTTTCTTCGGTAAGTTCTACATATTCAGCGCCGCTGTTAATGAAGGCTTAATTTGGCTGGCATTATGGGGTGTTATCAATTCTGTGATCAGCGTTTATTACTACTTACGCCCGATCGTTGTTATGTACATGAAAGAGGGCGACGCTGATGTGGCCGACCACTCATTACATGCAACAACAGTTACTGTATACGTTTGTGCCTTAATCATTATCGTGATCGGTTTATTCTCTGGTCCGTTATTTGATATGGTCGAAAAAAGCTTAGGTTAATCCTAAGCTTAAATTCATGAGTCTGTTTCAATCATTAAACCGTTCTGCAGCCGCAGGACGGTTTTTCTTTATAGATGACGTAAAGTGCTTAATCCGGATTTAAAGCCGATCCAGAGAATTTTCTCTAAGATCTCTGGATTTAGCGAGAAATGGTCAGCAAAAAACATTTCATAATTTTGCGGACGAGGCGCGATATAAACATAGTCGACATCGGGCTTAAAATTCATTTTTTCTTCGACCGCACCCAGAATTTTTTTGCTGAGTTCTGACGACAGCCCTTCATTCTTACAGATTTTCTGTAACTCGGTGTAAAGAACCTTTTTCTTGTTCTGAAATTGGATCGCGCGCGCCACTTTTTGTTCGAGCACCTGATACAGGGCCTGATTGACGATCGCCGGAATACCATACTTATGCAGTGAACCCATTTCTTCGGCGTAGTGGTAAGGCTGCATAGAATAAGAGGCGATAATTAAGTCGGCGCCATGGTCTGCGGCGACATGGGTGGATAATGTGTCGCGGATTTCGCCATCGTAAAGATAGATTTCTTTTTTATAGTCCGGAAGGGTAATCGGGTAGGGTGCAAAGACCGGCGGCAATGCCGTTGAAGCCGCCACTGCCTCAGAGACTTTTGAGGTTCCTAAATACAGGGTGTTTTCATCTTTGCGGTTTTCAAGGTAGTTACCGAAAACAACTTTGCGCGAGTGGTTTAATTGGGTGGCGATGATGTAAAGCTCAACCCCAAGGCGTGAAAATTCGTTTTCATCTAATACATATTTGCGCAAATAACGTTCAATGCCATTGGTGTTAAATAAACCGTTTAATTTAAAGCCCTCTTTGAGAAAGACTTCAATACCGCCGGTTAAGATCGATTTGCGAAACAGGGTTTCTGGTAAAAAACTTAATATCCGCGCACTGTTTACGTTAAACATATGGCGGTAGCCGATGGGCTTTAAGTTCTCTTCTTCGGGAACGGCATAAAACGGTGAATCACCGGCGCCGACCTGGAAGGCCGTAATCAGCGATTCAATCGATCGACCCGAGGCCAGCACCGAGCTGACGAAGGCACCGGCGCTTGAACCAACATAAGTTTGAATCTTAGGACCCTTGGTATTGCGGAGCTGGACTGATTCTTTGGTGCCACCCTCAAAGATAAAACCCTTTTCTTTAAGGGCTAAGCATACGCCGATATGAAAAGCCGCAGCCTTAATTCCGCCGCCACTTAACACCAGGGCAATCTTTTTCTTTTCGTGGATATTCACCGCCATAAGACTAGTTAAGCACGATCAAGGTCGAGTGTAAACCCGCTGAAAGTCGTGACTATTCACGGTTTTTGCTTAAAAAATGACGCATATCTTTGGATATCCACGTCAAAGGTCTGGAATGAAAAAAGTCTAGAATCCTTGTTTGACAAGCCTTTCGGCTGTGCTAGGCTTGAGTAGTCACCAGGAGGCCTAAAGAATGTGGTTACCTTTAGCTGAATACTCAATGAAACATAAAGTGAGTATTTCCACGTTACGACGTCGGATCAAAGCTGAGGACATTCAATACCGCCTGGACGACGGAAAATATTTTATTTTCGATACGGACCCGACAGCTACAACAACAACAACAACTGTCGAAAATAGAATGAGCACCGCAGGCCTTGCTGAAGGCAAAGCCCATAATACTGCTGAGGCCCATCGCCCCTCCCTAAAGAGTGATTCTTCGGCAGTTATCGAGGCTTCCCAAAAGGCAGAAGGTGAATCCGTGATCACCGCCGCCAACCGTTTATTAACGGATCTGAAAAAGGCCTACACGCAGGTTTTACAAGAAAAAGAAGAACAGATTGTCTCATTAAAAGAAGAAATCTCTGATTTACGTACACTGGTTCGCGTTCTTGAATCCGAAAATCACCGTTTAAATCAAAAAAACAACCCGCAATATTCAGGCTATTCTCACGAACAGAACCTGGATTATTAGAGCGCAGACCCTGTTTGAAAAAAGTAAACCAGTATCTTACAAATACAAAAGGGACTATCTTTTAGAATAGTCCCTTTAGAAACATCGTTTAATTTTTTAAACTTAGGCCGCTGCAGCTTTGGTTGATCCTTTTTTCGGATCTTTTTTAGCGCCGGGCTTATTTTTCGTAAAGCGATCAGACTTCTCAAAAGCTACCGCAAACACTTCATCTAAGTTTTCGGCTAAGATGAAATTCATCTTATCTTTGAAAACCTGCGGGATATCTTCTAAATCTTTACCGTTAGCCATCGGGATGATCACGTTAGTGATTCCTAAGTTAAGTGCCGCTAAGCACTTTTCACGGATACCACCGACAGGTAACACGCGACCTTGTAGTGTTACTTCGCCAGTCATCGCGATATCATTTCTAACCGGTGTACCAGTTAATAATGAAACTAACGCCGTTGTTAACGTGATACCTGCTGAAGGACCATCTTTAGGGATAGCGCCTGCCGGTAAGTGAACGTGAACATCAAATTTTTCAAACATCTCTTGTTCGATACCTAACTCGTCCATATGAGCGCGAGCATAAGACATCGCGGCATGAGCCGATTCTTTCATCACATCGCCTAATTGACCGGTAAGCATCATAGAGCCTTTACCTTTCATTTTTAGCGCTTCGATAAGTAAAACTTCACCGCCAGCCTGAGTCCAAGCTAAACCTTGAACTACGCCAACTTGTGGCTCAAGCATTTTGTCATCACGTAAGAATCTAGGCGGTCCTAATAGCTCAGGAACCGTTTGAGCTGTTACTTCTACGAAATTTTTCTCGTTCATAACAACTTGCTTTGCAACTTTACGGCAAACAGAGCCAACTTCTCTCTCTAAGTTACGTAAGCCTGCTTCGCGTGTGTATCCTGCGATTAAGAACTTAATACCTTCATCAGTAAATTTAATATTATCTGATGTGATACCGTTGGCTTCCATCTGTCTGTTAATCAAATGTTTTTTAGTAATAAATAATTTATCATTCTCTGTGTAACCAGGAATGTAGATCATTTCCATACGGTCACGTAAAGCCGGTGGAATGTTTTCAACCACGTTTGCTGTCGCGATGAATAGAACTTTCGACAAGTCGAAATCTACATTTAAATAGTTATCACGGAAAGTTGTGTTTTGCTCAGGATCTAACACCTCTAACATTGCAGAAGCTGGATCACCTCTGAAATCTGAAGCCATTTTATCGATCTCATCTAACACGATAACCGGATTTTTAGTTTTACATTGACGTAAAGCCTGCACGATTTTACCTGGCATAGCTCCAACGTATGTTCTTCTGTGACCGCGGATCTCAGCTTCGTCTTTAACGCCGCCAAGTGCGATACGGAAGTATTCACGACCCATTGCTTTTGCAATTGAGCGGCCTAAAGATGTTTTACCTACGCCCGGAGGACCAGAAAAACAAAGAATAGGACCCTTCATTGTCGTTTTTAATTTTCTTACAGCTAAAAATTCCATTACACGGTCTTTAGCTTTTTGTAATTCATAGTGATCATCATCTAAAACTGCTTTTGCATGGTTTAGATCATGGATGTCTTCAGTTTGTTTGTTCCACGGAAGATCAACCATCCAGTCTAGGTAAGTACGAACCATCGTTGCTTCAGAAGCATCCGGGTGCATACGCTCTAAACGGTTTAATTGTTTTAAGGCCTCGGCCTGAACTGTTTCCGGCATGCCGGCATTCATTAATTTATTTCTTAATTCTTCCATCTCTTCAGTTTTTGAATCCTGAGCTGCATTTTCGCCTAACTCATTTTTGATAGCTTTCATTTGATCGCGTAGGAAATTTTCGCGTTGATTTTTATGTTGGTCATCGCGAGAGTTGCCACGCAACTTAGCCTGAGCTTGTAGAACTTCTAATTCAGAAGCTAAAATTTGGCACACCAGCGACAGACGCTCTTTAGCGTCAACTGTTTCTAAAACTTTCTGCGCTTCTTGGACTTTTACACCTAAGTTAGATGCGATTAAATCAGCGATGCGGCCTGGATCAGTTACATCGTCTAACACCAATAAGATATCAGGAGACAACGCTTTACCAAGGGCGATGATTTTTTCAATCGACTCTTTAGCAGTGCGGATTAAAGCTTCGATTTCAGCAGGAGTTGAAGTTGTATTTTTATCTTCGATCTTTTCGATCGCTACTTCGTAGCTACCAGTTGTTTTTGTAAATGAAGTAATCTGAGCTTTTGCTTCACCTTGAATCAGGATTTTTACGCGGCCATCAGAAAGTTTTCTCATGCGCATGATTTTGGCAACAGTACCAACCTTGTAGATTGTATCTGGTGTCGGGTTCTCTTCAGCGATATCTTTTTGTGAAGCCAAAAAGATAAGGCGGTTCTTAGCTAAAGCATCTTCTACTGATCTGATTGACGATTCACGACCTACAAAAAGCGGGATGATCATGTAAGGGAATACAACGATATCTCTTACTGGCAACATCGGTAGAGTTTGAGGTACTTCAACTGGTTGATTATCAAAAGTCATTTTGGCTCCTGTTTCGTAATAACCTAATCGGAGCAAAATGAATCAGCTTGAATGAATTTAAGTCTGGATTTCAAAAAATTGTAAAAAACAAGACTGACATCCATGTCAGCAGGTCTCATTCCATGAGAAAACTTTCTGTTTTCTTAGTGACTAATGGCTGGAATTAAACGACCGCTTATTGGAAAAGTCCAGAGTTGTGCGACTGTTCTTCGTGCTCTTCCATGCAATTGATGCAAAAAGGAGTCAAAGGTCTAGCCTGAAGGCGCTTGATAGCGATTTTATCACCGCATGATTCGCATTCGCCGTAGGTTCCGTTCGCAAACTTAGAAAGAGTTTTTTCTATAAGTACGAGCGATTTTCTCTCGCGTTCGTGAAGTTGAATTGAAATATTATTTTGTAGTTCTTGCGCCGTTTGGTCGCCTTCATCAGATAGTTTAGCAACATCTAGCTGTGACAATTTAAACTCGTTATCACGATTTAAGATTTCACTTTTTTGCAATAATAATGAATCTCTGATGATAGTCAGTTCTGGCGACATAATTAACGCTTCCGAATTCTCTGTATTTTTCACCAAATCCCCCTCACTGACCTGCGCCAGTTGATATGTTGAAACATAGTTTCGAAGTGTTGCGATAATTAACTTAAGAGGGATTTCTGTCTATCAAAAACGAGAAGGATAATTCATTTTTATTGCTGCGCTCGACCAAACTTGAGCGCAGAATCTGAAACGAAATCTGTAATTTGTAGAATCAAAAAGCAAGATAGCCTTTGCCTGCTTTTTTTGTTTGCGACTCGCGGATTTCTGCCCCTTCAATGCTCAGACGTGTCCAAGGAATGGCCAGTAAACGCTCAGTCTCGATGAGCTCATCAGTTTCCTCGCAGATGCCGTAGTTTCCGCTCTCAATGCGGCCTAAGGCCATTTCAATTTCTAATAATTGGGCTTTCATGCGGGTCTGTGCGATCAAAAAATTATGTTCTTCCTGGTGGGCTGCAGATAGATCACTTTCGTCACCTCGTGACTTATCTACTGAGTTAAAATCTGCGGCCATGCTCTTCATTTGGTTCAGGATGTTACTTTTAAAGGTTAAAAGTTTGGTTCTACACACCTGAATTGTTTGTTCTGATAAAAAATCCTTTTTCATCTAAACTCCTCCCACCATGCACTCTATGCATTTCTAAGGACTAGACCATTTGCTAGTTCTTGCAGATGGGACGCGTTTATTTGCAAAAGCGGTTAATGAAATGATGAAAAACGCCACAAAAGCCGCACCCAGGCCCCGAAATAGGACTAAAGTCGGCTTTGTTTTGCAAAATTTTTAAGATTTATTCGGTTTTTTGGATTACGCCTTCGCTTAAGCTAAAGATGTGCAGCGGGCGTTCAATTTCATGGTTGTTATTCATGCGTATTTCGCCGTAGGCGCCCTGTTTACGGCCCAAGATCCCTAACTGGTAGGCCAAAGAACTGCGGCCGATAGAGCTGCGGCCAATGGTGTCTTTAAGGATCTTCGCCGCTTCGAAAATCTGGGCTTCTACGATGGTTGGCTCTTCTTCGTATTTAGCAACGTACTTGTTGTGAAAATCAGACTTCTTTTGCTCTTCTAAACTGTAACTTGCATCGACGAAAAATACGCTGCTCGTGCTATTGCCCACGCGGCGGAACAGATCCGGAGTGTTCCATAAATTCGTTCCAAGATACGTCATTTGGGTGACGTCATTATTTTTCATAAACGCCATGACTTGACCCAAAGCGCGGCCGCTGTCGGGAACAAACAGCACATCAAAATCCACAACCGGCGGCAGAATATTTTCCTGCGCTTCGTGTTCACGGCTGTTTTTCTTTTTGTTGGGCTCTAGTTCTTTTTGTTTTTTCTTCTTTTCGGCGATTTCTTTTTGGCGAGCTTTGTACTCTTCCAGTCGGGCTTCGATGTGGTAAGTGCCCAGTAGTTTTTTAACGTAGATATCTAAATCAGTGTCTTTAGGGTCATAGGCCTGGGCTGCAACAACTTCACCGCCGCCGGCCAAAACCAGATCCCAGTACTTGTTGGCAAACTCAATGCCGTAGGCATCGTTCGGGTAAAGAATAGCAAAGCGTTTAGCATTTAAGGTTTTAAATGCGTGTTGCAGTAAGCGTGCAACCTGCATTTCAGGGGTTACCGAGTTTCTGAAGGTGTACTCAGTTGCATCGGTTAAACCAGACTTTTGCGAAAACGAAAAAAACGGCACCTGAAAAAATTCAGCCTTAGCCGAAATGTTCTGTGCTTCTTTCGAACTCAAGCCACCAAGCAGTGCTACCACGCTGTCATCACGTAATAGTTTTTCTACGCCAAGGGCGGCCGTGTCGGGATTACTTTGGCTGTCGTAAACAGCTAACTGAAAAGTTGGATTTTTATCTTCAAGACCAAGACCTAATCGAATGGCATTTAAAGCGCGTTGGCCAAGACTTGCATTTTTACCGGTGATCGGAAGAATGACCCCGATTTTTTGGGCATCGGAATCAAAGCTTACCGTTGAACGCGGTTTTTCGGTTTTTTCCTCTGAAAAACTAAAATTTTTAACTTCCGGAACAACCACTTCCGGTTGTGATGGGGCAACAATGGCTGTTGGCTGCGGGGTAGCAGCTGCTGCGGCCGGAAGCGGGTTGTAAATCGACGACGGGGCAACAGTGTTATTGCTGGTCTTGTCGGATGTTACCACATGTTCATTTCTTTTCGGGGGAATAACTTTGTGACGGGTTTCGATTGAAGGCGTGCTGCTGCAGCCATGAAACACGAACAAAGCGGTAAGAGTTAAGATCAAATTCTTCATTATTTACGAGACCTCAATAATGTTTCTAGCTTTTCTTTGTAAGATTTTACCAAAGGAGTTTCGTCAGCGTAACGGTTTAGCTCTTCGAGAAGCTCTTTCTGGCGTGTGTTGGTTTTTTGCGGAGTATCGACCAAGAGGCGAACTAACATGTCACCATTGCCGATACCGCCGATGCGCGGAAAGCCTTTGCCTTTTAAACGTAAGACCTGGCCAGAATAAATTCCGGCAGGAATTTTGATCTGCGCTTTACCGGTTAAGGTCGGAATATCGATTTCCGTGCCTAAGATGGCTTCGGTGTACTTTACCGGAAGATCCAGCATTACATCGGCCTCTTCACGCTTAAATAACAAATGTTCCTGTAGGTTGATGATGACATACAAGTCGCCGGCCGCTCCAGAAGACGGCTTATCTCCCTCTTCTGAAAGCTTCAGACGCTGACCGTCTTTAACTCCGGCCGGAACGGTCACAGACAGCTTGGCGGCCTCTTCGCGTGAACCAACCTGGCGAACAAAACTGATCACCTTTTCGGTTCCAGTAGCGGCTTCTTCAAAAGTAATATTTAGCGTGTAACGTAAGTCAGAACCTTTGCCACCACCGCGCGAACGCTGCTGTGACGTCGATGAGGTGCGCGATCTGCCGCCGCCAAACGCCTCGCCAAAAATATCACCGAATAAATCGTTGATATCGGCCTGGCCAAAGCCGCCGGCACCGCCAAACGGATTACCGCCGCGGCCAAACGGACCGCCACCCTGGCCACCGGCACCACCGAACGGATTGCCGTTAACACCGGCGTGTCCGAACATGTCGTAATTTTTTTTCTTCTCAGCATCGCTTAAGACTTCGTAGGCTTCAGAAATCTCTTTGAATTTTTCTTCAGCCTTTTTGTTGCCTTGATTTTTATCGGGATGATATTGCATGGCCAGCTTGCGGTAGGCTTTTTTAATCTCATCAGGCGAAGCTGATTTAGTGACACCTAATGTTTGATAAAAATCTTTTTTATTCATAGTTATTGTTTAGGGGCTGTGGCAACGACAACCTGACCCATGCGGATCACTTTATCATGAAGTTTGTAAGGTTTTTTAAAGACTTTGGTAATGTGGCCTTCAGGCACAGCCGTCGTCGGCTCGGCACTGATGGCTTCGTGAAATGAAGGATTGAAGGCCTGATTTTCACTGGGCACTTCCTGAATGCCGTGTTTGTTTAAAGTCTCTTTAAGTTCTTTGGCTGTCATCTCAACGCCGCTTTTATAAGTTTGCAGCGTTTCTGCAGAGACCTTTGTTTGTAAAGCGCGTTCAAAATTATCCATCACTTCCAGAATGTCGCGACCGATGCGCTCAATGCCGAACTTTAAAAGATCAGATCGTTCTTTGATGGCATGCTTTTTATAGTTTTCAAATTCTGCACGCAAATACAGATATTCGTTTTTCCATTTCATCATCTCTTCTTGAGCTGATTCTAAATCAGATTTAGGTGCTACGGTCGCAGCGCCTTCAACCGTGGCCTCGCCATTAGGTGTTTCAGGTTTTGTGTTTTTTTCCTCAGCCATAGGGTCCTCGCTATTTACAAAATATTAACCCATAAAGTGTGAGTTTTATCTATGAAATGTCAACCTGCAGGAACGTGAATTTTTCGAAAATTTGATTGCTGATCAACACGCCTTTGTGGGTCAGTTTTAGGTGATTATTTTCTAGGGCAATTAAACCATGCTGGAGCATTGGATGCGCAATTTCTAGAACTTTATTCCGCGCCTGTGCGTCGAATTTGCTCTCTAAGCAAGCCAGCGAAAGCCCTTCTGCAACGCGCAGTGAGGTATGACAAAAGTCGGTAAGCGCCTGATGTTTTGCCAGCAGTTCAATCTGGTTTTCCGGCAGTTGCGCCAGCTGATTGCGGATCTGTTTTTCGTAAACATCGATGTTGTTCGGATTCCAGAAGCGGTGGCCCCAGGCAGATGTTTTTGAATACGAATGGGCGCTTAAACCCAATCCCCAGTAAGCTTGATCGTCCCAATAGAGGCGGTTGTGCCGCGATTCTTTACCGGGCAAGCTGTAATTCGAGATTTCGTAGCGATTGAAGTTTTTTGCAGTCAAGTGTTGATGAATAATATCAAACATCTCAACCTGTTCATCTTCGAGCGGGCGGTTCTTCGAAAGCGGATGCGCTTCCGGAACGGTTAAACAATATGGGGAAATATGGGATGAGCCGATTTCCACAGCCATTTCCACATCCTGCTTGAGTTCAGCTACCGTCTGCGTTGGTAACGCGAAAAGTAAATCGAATGAAAAATTAAGCTGGTAGCGTCGTAACAGGTCTAAAGTCTGCAGTGTTTGCTTGGCGTTATGCTCGCGCTTAACCATTTTTAATAAACGGTCATGAAATGTTTGTGCACCAACGCTAAAACGGTTAACTCCGGCCGACAAATAATGTTCTAGTTTGCGTTCATCAATTGTTGCAGGGTTTATTTCAATGGTGATTTCTGCATCAGGACCAGTTGTTAACCCATGCTTGTTGAGTTCGGAAATCAGGCCTACAATTAAATCAGAAGAAATAAGGCTGGGCGTGCCCCCGCCGAAGTACACCGTATTTAGTTTTTTTTCGGCGTCTTGCGATAAACCGAAGTAGTGTTTGCGCAAAGGGATTTCTTCTTTGACCAGGGCCACGTATCTTTCGGGAACCAAGATTTCTGATTGCACGTAGGTTGCAAAGTCGCAGTACGAGCAGCGCTGAATGCAGTAGGGAATATGTATGTAGACCCCAAACTGTTGAGGTGCCGACGGTTCAGCCATAAAGGAAAGTTATAGATGAAACAGATTAAATTTCAACTTAAAAACAAGCTTAAAGTCATTCTTATTCCGAGTCATAAATCTCCGGTTGTCAGCGTGCAGATGTGGGTTAAAACCGGCAGCGCCGACGAAAAAAAAGGTGAAGAAGGCATCAGTCACTTTATCGAACACTTGGTTTTTAAGGGCACACATAAATTCAAAGTCGGAGAAATCGCGTCTTTCGTTGAGGCCTCGGGCGGTGAATTAAACGCCTACACCTCATTTGATCAAACAGTATTTTATGTCACAATTTCAAAAACCTTTCAGGATGTAGCCCTGGATGTCGTTTCGCAGATGATGGGTCACCCGACATTTGATCCCGATGAAACCCACAGCGAACGTGAAGTGGTGTGTGAAGAAATTAAGATGGGGCAAGATTCGCCAGGGCGCCAGTCTTCGCAGCTGTTGTTTAGCTCAGTATTTAAAAAGCATCCCTATGGTATTCCGGTGATCGGTTATGAGAAAAACGTACGTTCTTGGCCGGTTAAAAAAATAAAAAACTTTTATCAGTCAAGATATGTGCCGTCAAACATGTGCCTGATAGTGTCTGGTGATTTTGATGAAAAAGAAATGCGCGCCAATGTCGATAAGTATTTTTCATCCTTTAAACCGTACAAACTGAAAAAGATTAAGCGCAATGCCGAACCCAAAGCAAAAAGCGTCACTTATAAAGTTAAACATAAAGACCTTAAAGAAAGTAATTATAATCTGGCTTTTCCGGCGCCCGCGATTAAACACAAAGATGTTCCAGCTTTGGATGTTATGGCAATGGTGCTTGGCCAGGGCGAAACCAGCCGCCTGTTTTCAAAGTTGCGTCTGCAATCGAGCCTGGTGAGTAGTGTCTCGAGCTACAGTTATACCCCGCAGGACCCGGGCCTTATCGCCTTGAGCTTTAAAGTTTTAGAACAAGATCCCAAAGTGGCGTTCGAAGGGGTTTACCAGGAAGTTGAAAAAATCAGAAACGAAGAAGTGGCCTGGGAAGAAATTCGTAAAGCTATTATCAATATATCTTCAGAGCAATTCTATTCGATTGAGACAGTTGATGGCATCGCGAGCAAAATCGGCTCATCACAGTTTTACATGAACGACAGCCTAGCCCACGAAAAGTATTTAAAGGCGATCCAAAAGATTACGCCAAAAGATGTTTTGCGGGTGGCAAAAAAATATTTAGATCCAAAGATTGCGTGTTATTCGGCGCTTGGCCCGCTGCCTGAAAAAGATTTTATAGGTATTTTAAAACAATCACATAAATGCTGGCTTGACCTGATCGCCTCGCAAAAAAATCAGAAGCGGCCAAAAGTAAAAAATAAAGCCGCAAAGATTCCAAGGATCGTTTTTAAAGACATCAAAAAAATGGATAAGTCGGCGATCGAAGTGCACACCACCAATAACGGCACACGCGTGATTTTTGAAAAATCGCAGGAGATTCCGACTGTATCAGCCCGCGTGCTGTTGGGCGGAGGCGCACGTATTGAATCGCCGGACAAAATGGGCCTGTCAGAACTGCTTGGCCGCACCTGGCTTGGCGGCACCAAGTCGCGCAGCGAAGGCGAAATTCTGCAGATGATCGAAGAGTCTGCCGCGGGTCTGGCACCATTCAGCGGCAAAAATACGGTCGGCTTTTCGCTCGATTACATGAAACCGTTTGAATCCAAAATCGTTGGTTTAATGGAAGAATTATTCTTGGAGCCGGAATTTGTTCCTGGCATTATCGAGCGCGAACGTCAGGCAATGCAGCGCCAGATTCATGCTAAAGATGATCAGCCGTCATATTTGTGCGGCAAGCAGTTTGTAAAAAACATGTTTCCCAATCATCCGGTTTCTTATGAGCAGCTCGGCACCATGGAATCCATTGCTAATATTACCGTGCCGGACCTGAATAATTATCTAAACATGGTAAAGTCATCTCACAACATGCTTGCCGTTGTCGTCGGAGATTTCGATAAAAAATTCTGGATGGACAGTATCGAGCGCCTGGAAAAATATTTCGCCCGGACGCCGCGTTTATTGAATAAAGTCGATTACAAGACAATTGAAAAAAATCAGACTTATTTTACCGAAAAAAACAAAGAACAATCGCATGTGATTGTTGGCTGGCAGGGTATTGATATTACCGACCACGACCGGTATGTGCTGCATGTGATTCAGGCCATAATGGCCGGTCAGGGTGGGCGTCTGTTCGTTGAACTGCGTGATAAAAATTCGTTGGCGTATTCTGTATCACCGATCCGTATGGAAAGTCTGGAGTGCGGTTACTTCGGCGGCTATATCGCCTGCTCTCCGGATAAAGTGAATAAAGCCATTCAGATGTTTCATCAGGAATTTGAAAAGATACGCAGCACCAGTGTGCCTCAGGCTGAACTTGAACGCGCGCAACGATATTTAATCGGGCAGAATGATATCGGTTTACAGAGAAAATCAGCGCTATGCAATACCATCGCATTTGATGATTTCTACGGAAATGATTTTAACGAGTCATTGCATATTGATAAAGTCTACAACAGCATTACTTCAGAAGATGTTAAACGTGTAGCGGACAGGCTTTTTAGTAAGCCTCACATAACCAGTATCGTCGGAAAAAAGACGGCCTAGCTTGATTTTTTTAGCTGGGTATTAGGATCAAAAAATTGCGGTGATATTTTTTTTGCCGAGTAATTCATCCGTTGAATTACATCCGGAACGTAGCCGGTAACATCAAGTTTTCCGGCTTTGTTGCGGGTAAAAACAGGCGAACGGGTAATGATATCGACTTCCATACCGGTCAGCTCAATAATTTCTGAAATCTGGCGTTTACCGTCAGGCAATCGTTTTAATTGCACCACAATGTCGACCGCTTCAGAGATTTGGTTGCGCACCATCTTTAGCGGCATGTCCGGATTGGCCACATTAATTAAAGTTTCTAAACGGGCCAGGCAATCATTGGCCGAATTTGCGTGAATTGAAGTCATCGAACCCTCATGTCCGGTGTTCATCGCCTGGAGCATATCAAAGGCTTCAACGCCGCGGCACTCACCAACTACAATACGATCAGGGCGCATGCGCAGGGCATTGAATACACAGTCGCGGGCGGTCACATGACCTTTTTCGCCCTTGATGGTTTTGAGGTAGACCCAGTTAACGTGGTTAGGACGCAGTTCTTGCGTATCTTCAATAGAAACAACTCTTTGTTCTTCGGGGATCAGGCCCGCCAGAGTGTTTAAAAAAGATGTTTTACCCGTGCCAGTTCCGCCCGAAACCACAATGTTTAACCGCGCTTCTACAGCCAGTTTTAAAAAACGTGCGGTCTTGTCTGATAAAAAATCTGAAGCGATCATCTGATCGAGAGAGAAATTCTTTTCTAAAAATTTTCGGATGGTAAGAGTCGGACCCTTTGGGCTTAAAGGTGGAAGCGTGATGTTGTAACGATGCCCTTCGGGTAGAATGCCATCAAAAGAATAAGTTTTGTTATAGTCTTGCTTGTCGTTTAATAGAATTGCAAAAATTAAATCCTGGAATTCGCGGGCATCAACAAACCGTGCGGCGGTTCTGACCAGGCAACCCTGATGTTCTACGAAAATATGGTCCCACGAATTGACCATGACTTCACTCATGTCATCTGAAAGCAATAATGATTTTAACGGGCCATAATTCAGCATGAATTCTTATCGGATTATTTTGAAACAGGATTTAGCATAAATTAACCGGACTTTGGCCGGGAATTGAAGCTGGGCGCCATTTTCACGTTAAGGCCGACTGGATGAAGGCCGATAAGTATATTAAGATGAGACGGTATAGCCTATGAGTGGATTTTTATTTATTTCTCCGGAACAGCATTTTTCCGAAGCTTTAAAAGAAGCGTTGGAGCAAAGAAAAGTAAAATCGTTTCCTCACCTGGAAACCTATCTTGTGCATTTGCTTAAACACTATCTCGACTCACGCAATTTGTTTGCACCTCACAGTACCCACGGTGATCAGACTGAAAATCCGCCGGAAACTCTGGCTGAAATGTACCTGATCGCGATGAATTCTGAAAACGTGCGCCGTAAAGAAATTATGAAGACACTGGCTGACCGTTCATTATACTTAGCTGGATTTTTTGGCGACTCGCTTCAAAAAAAGCTGGTTGATATCGACTACTATTCAGAAATGGGGTCGGCGGCCTATTTTAACCTTGCGGCCTGGACTAAAGAAGATCACTTAAGCGAGGTTTATAAAACCTTTTCTCAGCGTTTTCTCGAGTTCGTAGAGGTTCTGAGCTATATGAGTGAAAAGTCGTCGGTGCAGGCTGACCAGAACGTTTTAAGGCTATATGACATGTACATTAAAACCGGATCAGAAGTGGCGCGCGAAAAACTGAATCAAATGGGTATTGTGACCCTGCCAAAAGAACAATTGAAAGTTAATAAAGCCTAAGATAAAACTTAATACATGAGTTTTAGTCATTTGGTTATTCTTGCAATAATTCTGATTATCGTAATTCCGCCAGAGAAGCTGCCGGAAGTTATGCGTAATATCGGCCGCATGTTCAATGATTTACGCCGCAGCACTTCGGGTGTTTTTGATGAACTGAAAAAAGAAGCTGAATTCAGGCCTTCGGATATGCTAAAACCGCAACCACCGCATCAACCAGCTCAGCCGCCACAACAGGCGCAGCAGCAAGCGCCGACGCAATCTGCACCGGTGAACAACTTAGATGAAACTGGTACAGAAAAATCCGATGAATCCAAATCTTAATAATGAAGAAGAAAAAAACATGTCTTTGATTGAGCACATCGGCGAACTGCGTTTTCGTCTGGTGCGGGCTGCTTGGTCGATTTTTTTAGGAATGTGTCTATGCTGGGGTTTCAGCGATATTCTTTTTGATGTTATCCGTATGCCGATTCAGCCTTATTTACCGAGCGGCGGATTGGTTTATACCGGGCCGATTGATAAATTCATGGCGCACATTAAAATCGCCTTCGTGGCGGGCTTGATTGTTTCAGCACCGCTTTGGCTATATCAGCTGTGGAAATTTATTTCGCCGGCTCTTTACCGAAACGAAAAAAAGATGGCGACCGGATTTATCTTTTTCGGCACGTTCCAGTTTGTATTGGGTGTGCTGTTTAGCTACTTTGTTGTATTACCGATGGCGTTTAAATTTTTAATGACTTTCGGCGGTGATATCGACAAACCGATGATTACGATTGACCATTATTTGGGTTTTTTCACGCAAACAGCAGTGGTGTTCGGCCTAACTTTTGAAATGCCGGTTGTGATTGTGTTTTTGGGCATGATGGGCCTGGTGTCACAGAGATTTTTAAAAGAAAAAAAGAAATACGCCGTAGTAACGATCACTGCGGTGTCGGCCGTCGTTGCTCCACCGGATGCCTTAAGTATGATTTTGCTTATGGTACCGCTTTGGGTGATGTACGAAATTTCTATTGTAATCGTTGGCTTCTTTGAAAGAAGAAAATCGTCATTAGCTGAAAGTTTTGAAAATTAAGTTTAGTCGTGCCTGCTGCCACGAGAGGGAATTGATATGGTATATTCTGGTTTTTGGAGAAGATTTGTAGCGTCGTTTTTAGATGGTTTAATTATGCTCATTCCGGCTTGGTTGTTGGGGATATTACTTCCGTATGTCGGTGGTATTCTTCTGGGTTTAATTTATAAACCGGTATTCGAAGCTTCGGCATTAAAAGGAACTCCGGGTAAAGCAATGATGGGCATGATCGTGGTCTCAGAAACCGGACAGCGTTTAACGCTTAAACAAGCTTACATCAGATACTTCTGCAGTATTCTTTCGGGTATAGTTTTATGTATCGGTTACTTAATGAATCTGTTTACGGCAAAACGCCAGACCCTGCATGACATGATTGCTGAATGTGTAGTGATTAACCAAGAACCACCGGATTTAAACTACTTCCAGGCGTGGAAAGCCGAAATGAAAGAGCTATATAACAGACTGGCCGGCGACACTCCGGCTGTTTCAAACGCGGCCAGCTCGGCGACCTCATCGCTTGCAGCCAATTCGGCGGATGTTTCAAAAGCGATCGAAGATCTACATAAATTGTATCAGTCGGGTGCGATTTCCCAGGCTGAATACGATGCCAAAAAGCAGGAACTACTTAATAAGATCTAATGTTTTGTAAACTGTAAAATCGTAGAAATCATTTTTTCTAAATTAACGGGCTTTGATAAATAAAAATCAAAGCCCGCTTTTTTTATCTGGCTCAGTTCTTTATCCTGACTATGCGCCGTGAGTGCAATGACCGGTATCGATTTGCTTTTGCTGTCCGGTGAGTGGCGCAGCTGATCGAGTAAGTCATAGCCTGTTTGTTCCGGCATTTCGATATCAGTAAACAGAATATTCGGCATAGAAAATTTGATGTTAGAAAGTGCTGACTTAACACTTTCGGCAACCGTCACTTCTGCACCTAGGCTTTCGAGTAAGTGTTTAATCAAAAACAAGGTGTCGGGCGAATCGTCGACGACCAGAATTTTTTCGCCCTTGAGTACCGGCTTTGAGAGATCAATGAGTTGGCTTTGTTTATCCGCCAAATTGGCATTCACTCCGGGGCTTTGCAAAGCTTCGGTGCTCTTAGGAAGTGTAAAATATAATGTTGTACCGGATCCGACTTTGCTTTCAGCCCAGATTTTTCCGCCGTGAGCCACCACGATTCCTTTGGCGATTGCCAATCCAAGACCGCTACCTTTTTGTTTTGCTTCTTCGGCCTGCCAAAAGCGATCAAAGATTTTGCTAAGGTTTTCTGGCGGGATTCCGGGGCCGGTGTCGCTCACCGAAACTACCACATGCGCCGGCCGGGCCTGCGCGCTGACGCGGATTGTGCCGTGTTCAGGTGTAAATTTAAGAGCGTTGCTTATTAGATTTGATAATACTTGGATAATACGGGGACGGTCGATATTTACGTTTGGTAAATCGATAGCTACTTCACACAGCAAGGATTGTTTTTTGGCATCCGCCTGAATCTGAAGTGGTTCGATAGTTTCGCGTACCGCATCCATCAGTCTTTCGTTTTTCTGATTTACCGCAAAAGTTCCGCTTTCGATTTTGGCAAAATCCAGCAGATCATCGATCAATACCTGCATCTGACGGGCAGAATTTTCTATTTTGTTGGCCAGGCGCGAACAGATGGCTTTATCTGGATTTTCCAATAGCTGCAGCGTTTGTCCGATAAGTTTGATCGTCGTCAGCGGATTTTTTAAGTCATGCGAAACCACGGCCAAGATATCTTCACGAATAGCGATGGCATTCTGTGCTTTATGGTATAGGTTCGAATTTACTATTGAAAGCGCCGCGCGCGCTGCAAGTTCTTCAGCTAAGCGCAAGTCACTATCACGATACTGCTGCTGAAAAGTTGAAGACAGCATGACCAAGGTGCCGATAAATTTATTATGCGCCACCATCGGAACTGACAAAAGTGATGTTAAATGAAAGCTTTTTAAGGTTTGCAGTTGCTCTTCATTTGCCGAGAGCAACGCCAGATGTTCATCAGTAATGTTTTCAATCAGCAGTGGCTGGTGGGTTTTTAGAATTACCTGCGCAAAGGCACTCGGAGATGATTTAATAAGTGCAGTCATGCGCTCACATTCAGAACACAACGCTCCATCTACTCTTGTGCGGCTAACCACTTTTAGCAGATGTGATTCTTGCTCTGCATTGGCGATGTCTAAGATGCAGAAAGTGGCTAGGTTTTTCACTACAAGTTCAGCTAAACGCTGCAGAGTGCTTTCTAAGATCAACCCTTCTGAAAGTGCGGCGCTAACATCGGCTAAGAACTGTTGATTGTTATCGCGGCGTACCCGCTCGGTAACATCACGCAACGTGACGGTCATGACCAGGTTTCCGCCGACATCAATTTTTGAAATGGCCGCCTCTGCCGGAAACTCTTCGCCGTTTTTACGTAAACCGTAAATAATGACTCCGCGCTCGCCCATGCGTCGGCTTGTGTTAGGCCCAGTGGAAAAATGGCCGACATGCTGCTGATGTCTGGTTCGAAACCGCTCAGGGATCAGCAGGTTCAAATGTTTGCCCTGGATTTCATTTTTTTTGTAGCCGAAAATGGTTTCTGCGCCCTCATTAAACAAGATGATATTCTGGTCTTTGTCGATTGAGATAATCGCGTCTGCCGAGATCGAGATAATCCCTGAAGATTTGGCTTCGGAAAGACGCAGTTCATCTTCAAGCGCCTTACGGTAAGTCATGTCGCGGGTAATAGTGCCGGTGCCAAGTATTTTTTTTGTTTCCTGATCGCGAATCTGGAAATACGAATGCCATACTGGAATAGGTTGATTACTTATCCAGTGACGAAATTGTGTTTCGCCCTGCCAGCGGCCATTTTCAGTCACTGAGCGCAAGACCACATCGTGTGCAAATGCGACATCTTCCGGGGCATAATAATCGGCCGTATTGGTCGATTCGATCGGAAAATCCAGCGGCATTCCGATCATCTTTTTGCCGGCCGGATTTAAGTATATAATGTGTTGTTGGGCATCGGTGATGCCGACAAAATCCAAAGAATTCTCGACGAATGCCGCCAACATCTGTTTTTCTTCTAAGGCTTTTTCGGCACGCAGCTCTTCGGCTTCGGACTGCTTTGCAGATTGCCAGGTTACGCGAATGATAACCGAAATAAAAATGATAACAAATAAAGCGTTATGTACACGCTCACGATATAAGCCAAAGAACATACCGGTATGAGTAAGAGCACCGATGATCAGTGGGCCAAAAATAATCGTTAAAAATAATTTTCTCGCAATTGTGCTGCTGGCTGAGCTATCGCGAAAGAGCATTTTAGTGAAACCGACAGCGGGCTCAGCACATATCAGCGCCACGGACGCTAAAATAAAGCTGACTGCAGTGGGCACGGCCATGCCGATATTAGAGTTGTTATTGAGAAAGCCGTAAAAAACATCGACACCGAAGATATGGCCGGCAAATGCGATTTCTGAATTAATTCCAGCTACGATGATTAGCACCTGAGCCTGACGTATAAAGCGCCCAAAAAAATTATAGATGAGCAGGCTTAAACCCAAGAGCAAAAAATTAAGTGCAGATTGTGGAGAAGTGGGACTTCCCGGAAAGGGCAATAAGTTACCGGTTAAGGTAAAACTACCCAGAACTACACAGAAAAGTGCGGTTAAAAAAATGATCAAACGATAATGTCTGTTTAATGTTGTTAAAAAAATGCCAAGAGACAGACAAAGCAGGCCAGCCGCCGGTCTCGGTCGCATAGTCGGCAAATCCGCAATTGCCCCGGTCAAAACCGGAATAGCAAAGTAATGGCCGAGCAAAGACAACAGCGGAAATAAAAGAACGATAAAAGTTAGCCAGCGCGACAGATTTTTACTCAGCTCTGTTAAATTGTTGTTATGCAGTTGCACATTCACATTCCCTCTGTAAAACCGCTATAACAGCATTGGGCATGCCAGAAGTGACAAACTTTTGTACGTTCATATTAACTTTACAAAGCTGCCCAAAATCATTGCTAAACCAACACAGCCTTCATATGTTGCAGCCACATCCATAGGGGGAATGTATGAAGTTTTTAACGATTATGGTTCTCGCAAGTTTAACTTTGCCAATATTAGCCAACGCGCAATCAATCGATGATCGCGAAATTACGGCAGACATGGTTAACCAACTGACTACACTTAACGTGGAAGTCCAAGATGTCACAGAAAAATACCAACAAAAAAATAAATGGCAGCTTATGCTTGAGCAGGCAAAGTTTGAGAAAGAAAGTATCGAAGTGCCGACCAATTTCGATATCTTAAGCCAGGATCCGTTAGATCAGGCCATCGGTAAATTAGATAAAGTTGAAGTGATTGTTGATAAAATCATTAATATCGGTACAAAAATCTGGAACGTTCTTGAAAAAGGAAAGCCGGTGGCAAATTATCAGCAACAAAAAGCCACTGCAGTTCCACAAAATATCACAGCCTGGCAACAGTTAGAGGGTTGGTCTAATCCAAAATCGAAGTTCTATGAAATCACATACAAGAATTTGTATGGCATAACGGTAGCCAGACTGGTGTATAAGATTATCTTCTTAAGCGGCGGTAGCTACAAAGGCCAAGGTAAGTACATCGGTTATGCGTCTGTTGAACCACAAGAGTTTTCAACAGCTTACTTATACACATTCAATGTTCAGGCAAAGGTTGAATCGGTTTATAACAAAAACACTACGGAAAATCCAATTGCCGGTATGATTTTAAATATCAACTGGACAGTTTCAACTATTCTTAAAAAAGAAACTCAGAGCCATTCATTTCACATCGATGGTTTAGGAAACTTCCAGGCTTTATAATAAAAGCTTAATATTAAAATTTAATACTTTATCAAAATTAGATTTTGAAAATAAAAAAACCCAAGCTGATGAGGCCTGGGTTTTTTGTTTTTAAATGGAATAAAAACCTTATGATGGTTTTTCGAATTTAATTAAGACAGCCCCATTTTCGACTGAGTCGCCTTGTTTTACGCACACCTGTTTGATTTTGACATCGCTTGCGGCGCGCATTTCGTTTTCCATCTTCATGGCTTCCATAATTAATAAAGGCTTGCCGGCCTTAACTACTTCACCCTCTTTAGCGAAGATTTCGATAATTTTACCTGGCATACCGGCCTTCAGTTCAACGTTAGAACCAGCGCCACCACCTTTTTTCAATGATTCATG
Source organism: Bdellovibrio sp. SBM16 (assembly GCF_056175625.1). NCBI lineage: Bacteria > Pseudomonadati > Bdellovibrionota > Bdellovibrionia > Bdellovibrionales > Pseudobdellovibrionaceae > Bdellovibrio > Bdellovibrio sp. SBM16. The sequence goes on along the minus strand of NZ_JBJKJG010000004.1, from coordinate 48,984 downwards.
TAATAACATCTCGTCATTAAATATTTTAATCGTACGAAATGAGTTACGTGTAAAAACCGTGTATTCTGTGTCCTGCCCGAGAGCATCGATTAAGTAAGACTTACCTTCAAAAAGAAAGCTTACATATTCTTCAGCGTGCTGGAAGTCAGTTTTTGAAATGTCATAATGTTTCCATTCCTGACCTTCAAGCTGTAAAGACACCTTCCAAGAGTGACGTTCTTCGTGGACATCGACTTTATATTTTTTACCTTTTAGTTCTGCTTCAAAATACATATTCTCTATCCTCTACGTTCTTAGGGCGATCTTACGGCTAAGTGAGCGCCAGTTCGAGCGCACATTAAATCTACGTACATCTTTTGATTTGCGGTCTTCAAAAGCGGTAATTGCAGCAGCAATTAAGAAAACCGGGTCATTTACGTCACGGAACATTTGCGGTTCTAACACCTCAAAGTTCTTTTCGATGAACTGGGTCGTATAAGAACCATCTAAGAACTTTTCATGTCCTAAGATTGTTCTGTGTAAAACGATATTTGTTTTAATACCTGTTAACACGAATTCAGCTAATGCGCGTTGCATACGATCGATCGCCTCTTCACGGGTATCACCCCAAGTGATCACTTTACAGATCATTGGATCGTAGTAGATCGGCACTTCATAACCAGGGTAGGCGTATGAATCGATACGTAAAAACGGACCCTGCGGATGGCGGCAAGCGCGGATCTGGCCAGGTGATGGTTTATAAGTCGACGGATCTTCAGCACAGATACGCGCTTCAATCGCATGACCTTTTTGTTTGATGTCTTCTTGCTTGAAGCTCAGCTTGTGGCCTTTAGCCACAAAGATCTGCTCTTTAACCAAGTCAACACCGATAACAAGTTCAGTGATCGGATGTTCTACCTGAAGACGTGTATTCATCTCCATGAAGAAGAATTCTTTAGTCTGGTTATCGAAGATAAACTCAATCGTACCCGCACCGATATAGCCGATAGATTTAGCTGCGCGAACGGCAGCTTCACCCATTTTCAGTTTTACATCCATAGGCACACTTGGTGACGGAGATTCTTCGATAATCTTTTGGTGGCGACGCTGAACCGAACATTCGCGTTCGAATAAGTGCACTACGTTTCCGTGCGTATCGCCGAACACCTGAATCTCGATATGTTTCGGATCGTTGATAAATCTTTCGATGTAAACTGTAGGGTTGGCAAAGTAGTTCTGACCTTCAGAACGGCAAGCGCGGAACGCACTTTCAATTTCTGATTCCTGGCGAACAACGCGCATACCTTTACCACCGCCACCAGCAGTGGCTTTGATGATAATCGGTAAGCCGATTTTTTTAACTACCGCTAAAGCCTCTTCAACGGTTTCTACACCGCCGTCAGAGCCCGGAACCAACGGAACACCGGCTTTTTTCATTAATGCTTTAGCCGATAATTTATCGCCCATCGCTTCCATGTTTTCAGGTGTGGGGCCGATAAAAGTAATCCCGGCTTCTTTGCAGGCTCTTACAAAAATCGGATTTTCTGATAAGAACCCGTAGCCCGGATGGATCGCGTCGACGCCGGCAGCCTTAGCCACTTCGATAATTTTTTTGTAGTTTAAGTAGCTCTCTTTAGATGGGCTTGGACCGATATGGTAAGCCTCGTCAGCCAAGAATACGTGTAAACTTTCGCGGTCAGCATCACTAAATACTGCTACGGTGGCGATTCCCAACTCACGGCAGGCGCGAGTAACACGAATGGCAATCTCGCCGCGGTTAGCGATTAAGATTTTTTTAAACGGGGCATTCTGTGGGGTTGAAATTTCATGTGAATGCATAATTTCTCCTACAGAGGAATGTTACCGTGTTTTTTCGGAGGATTGGTGTCGCGTTTATTGCGTAACATTTCCAACGAGTCGATAATACGTTTACGGGTTAATGCAGGCTCGATCACTTCATCAGTGTAACCAAGATCTGCCGACACATAAGGATTAGAGAACATTTGTTCGTACTCAGCCGTCAATTTGGCGCGCTCTGCCGCAGGGTCTGCAGCCTTCGCGATTTTTTCACGGTGAATAATATTTACGGCACCCTCAGCACCCATTACCGCGATTTCGGCAGACGGGTAAGCTAGGTTCACATCCGCACGTAACAATTTAGAACCCATAACGATATAAGCACCGCCGTAAGCTTTACGTGTGATCACAGTTACCTTAGGAACAGTAGCTTCAGCATAAGCGTAAAGTAATTTAGCACCGTGAGTGATAATTCCGTTCCACTCTTGATCGCGGCCCGGTAAGAAACCCGGAACGTCAACGAAAGAAACGATTGGAATATTAAAAGCATCACAAAAGCGGATGAAGCGCGCGGCTTTTCTTGAGGCGTCGATATTTAAACAGCCCGCTAAGATTTGTGGTTGGTTAGCAACAATACCTACCGGGCGGCCGTTCATGCGGGCGTAACCAACGATAATGTTTTGTGCGAAATTTTTATGTACTTCCAGAAAATAGCCCTCATCCACAACTTCAGAAATGACCTGAAGCATGTCGTAAGGTTTTTTCGGGTTATCAGGAATTAATGTATTCAAAGTTTCTACGATACGGTCCGGAGAATCTTTAGTACCTAAGGTCGGAGAATCATCCAGGTTGTTAGAAGGGATAAAGTTCATTAATTCGCGGATTAATAATAAACAGTGCTTATCGTCGTTCGCCGTAAAGTGGCACACGCCAGATTTTTGTGAGTGTGTGGCCGCGCCACCTAACTCTTCTTTGGTTACATCTTCATGAGTTACCGTTTTGATAACATCTGGGCCGGTTACGAACATGTATGATGTATTTTCAACCATAAAGACGAAGTCCGTGATTGATGGCGAGTAAACCGCACCACCGGCGCACGGGCCCATAATCGCCGTGATCTGCGGGATAACACCCGAAGAAGTAACATTACGAGTGAAGATGTCTGCGTAACCGCCAAGAGATTCGATACCTTCCTGGATACGCGCACCACCAGAGTCGTTGATCGAAATAAAAGGGGCGCCGTTTTTAAGGGCTAAATCCATGACCTTGCAAATTTTGTTCGCCTGGGTGCGCGACATCGAGCCGCCGTTAACGGTGAAATCCTGTGAAGATAGATAAACTAATTTTCCGTTGATACGGCCGTAACCGGTGATGATGCCGTCACCTGGAACTTTATTTTTTTCCATTCCGAAGTTAGTACAACGATGAGTCATGAAACGGTCGGTTTCAACGAAGCTACCCGGATCAAGTAAAACCTCAACGCGCTCACGTGCAGTTAGTCGTCCGTTTTGTTTGTGTTTGGCAATTTTATCCGCACCGCCGCCAGCAAAGGCGCGGTCGTTTCTTTTTTCTAGATCTTGAATCTTTTGCAGCATGATATTTTCTGACATAGCAATTCAATGTCCTCTCTGTTTTAAGACAAAGAATTTACCACGCTTCAATCGAGAGAAACAAACTTTTTAGTGCTTTTACTCTCGTGATAATGCGCGCTGTGAAAACTCGTCTTCCGACAGGCCAGAGTTGGATTTAATGTTTGTCAGAATCAAATCGGTGCCTCTTTTATTGACTAAATTGCGCACTTTTATTGACTGAGCGCGATATGCTCCGCCAACTTGCACATAGCTTTCAAAATCGACGCGTTTTACGGCTTTGTTTTGTTTGTCATAGTACTCTAAACGGGCAGGCAGCTGTGTTTTTACAGAAATCAAAACCAAAGCTTTTGAGTAGCCAGTGGTGTTTGAGTTCGATTTAATTTCAACCAGAGCAAAATCCTGGTTATTCACTTTCATCTCTTTAAGCAAGGTTGCCTTTGAACCCTTTACCGTCGTGATATCTAAATCCTCAGGTGTAAGCTCAGAGCCTAAAACGCCGGCTTTTTTATTCTGGTTTCCCATGATCCGACGAACCTGCTTAGTCGAAGGCAGATACAACCACTGATTTTCTTCGCCGGCTTCGATGACGTTAAGTAAGGCAGTGCCCTTGAGATCAGCTGGTGCTTTCATACGCACCAACGTCATGTGTTTTTGGCCGAATTTACGTTTGATCTGCATTTGTCGCTCTTTAACGGAGCCGTCTTTTTCAATAATTTTCATTGTGACATCAGCAATGTCGTCTTTGCTGGCAATCAGAGATTGCGATTTTTTTAATAAAGCATTCACATCGATACCCGCTGAAAATGATTTTTGTGCAAAGACCAGAACAAAAACAAAAGAAGCGGCTGTCGCGGTAATCGCTTTCGGCGGAAGCATGGCTTGGTTTTTTAACAGAAAATTCGGATAACGTTTAATAAACGATGGTAAGAAAAGTAAATCAGCAAAAGCACCAGCGATAATCGACAGAATCATATACACCCCAAAAATTTTATTCATTTCAAAATATGAAAACGTAAATACAATAAATCCCGAAGCAACCAATACAGTGGCCAGCAAGCAGGGTATCATCTCAGAAACCAGCATCGACTTTACAGGCAGATACTCCACGAGATTTTTTTCTTTGATTACTTTTTTGAGTTTACCCAGTAAATACACCGTATTCGAAAAAGCCAGGCCGATTGCAATTGAAAAGATAATGGCAACACTTGGCTTAATCGGCGTGCGTGATGCAGCCAAAATTGCAATTAACGCCAGCGGCGGTACTAAATTTGGCAGGCACGCCACCAAGGCCCATTTGTAAGAGCGAAAAACGAAAACTAAAATGCATCCGATAACGACAATGGCATGCCAGAAGCTAAAGATAAGTTCTTTCGACATTTCTGAATTTAACTGGTGGGCACTGACACCCATGCCTGAGATATTGTAACGAATGCCTGGAAAGTGTTTTTGAATTAAATACTTAGATTGTTCCAAATCTTTTTGCTGAATATAATATGGCGTATCTTTAAGGCGCAGTTCTAATCGGGTTAAGTGATGCAACTGGTTTAAATAGGAAGCTGTCGGGTCGGTTTCGGCCATTGAAAATAAGAATAATGATTCTGAAGCTTCGGCTGCTGTAGCCGGCAGACGAGAACCTTTAGGTGAGGCCTTTTTTAATAAATCTGCCGTAGTGATCACAGACCCGACAGAGGCCAATTTTTTTAAGTCTTGAGATAAAAGATCTAAGTTTTTCATAGCCTTTGGGTCAACCCATGTTTTTTCTTCACCGAATAAAACAATGGATACAGGAATTGTTCCGCCGAAAGCTGTATCAATTTTTTCAGTGTTAATACGGGTAGCGCTATCTTTTGGCAGGTCGTCAAATAAACGGGTATTCCAGTTTAAAAAATTAAATCCAATGATACCAAAAAATAACAGACTGTAAGTCATAGCAATCACCGGGCGGCCGTGGTTTAAAAACCGCAAACTCCAGTAAGCTTTACGTGACGACCATGAGCGCAGCTCTACTTTAGGTAAAAACACTAAAGCCGGAATCATAAATAGCTGCGATAAAAACCAGCTTAAAACAATTACGGTCGAAACCGATTGGCCGTATTTGTAGATAATGCCGATATCAGAAGTCATTAACATTAAAAATCCGATTGCGGGCATGAGCGTAGCTAAAAAGTACTCTAAAAAATGTGAACGCAAATTTTCGATAATTCCTAAAAACTTTATTTTTACGTTTAGACTGCCGTATTCAGAAACTTTGGCTACACGTAACAAAATATGTACGGTTAATGAAATCGTCATCAGACTGACTAAAACCGGAAGGGTTGATAACAACACATCCAGCTTAATGCCAAAAAGCACTAACAGAGCGAGACTGATTACATTTACAAAAACCAAGTTAGCAACAGATAGCGCCAAACCTGACCAGCCCGCAAAAATGGTCATTAAGACACCGATAAAAACCAAGACACCAAAAAAAACAGACCGGATAAGCTCAACCTTTAATAATTTGGCGACATCATTTTGCAACAGGGGAACGCCGGCATACTGGGCCGTGATTGTCTTATATTTTGTATTAAATAAGTTATCCGCATAAGCCAAAAAGCTCTGCAGTTTTTCCGGAGTGTTATCGCTCAGCTCAACAACAAACAAAGTTTGCTTGTTGTTTTTTGATAGTAAATTTGGTTTTGCAATTGGGTGTGACGTGATCATTTTATTCCAGTATTTCGCGGGAACCTGGTCAAACAGGTCTCCGACATATAAATCCTGGTTTACTTCAAAGGTGCCCTGAATCTTGCCTAAACTGTATAGGGCTTTTACAGAATCCTGCGCTTCTAGATCTGAGGCAAGACGGCGCAGCTGATGAATATGGTTTTTATTTATCCAGGAGTCTTGATTCTTATTTTCGAGAATCATCACCAGACTGGATTTTTCCTGTAACTTAAAGTGCGCCACGACGCGACGTTCATGCTCAAGCAGTGCATGCTTCTTGGGAAAAAACTGCTTGATGTTATATTCGGATGAAAGATGTTTTAAACTGTAAAAACTTAGACAGAAAACCACAACTAAAGAAAATGCAAAAAATCTGATAAAAGTTTTCACACTTTTTTCAGACATTCGATTCAAATAATCTATAAATCTTTTCTGAATGCTCTTCATAAAAATTTCTTTCTACCGAATAGTTTATCCACGAGGGACTTATATGTTAAAAAACACGGAGCGTTTGATTTCATCGGATAAAATTAAAAAAACATGTAGAGGCATTTCAATAATTTTTGTTTTTTTGTTTTCTGCAAACGCAACTGCACAAAAGCTTTCCGGAAATTTATTAATTTCAACAACAAAGCTTAAGCAGACGCTGGAAGGTTTGATAACTGGGAAAAAACCGATAAGCGGCGTGTATGAAACTGCGATCTCGTTTCCGTCGGTGTTTCCGATTTCTGTAAACAACTTTCAATACAATCTGGATTGGCAGCAGGTGGAATTTAATCCGATAGTCAACCACAACATCCATTTTGCGCTGCTGCAGCCAGAGCTGGATATCCTGGTGCCTAAGCTGGAGATCGATACATATTTGGTGCAGGAAGTAAACGGTGCGGTTATCAAAGTACGTATTCAGACAGTATGTGAAAATATTAAGGTGGTTACTTCTACAGACGCTATTTCTGTGCTTGCCGCCATCTCCGGTGCGGCAAAATCGGATCATGTCGATTTGTCGGCAAATGTCACAGATATCAATCTTGGGGCGCCAAAATTGGTTGTGCAAAATTTTAAATGCAGCAACATCACCGGCTTTGAAGATATTATCGGCGACGAAATCCTGCAGCAGTTTTCACGCATCGATCTGTTTAAGCCATTATTATTGGGTAAAGTGAATGCTCTTTTAAAAGAACAGCTGCAAAAGCACGCCCTTAAAGCCGAACAGGTCATCAGAGATCAGATGCTGGGCGCAGAGGGCTTGTCGGCGCCAGTGTTCAGTCTGCTGCAGGTCAACGATCAATATATTGATATCGGCTTTGCTTTGAATGATGTTGCGGCCGTCTTAAAGCCCGTGACGGCGTATACGCTAAAGTCTGAAGCTGTTATGGTTGTCGATAAAGCTGAGCTGCAGTCCTACCTTAAGCAAAGTATGTCTGTAAAATTAGCCAAGCTTTCATACTCTTCAAAGAACATTACTGAGCTGGATAAATTAACCCGATCGCGCTTTAAGCAATTTTTTGTGTGGCCGGGTTTAATGAAATTACCCAAAGGACAAGAATTGATTCTGCGCCCGATGCTAGAGAATCTGGAGATTTCGCTAAAGCCAGACAGCTATGTAACTCATTTAAATATGACCGTCACTGCAGGAGTCTGGGTGCTAGCGTGCCAGGAGCCCATGATTTACTTACGTACGTACCTGCAAGCGGCTTCAAATATCGCAAACACCGCGCAGGTGAAAACCACCGTGCAGGCGCTATCCTCAAGCGCTGTTTATGATCAGGGCTTTCTTAACAAGTACAGTCCTTCTAAACGCATTTCGACAAACCTGGTGGATAAGACAGCTAAAAGTTTTTTTAACGACAACTGGGCGACAGCCAACTTAAGCGTGCTTAAGCTCACAGATACGGTGTCGGCATCGTTAAAAAAGATTTTTTACAGTAAAGAGAACAAGCTGTATTTCGAAATAGCCCTGAATAACTAAAAGCTGGTGCCGATTTTGAGTGATGCAGAATCGGCCTTATCGAAGTAAGACAAAAGCGATTCTTTTTTTCCACCTACAACCACCAGTTGCAATTCAGTAAAGGCATTTTGGGTGAAAAAATATTTGGGACGCAAGGTGGCCACGTAAGAGCCTTTGGCGCTGTCGTATAGCCCGCCGGCGAGCAAACTGAATTTATCGTTGGCGGCATAACGCAGCCCCAGAGCCTGCGCATTTTCATAAAGATTTGTCATTGTCGACAGATTGCTGTTGTCGACGCGACTGCTGATCTGCTGAGTGGTGGCTTCAAGTATAGCTATAAAGTTGCCGATTGTTTTTTCTAACGCAAGCGTGGTCATCAGCGTTTTTTGCGCTTCAGTTACTTCTTGATTGCTGTAGATTTTTATAATTAATCCCATCGACTCGAGCGGAATGTTAAAGCCGCCGCCATAGTTTTTAACTTTTTTCCAGCGCACATCCAGGTGAATCGGGTTATCCAGCTTGATGGCAAAAACCGGCGTTGCCGAAATCAGGGTTCCGGTCAAAGTCGGCGATATATCAGGTGAACTCGAGAGTGTTTCGGCCACCTGTAAAACGATATCCGTGTAGGAGGTAGTAATTTTTGTTTTAAAAACATAGTTGTTCTTTAAATCATTTGTTGAACGCTCTTCATTGTTAATGCGGTAATTGGGGTTATCGGGAAGTGTAATAAGATAACCATCTGATTCTGTCGGCAACACGCCTTCGCGGGGATACCAGGCGCTGCTTGCCTGCGGGATGACCGGGATTCTATTCAGCGGGGTAAATCCGAGCTCGAAGGCTAAGTAGTTATTTACGGCGAGCTCTGCTTTAAGGCCAAGAAGAGCCAGCTTGCCGGAGTGTAGCGGGTCTAAGTAATTTTTTGGCTGTTGATAATCGAGTGGGTCTAAAATATCGGGACCTTCTTTTTTCATCTGAAAAAAACCCAGCGTCCAACTTAGCTTCGAGCCGAAATATTTAAGTCCGGCTTCTTTTGCTTCCAAGAGCGCTTTATCCTGACCTTCGATTTTTAAATTATCGAGATAGTAGAGTTCAGGCGAAAGGGCAAATTCCCACTTTGAATTAAAGATAATTTTATTTTCGCTTGATAAAAAATAGAGGGCCTGATTTTTTTCGGCATACTCAGAATCTACCGAATAACTGTTGCCGGCGACATAGACTTCGGTTTTTGTGTCAAATTCCAAAGCCCATGCATCTTGTGTAATAAAAAACAGAAAAGAAAAAGCTAATAATGATACTTGCATTAAGGCGATGATAACATCGCACGTAACGCATCTAAAGCTTTTTTCACATTAACACGGCCACGCGTGCTGACTTGATATTCTGGATACACATCGACAGATGAATATAATGCCTGTTTGATCTGTTGTGCGGTGGCTGTAGGTACTGCACTCCACAATAACGCTGCAGCGCCAGAGACCATTGGTGCGGCCATGCTGGTGCCATCCATGTCATCGATGCGGTTAAGTGGGATCGTCGAATAAATCGAAACACCAGGGGCTGCGATATTTACCGTATGGTAGCCACGGTTTGAAAACGATATAAATCGATCATCAATTGTTGTGGCGGCCACATTGATCTGATTGGCAAAACGGAATGATGCCGGATAGTCCGGGTAATAATCTGAATTCACGCCTTCATTGCCGGCTGCCGTGACTACTAAAATGCCGCGATCAGAAAGTGATTTAACGGCATCTTTTAGAGATGTCACACAACCAGCGCCGCCCCAAGACATATTAATGATCTTAGCCCCTTTGTTGGCGACAGAGTTCATGGCTAAAATGGCTTCGCCTAACGAACCACCACCGGTGTTACTGATAAACTGAGCTCCTAAAATTTTTGCCGACGGCGCAACGCCAACCACCGGACCTAAATTTCCGTCAGCGGCAATGATACCGGCCACATGGGTTCCGTGAATATTTGTGTTTGGATCATTAATCTCGTTGTTGAATTGCTCGTTAGAAACAACGGCGGTCTGTAACTGCACGTGGGTGCTGTCAATCATACCATCGACAACGCCGACTTTAACGCCCTGGCCGCGGTAACCCTGCGCCCAGACCTGATCAGCGCCGATTCTTTCAGGGCCCCAGCTTAAGCTTGAAGCGTTAACCTGCACGTCCGAACTTTTAGCCATCGGGCGTAAACGGATCTGGTAATCGCGGTCGACATGTTTAATAAGAGCTAAATTGTCTTTGACGAAAGTTTCTCTGAATTCGTCGTCGGTTGTGCCCGCGGGTGTTGTTTCAACTGTGATTGAACCATCTTCCCACTGTACGACGTAGCGGTTAGAAAGAGTGTTTGTTTCGCAATAAGCTTGTGCGTTTTCTGAGAATACAGATTCTTTCGTTTTGCCTGAACTACAGCCGGTTAAAGCTACTAGACCTAGGACCATCATGGCGATCTGTAAATTATTTCTCATTGTTCTCATTTCTGCACCAGCAAGTACATTCCCGTTATTACTTGTGATGAACTTTTGAGAACTGATCGGTTAGTTCTGATACATAACCTAGTCCTGACTGAATCGTTTTAAGAAAATCTGGACCCAGAAAATCATGGCTATAAAAACTTGTTTTAAGAGGTATTAGGATGGCTGAGCCGGCCCTTTAGGATAAGGTCTGGCCGAGGCAGATCAACACAGGAAGTAAGGCTCTAGCCTTACGGTTGCCTCCGCCGCGCAAATCGGCTAGTCTGGCTTTCATGAAAAAAACAGTACGTAATCTATTTAAAGAGAGTGATAAATTAATCGGCCAACAAGTTCAGTTATCCGGCTGGGTCAGAAAGATTCGTGACCAGAAGAGCTTTGGTTTTATCGAGCTTAATGACGGCAGCTTTTTTAACGGTGTACAAATTGTTTTTGATGATAAGCTTTCTAACTTTGAAGAAGTCGCAAAATTATCAATCGCCAGTTCGATTGAAGTTGTCGGCACGGTTGTTAAATCTGAAGGTGCTGGTCAGGCATTTGAAGTTAAAGCTTCAGGCGTTAAAGTGTTTCAGAAAGCTGACGCGGATTACCCATTACAGAACAAGCGTCACAGCATGGAGTTCTTACGCGAGATTGCGCATTTACGTCCGCGCTCAAATACGTTTTCGGCGGTATTTCGCGTACGTTCAGTTCTTGCATATGCAATCAATAAATTTTTTCAGGAAAAAAATTTCGTTCTTGTGCACACGCCGATTATCACTGGCTCTGATGCAGAAGGTGCCGGCGAGATGTTTCGTGTGACCACGCTTAACTTAGATAAACTACCACGCACCAAAGATGGTCATATAGATATGACTCAGGATTTCTTCGGTAAAACAACAAGCTTAACGGTGAGCGGCCAGTTAAACGGCGAAACTTTTGCGGCAGCTTTTGGTAACATTTATACCTTCGGTCCGACTTTCCGCGCTGAAAACTCGAATACTTCGCGCCACGCGGCTGAGTTCTGGATGATCGAACCGGAAATGGCGTTTGCCGATTTATCAGCGAACATGGATATCGCTGAAGAGATGGTTAAATACATTATCCGCTATGTGATGGAGCAGTGTCCGGAAGAAATGAACTTCTTTAACCAGTTCATTGAAAAAGGTTTATTCGACAAGCTGAACAACGTTTTAAATAACGAATTCGGCAGACTTTCCTACACAGAAGGTATCGAGATCTTAAAAAAATCAGGTAAAAAATTCGAATACCCGGTTGAATGGGGCACGGATTTACAATCTGAACACGAGAGATATTTGGCTGAAGAACACTTTAAAAAACCGGTATTCTTAACGGATTATCCGAAAGAGATTAAAGCGTTTTATATGAAACAAAATCCGGACGGAAAAACCGTGCGTGCGATGGATCTGTTGGTTCCAGGCATTGGCGAGATGATCGGTGGTTCACAACGTGAAGATAACTTAGAAATCTTAGAGGCGCAGATGAAACGCATCGGTTTAGAGCCAAAAGATTACACGTTTTATACAGATTTGCGCCGCTTCGGCAGTTTTCCGCACTCGGGCTACGGCTTAGGTTTTGAACGTATGCTTATGTATGTCACTGGAATGGGTAACATCCGTGATGTCATCCCATTCCCGCGTACCCCAAAGAATGCGTTGTTTTAAATCTTAGAGATAAATTCTTTTAAGAAGTCACAGAAACTTTTTTCTACGCGCTTAGCGGTTACCGTAACTTCATCGTGCGTTAACTTGTGAGCGCTGATGCCGGCCGCTAAGTTCGTGATACAGCTAATCGCCGCGACTCTTAAACCCATGTGGTTGGCAGCGATCACTTCCGGAACGGTCGACATCCCTACGGCTTTACCGCCCATTGATTTGAACATGCGGATCTCAGATGGTGTTTCGTAAGTTGGACCGGTTACGCCGATATAAGTTCCTTTATGAAAAAACACTTTCTGGGCGCGAAATATTTTTTCGGCCATTTCAGTTAATTCTTTATCATAAGCTTGGGTCATGTCCGGAAAACGCGGACCAAGCTCTTTAATGTTCGGTCCCATCAGCGGGTTAGTGCCCATCATGTTGATGTGATCTTCGATAATCATAAAATCACCGGCATTCATGCCATCGCCGTAGCCGCCGGCCGAGTTGGTCACGATTAAGATTTCAATGCCAAGAGCTGCCATGACCCTTGTCGGAAACACAACCGTGTTCATGTCGTGGCCTTCGTAGTAGTGCAGACGCCCCTGCAGGACGGCTAATTGTACGCCGTTGATATCGCCTAAGATTAAATTACCTGAGTGGCCTTCAACGGTTGTCGGGATAAAGTTTGGAATCGCATTGAACGGAAATGTGGTTTCCACATTCATGTGTTGTACGAAATGGCCAAGGCCCGAACCTAAGATTACACCGATACGCGGTTTAACTTTAGATTGGCTTTTAATATAGGTTACGGCGTCAGTGATATTCTGTACGACATTGTTGTTCATCATAGTAGGACCTCTTTAATCAATTTGTGTGGTAACGGCTTCTGCGCAGAAACCGTTACGGATTCAGTTAAAAATGATTTTGTTTCAGCAACTAAGGCTTCGTTATCGCAGTGAATGGTAAATATCACATCACCGGCACGAACTTGGTCGCCGATTTTTTTATGAAATTCGATGCCGGTCAGGGGATCGATCAAATCTTCAGTGATGCGGCGTCCGGCTTTTAAGACAATACCGGCGATTCCCACCTTTTCCACATTAAAGCCAGAGATGTAACCACTAGCGGTAGCAGTCACCTGAAATTGCTTTTTGGCAAAATTAAGTTGGGATAGATTTCCACCTTGTTTTCCACACATCTTTTCAAAGATTTCCAGAGCCCGCCCAGATTCTAAAGCGTCTACCGCTAGGGCATAGGCCTCTTCGACCGACTTGGTTTTTCCGGATAAGTGAATCATATGGGCAGAAAGTTGCAATGATAATTCTCGCGTATCTTCATACATATCGTAGCCATCGGCACTGACATGCTTTTTATTTTTCATGATCTCGACACATTCAAAAACTTCAAAGGCGTTACCGGCGTAACGGCCAAGCGGCTGATCCATAGAAGTAATGAGCGAGACCACCTTTTTGCCGTAACCGTGACCAATCGCCATAAGTTGGCGCGCCAACTCATGCGCGTTTTCAGCGGTCTTCATGAACGCACCAGATCCGAATTTTACATCAAGCACGAGCCCGTCAATTCCTTCGGCAATTTTTTTCGACATAATGCTGGCACAGATCAACGGGTAGCTTTCAACCGTTGCGGTGACATCACGTAAAGCATAGATCTTTTTATCGGCAGGGCAGATATCTTTTGTCTGCCCGATAAAACAAGTGCCGATTTCTTTGGTGATGCGGATAAAGTCTTCCAGGCTTTGCTGGGTATTAAAGCCGGGGATGGATTCTAACTTATCTAAAGTTCCGCCGGTGTGACCAAGGCCGCGGCCAGAAATCATCGGAACAAACACACCACAGGCGGCAACCACCGGGCCAAGAATAAGACTGGTTTTATCACCAACGCCACCGGTAGAGTGTTTATCAACTTTAAAGCCGGGGATGGAAGATGTGTCTACGACAATACCTGAATGCAGCATAGTTTTGGTCAATGCCAGAGTTTCAGGTGTGGTCATGCCTTTAAAATAGATGGCCATTAGTAACGCTGACATTTGGTAATCAGGAACCGTGCCGCGCGTGTAACCTAAAATAAAATCTTCGATTTCTTTTTCAGAAAGTTCAAAGCCGTTTCTTTTCTTTTTAATAATTTCTGCCGGTAACATTAGTAACCTGTTTTTCCAGCTTGGTTAGTTACAATAGCAACACCTGAACTTGTACCGATGCGGGTAGCGCCGGCCTGAATCATTTTCACAGCGGCCTCGAAGTCACGAACGCCGCCAGAGGCTTTAACCTGTGCTTTGTTCTGCACAATAGATTTCATTAACGTGACATCTTCAACGGTTGCCCCGCCGCCACTGAATCCGGTAGCGGTTTTTACGAACTGAGCTCCCGCATGCAGACTGATTTCACAGATTTTACGTTTTTCATCGTCGGTTAACATATGGGTTTCTAAAATAACTTTAACGGGGTGGCCTTGTGCGGCCATGACAACTTCTTTAATATCTTTTTCAACATACGACCAATCCTGCGATTTGACTGCGCCAAGATGCACGACCATATCGATCTCGGTTGCACCCAAGTTTAACGCACGGGTGGTTTCAAAAACTTTTGTTGATGTATCGCAGACGCCTAACGGAAAGCCGATCACCGAGGCAATTTTAACAGAGCTGTTTTTAAGAATGTCTTTACAAACAGAGATCATTGATGAGTTTACACATACGGCATAAAATTTATGTGTCATTGCCTCTTCACAAAGTTTTTGGATCTGAGCACGCGTAGCTTCAGGTTTTAATAAAGTGTGATCAATGTATTGGGCAATATCTTCGGGAGCTAATTTTTTTAAATCGGATGTCATTGTTCAATTTGACATCCGATCGTTGTCTTAAGCAACTTTTTTTCCAGTAGGAGTGATGCCACCTGAGCCCGGTGCCGCTTCTTTGCCTAAGAAAGAGCGCGCATCGGCATCAAGGATAAGACCTTTTTTAACAAGATCATCGAGGTACTTTTCAAAAAGAACCATACCTTGGCTTGCACTGGTTTGAATAATCGACGGAATTTGATGGTTTTTACCTTCGCGAATCAAGTTAGCTACGGCACGAGTACCCTTCATGACTTCAAATGCGGCAACGCGACCCATTTTATCTGCACGCGTGAAAAGCGTTTGTGCCACAACACCGCGTAATGATTCAGCCAACATGGCGCGGATCTGCGCTTGTTGTCCCGACGGGAAAACGTCAATGATACGATCGATCGTTTTTACCGCTGAGTTGGTGTGAAGTGTTCCAAAAACCAAGTGACCGGTTTCGGCGGCAGTTAATGCCAAAGAAATCGTTTCTAAGTCACGAAGCTCACCCACCAGAATGATATCCGGATCTTCACGTAAGCTGGCTTTTAAAGCGTTTGAGAAGGATTTTGTATGTGCGCCAACCTCACGCTGGTTCACTAATGATTTTAAATTTGGATGTACGAACTCGATTGGGTCTTCAACGGTAATGATATGCGCTTCACGAGTGGCGTTGATATGTTGAATCATCGCAGCAAGTGTTGTTGATTTACCCGAACCGGTTGGGCCAGTGACAAGAACAAGGCCACGATCGTTTTCAACCAGGTCAACAATTGTCTGTGGTAAATTTAATTCGGTCGCTGATTTAATTTTTTCAGGAATTGTACGGAATACAGCGCCTAAGCCTTTGCGCTGCATGAAGATGTTACAGCGAAAACGCCCCACACCTTCTAAAACGTAGGCGAAATCAAGCTCCCATTTTTCCACGAAAGCTTTCTTTTGTTTTTCATTTAAGATTTCGAAGATCAAGCCTTGTACGTCTTGGCTTGTCAATTGGCGGTAATTCAGTGGCGACATTATACCGTGAACACGAAGATAGGGAGGTGCGCCGCTTGTCACGTGCAAATCCGAAGCTTTCTGCTCAACCATTAATCGAAATAGATCATCAATTGTAGCCATGACTTTAACCTCACATTGCTTAACAAAATAATATTCGGTAAAATTGTCTTCGAAGTTAACAGGCGCATAGTCTAGGAGTCCCTTTATGGCAGCAGAAATTCTGATAAATGTTCGACCGCTGGAAACACGCGTGGCCTACGTCGAGTCGGGGATTCTGATGGATTTAAAGGTCGAGCGTAAGTCATCACCGACCTGGGTCGGCACAATCCACCGTGGGATCGTAACCAGAGTACTTCCAGGCATGCAGGCGGCCTTTGTCGACATTGGTCTGGAGAAGGCGGCGTTTTTATACGTCGGTGATATTTTAACTGAAGAAGGCAAAGAATTTTTTGCAGATGATGACGATCATGAGCACAAATCAGGTGACGATAACCAGGATTACCGCGGAAATCGTGATATCAAAACGCCGATTCAGGATTTGATCAAAGAAGGCCAGCATCTGATGGTGCAGGTCGCAAAAGATCCGCTGGGTACGAAAGGTGCGCGTATTACCACGCATATTTCATTACCGGGCCGTGGTGTGGTGTATATGCCATATGTAAAACACATCGGTATCTCGCGCAAAATCGAAGAAGAAAGCGAAAAAGAACGCCTAAAAAAGTTAGTGCAAAAAATCAATCCATCAGGAGGGGTGATTGTCAGAACCGCTGCTGAGGGTGCTACCGAAGAATCACTTAAATCAGATATCGAGTATCTTGACCGTTTAGGAAAAGAAATTCAGAAAAATTATGAAAAGAAAAAAACCGCTGGCTTGGTTCATGCCGAGATCGACGTTGAGCTGCGTGCCTTACGTGATTTAATGAACGAAGAAGTCACAACGGTTTGGGTCGATGACGAAGAAGTCTATAAAAAAGTTTCTAAGTTTGTGACCCAATTAATGCCGAAATACAAACAGAACATCATTTTCTACAACGAAAAAAAGCCGCTCTTTGATCTTTACGATGTTGATCTGGAAATTTCACGTGCGACCGAGAGAAAAGTCTGGCTTAAATCCGGCGGTTACATCGTAGTCGATGAGGCTGAAGCGCTGGTTGTGGTCGATGTAAATACCGGAAGTTATGTCGGTAAAAAAGATTTAGAAGATACAATCTTAAAAACCAACTTAGAAGCGGTTAAAGAAATCGCCCATCAATTACGTGTACGCAATGTCGGCGGTATCATTATTATTGATTTTATCGATATGGAAAAAGAAACCCATCGTGAGCAAGTGTTACAGGCACTGCAAGAAGAGCTTAAGAAAGACCGCGTGCGCACCAATGTGACCTCAATGTCTGAACTTGGTTTGGTCGAAATGACCCGTAAACGTATCCGTCCAAGCCTGGTTAAAACCCTTTGTGAGCCTTGTTCTTACTGTGATGGTAAGGGCTATATTAAACGCAAGGCCACTATTGCTAACGAGATCTTCCGCGAAATTGAGCGCGAAGTGGGTTTAACCGAATCCACCAAGAAAAATTTGATCATCCACTGCCATGCTGAAATTGTAGACTGGATTTATGAGGTCGAAAACGAAACCCTGGAGCACTTAGAAAAGCGCTTTGGTCACTCTATTGCCTTTAAAATCGAAACCACCTACCACTTAGAGCAATACGAGATTTTCGATAACTAACTAGTTTACTTACTCTAGTTTTTAACATAGATTCCGCGCCATGAAAAAGATCAGGGAATTATCGTTAGCTATTATGGCTATTCTAGGCTTTGCTATGTCAGAAGCGCAAGCCAGACACCATAATCAGTATTTACAGAATTATTGTGAAAAAAACGGCGGCAAATTCATCAGCCAGCTCACTTGTGAAGAGTCAGGGCGCGTCCGTAAAGAGGAATTTTGCCACTACCAGAACGCTGATCAGCAGTCGCTGTATTTTAACGGCTGTAACAGCGATAATCAGGATGGTTACCGCATATATTTCTTTAAAGCCTGCCTTATCCATGATTTCTGCTACCACAATGAGCCGCGAGTGAGCGGTAAAACCCGCAAAGACTGCGATAAAGAGTTTAAAGAAAACATGTTAGACATTTGTAAAACCGATGCGCGCAATGGTAATAAACATTTTATGTGTAAAACCATGGCCAATGCATACTATCGTGCGGTACGCCTTGGCGGAGAAGAGTCTTGGCGCTGTATGAAAAGTAGCTTTCGGTACCCGACTAACATGGATGACCTTCCGTAAGGAGTATGAAATGAAAAAATTGTTCACTTTCACAGTTGCGAGCTTGCTGGTGACTTCTTCTGCCTGGGCAGATCGGATCTTAAGAGATTATTGCTTACAAACCGGTGGTGAAGTCGTGCAAGAGTGGACCTGTCCTGCCACGGGCTCCCTTAAAACCGGCGAAGCCTGCAAACAAAGAAATGCCGATGGCGGCGTGATGTACTTTAACGGCTGTTCAGCTCCGGAAGGTAAGTATAAAGATTTATTCTTTAGAGCCTGTATTATTCACGATCTTTGTTACCACCACGAACCGCAAACCAATGGTAAATCAAAAATCGACTGCGACGACGACTTTTTAAAAAACATGAAAAAAATCTGCAAAAAGACCAATCCTTTAAGTCTTGAGTGCGGTATTGCGGCGCAGACTTTCTATGCGGCGGTGGCTAGCGCCGGAGACACGGCGTTTCGCTGCTCAAAAGAAAATGTTCAGTACCCAACCGATATGGATCAGCTCCCGCTGCCATCACCGGTACCGTTTTTATTCTAGATTATTTTTCCCCGCCACAGATCTTTAAGAAAGGCTTCAACGTCTAAGCTCTGTGGATCGCGGCTGATCAGATAAGATTTTTTTACCGGAAACTTTGCCGTGAATTTTTTAAGCCTGCGCATATGCTGGTTGTTGATCGACCTAGTGCCTCGGACTTCGATAGCCGTTTCATTATTTATTAAAAAATCAATTTCGTTACCCTGGTAATCACACCAGAATTCAATCTTGGTGTTCGGAGCACGGTAGTTTTTATAAGCCATCAGCTCGAGCAAAATAAAATGCTTTAAAGCGCTTTCGGATTTTTCGAAATCCTGCTCGAGATTAAAATCATTTTTTAGAGCGTTGGCGACACCGACGTCGAAGAAATAAAATTTAGAGCGTTTAGCGCCTTTACGCGATGTCGTACATTGGATCTCATAACCAAGGTGCATCTTCTTAAGCAATTCAAAGTACTCGCGTACTGTGCGTGCCGGCGCTTCGCAAATTTTTGCAATCTCTTCAAAATGTAAAAACTGGCCGTTGTAGTCTGCGGCCACGTTCAGAAAGCGCGAAAAGTTTTCGATCTTTCTGATTTTTCCGGTCTGAATCAGGTCCGCCTGAAACAAAAGACCGACATAATCATTTAAAAGCACATCCTTGTGCTCATGACTGTATACCGAAGGTAAAGAACCATAACTTAAAACCTGATCCAGTATAAAATCGCCTTGCAGTTCTTCATAGCAAAACGGCAAAAGCGACAGCGTCTCAGTTTTTTCCGCATTTAGAGCGGGGTGGTTCTTCATCTGTTGTGAAGCCGATAAAATAAAATGCACATTCTGCGTTTTATTTAAGTGCTCCACTTGATCCAGTAACGATGGCAAACGGTTCACGTTATCCAGCGCCACTGTCTTCATCTCTGGTGTAAGCAATTTCTCGATGATGTTCTTCTGAAATGAAAGTTTTCTGAATGTATCCGCTTCCTGCAGGTTTAAATACAAATCGACCGAAGAGAGGCTCTTCAGGTACGAGCTTTTTCCCGTCTGACGGGGAGAAAGCAACAGCAGGTTCTTCTTCAAAGGGGCCTTTAAGGGAGGGGCGATCCTTCTTTTATGGATAACATCCATGTGCCCATACCATCACGGACTTTAAATAATGGCAATAGTAATTCGTAAAATTAATTAAATAAGTATTAATACTGCGGAAATTAGATGTAATAACGAATATAATGTATACCCAAGGGCAGGGGTGCAGCATGAAAATCTAGACTGAAATTCGTTCAAATGGCTTTGACAGGGTAGCCACTCAGATGATTTAAAGGTCATTCTTAATTACGCAAGTTAAATCCATTCAAGGAGAAGGTAATGTACGCAATTATTAAAACAGGCGGCAAACAATATAAAGTTCAAGCCGGCGATGTTTTACAAGTTGAAAAGCTTGAAAAAGATCTTGGTTCAGAATTCAAAATCGACGAAGTACTTTTAGTTGGTGGCGATAAAACTCACGTTGGTTCTCCAACTGTGAAAAATGCTTCAGTAACAGTAGTAGTTACTAAGCAAGCTCGCACTCGCAAAGTTATCGTTTTCAAAAAACGTCGTCGTCACTCTTACAGAAAATTCGGTACTCACAAACAACACTTCACAGAGTTATTTGTTAAATCGATCACTTCTCCAGACGGACAAACTTCTAAAACTGATGCGACTCCTGTTGTTAAAGACATGGCGGCATTACGTGCAGAACGCATCCAAACTAAAATTGAAGATTCACGCGCTCGCGCTGAAGCAGGTATCGGTTTAGGCCGCGCTGCTGCTCACGGTGTAACTAAAGCTGCTCCAGCTAAAAAAGCTGCTGCGCCTAAGAAGAAAGCTGCGAAAAAAGCTGCTCCTAAAAAAGCTGCTTCTAAACGCTCAGTGAAAACAGCTGCTAAAAAAGCTGCTAAAAAAACAACTAAAAAGTCTAAATAATTAACAAGGATACAGAGGTAAACAATGGCAAGTAAAAAAGCTGGTGGTAGTACCAAGAACGGTCGCGATTCACAGTCGAAGAGATTAGGCGTAAAACGTTTCGGCGGCCAATTAGTAAAATCAGGAACAATCATCGTTCGCCAACGTGGAACTCAATTCCACTTAGGTAATAACGTGAAAATGGGACGCGATCACACGATCTATTCAATCATTGAAGGTCTTGTGAAATTTGAAAGATTTTCGAAAGAAAAATTTAAAGTTAGCGTTTATCCTAAAACTGCGTAATAAGTAGTTTAATTACAAACATTCGCATAAAGAGGGAGCCCTTCCAGGCTCCTTTTTTATTTGCCTTATGCTGTGGCAATAAAGACAGCAGAGTTTGAGTCGGTTATGAAATTTGTTGATGAAGTTAAAATCACAGTGGCTTCTGGTCGTGGCGGTCCAGGTGCGGTTACTTTCCGTCGTGAGTCGTATGCTCCCCGCGGTGGCCCAGATGGCGGCGATGGCGGTAAAGGCGGCGACGTTATCTTTAAAACTTCTAAACATATCAACTCGCTGGTTGATTTTAAAACATACAAAAAGTACGCGGCTGACAACGGGCAACCGGGTGCGGCTTCAAACTGTTCAGGGCATAACGGTGCCGACATGATTATGATCGTGCCTGAAGGCACAATCATCCGTGATGCTGAAACTCACGAAGTGCTTTACGACTTAACGGATATTCATGAAATCAACTTCTTGCAGGGCGGACGTGGCGGCAAAGGTAATGCATTTTTTAAAACCAGCGTTAACCAGGCCCCTGAGTACGCTCAGCCGGGTGAAGACAGTACAAGCCGTGAAATCATCCTAGAACTTAAACTTATTGCTGACGTAGGTATTATCGGTTTTCCTAATGCAGGCAAATCGACCTTAATCTCTCGTATCTCGGCAGCTAAACCAAAGATTGCAGATTATCCGTTTACAACCTTAACGCCAAATTTAGGCGTTGTTAAAGTTGGCGACTATTCAAACTTTGTCGTGGCGGATATTCCGGGTCTTATCAAGGGTGCCCATTTAGGTGTAGGCCTTGGTATTCAATTCTTAAAACATATCGAACGCACGAGCTTATTTGTTCATATCGTGGACGTATCAGGAATGTCTGGCCGTGATCCGGTACAGGATTATGAAGATATCAACCTTGAAATCGAAAAGTACGATGAAATGAACAAAGATAAAGACGGGTTTTTTCCGCTGTCTGCGCGCGAACAAATCCTGGTATTTAATAAAATCGATTTATTGTCTGCAGACCAAATCGAAAAAATTAAACAGACATTTAAAAAGAAATTTAACGTTACGGGTTACGCGATCTCCGGCGTTACTGGAAAAAACATCAACGAATTACTTCAGGCTATTGCAGAAAAAGTACTGGCTTCGAAGACTGGCGATAAAGAATAAGGGTAGCAGAATGAAAATCGGTATCTTCGGCGGAAGTTTTAATCCTCCACACAATGGTCACGTTAACAGCTTAACGACAGTTCAAAAGAAAATGGGTTTTGATAAAATCCATATTATTCCGAACAGCCAGAACCCGTTAAAAGTTCCAACAGAAAAAATTGGCGATGAGCACCGTTTGGCAATGGCTAAACTGGCGTTTGCGACTTACGGCGATGCATTTGTTATCGATGATATTGAATTAAAACGCGGTGGCAAAAGCTATACGATTGATACCATTAAAGAACTGCGCAAAACTTATGAATCTAAAGACCTCTATCTCATCATCGGTGCGGATAACTTCGAGACATTCTCTGAGTGGAAAGACTTTAAAAAAATCCTGTCTGAGGTAAATCTTGTGGTAACGACCCGTCCTGGTTACCAAATCCCTGAAACTGAATCTGAATTTCCGAATTATTTATCTGGTTTAATCGCAGAGAGCGATTTCGGTGCGGTCGAACTAACGACCGGCCGTTCAATCGAGTTTTTAACGCTGCAAGATCTGGATATTTCTTCGTCTGAACTTCGTAAAAAACTGCGTGTCGGGCGCCCTGTAGATAAATTTTTACCGTTGGCGGTAGAAAGCTATATCAAAGAACACAAACTATACCGCCAGGCGAATCAAAAAATCAGCGACTACGAAAAATTCACTGAATTCTGCGCGCAGGTTTTATTTGATAAAAAGGCTATTGCTGTTCGTGGTTACGATATCCGTAATATCTCTTCGACAACTGATTTTACTTTGATCGCTTCGGGTACAAGTACCCGTCATGCCGCTTCGATGGCAGAAAATCTGGTTCAGGCCGTTAAAGAAGAATTCAACGTTTACCCACAGGGTGTTGAAGGTGTAGATGAAGGCCGTTGGGTTGTTGTCGACTATGGTCCATTAATTGTTCACCTGTTCTACGATTTCGTTCGTCAAGAATACCGCATGGAAGAACTGTGGAAAGAAGGTAAGGAATTTAAACTTACCGATAAAACCGGACAGAAATAATTATGAAAGCCGTTCTTTTTGACTTTAAAACAGCCAAAGAAGAATGGTTTGATATTGCGGTTGCGACTTACACCAAAAAAATAAATCCGTTCATTCCGTTTGAGGTAATTTCGCTGAAATCATCAAAGACGGACCGTGACGATGCCCAGGCCAAGAAAAAACAAGAATCCGAAGACCTGTTAAAAAAGATCACCAGCGATGATTACGTCATCTTATTTGACGAAAAAGGTAAAGACCTGGATTCACTGCAGTTTTCTAAACAGATTGAAGCCGCGCAGATGTCGGGAAAAAAACGTCTGGTGTTTATTATCGGCGGCGCTTTTGGTGTGTCGGACGAAATTAAAAATCGGGCGCAGTTAAAAGTTTCACTGTCGAAAATGGTGATGAATCATCTGGTTGCTGAGACTGTGGCCCTTGAACAGATCTATCGCGCCTATACGATCATTAAACGAATCCCGTATCACAATATTTAAAAAATAAGTCCGGCTACTGATTTGCATTTGCCGCATGCATGCTGCAAAAACTGCGTTTCTATTTTTACCGCTTATTTATAGTTGATTGTGTTGGCTGTGGTTCGCTGGTGGTGCACCCCCGTGGATTATGTCTTCAGTGTGAATACGAGGTGATTGATAATTATTCTGTGTCACCGTCGGACGTTTCGGTAACCGGATCGGGCCTGTGTTTCCGGTTTTTATTTCGCTGGATGCCCGGCAAAAGTAAAACACTCTCGCGCTATGTCCATCTGCTGAAATCACCATTGGCTGAACCGATTTGGTGGGAGCTTGCGCGCTATTTTTCCCACTGCATTTCTGATCACCGCGAAATCGTGTTTGTGCCGATTCCCAGTCGCAAAAACCGCAGACATTCGCTGTTTTTTGCACAGGCGCTGGCGCAGATATTTGCTGGCAAAGTCGTGCCGGCATTAAACATTTCTGCCAACGACACCCTGGAACAAAAGCGTAAGAATAAAGAACAACGTCGTCTGATTAGGTTTACCCTGAATGAAGAATTTACAGAGCCTCTGCGCCTGGCCCGGACGATCGTGCTGGTGGATGATGTCATTACCACCGGATCATCCTATGAAGGCGCATATAATGTTTTAAAAATGTACGGGGTGTGTCCCAAAAACATCGAACTGTGGACAGCATTTTACCGGGAAAATCTGAGCGCCGAGCTTGAGTAAATACGTTGTTGAAATTGGCGGCATCTGGTATACCAGAGAAATGCAATTTCATTCGCAATTTCGTCTAAATTTTGTTTTGTTAGCGGCGCTGTTTTTCTTACCGTTTACAACGATCGCCTTTGCTAAAACAAAGCCGAGCAAGGCCGCTACTTCGCAGGCCGCCGCCGAAAAAATTCTAAAAAATTATAATCAAAAATCCGGCGTGCAAATTAAATTAGAACTTTTAACCGAGAAAAAAGTTTTAGGAACGAAGACTACAGAGCAGGGTGTAATGACTCATCAAGGTGGTAAATTAAATTTATCGCTTCAGGGAGCAGATAAAAAATCAGAAATGATCTTTGACGGAAAAAAAGCGTATTTGATTTCTTACCCTGATCTGGAGCTTGATCCGGACGGCAATAGAAAAGTGATCCTGCTTAAGGTCAGCGATAAAAACCAACTAGGAATTTTATCAAACCTTTTTGGTAACCCGAAAAAATTCTTTTCAAATTTTAACATCACGACTCTCAATAACGATAAGCAGTCGCTGACCTTAAAGCTTGAAGATAAAGCTAAATCATTAAAACCGATGACACTTGTCTTTTCAAAGGCCGACAGTGAGTTGAAACAGCTTTCGTACGCCGATGATGTGGGTTCTGAAATCCAGATCAACTTTGCAAAGCCGAACTTCACCACTGAAATTTCAAATAATTTATTTAAATACAATGCTCTTAAATCTGACGAGGTCGTAAGCCAATGAGTCAAAAACAAACTACCGAAGCAAATCCAAAAAAAGTTCACTTTATCAGCTTAGGCTGTCCAAAAAACCTAGTTGATAGTGAAATCATGGCCGGAACACTGATGAAAGACGGCTACCAGGTTGTAGCTGACGCAGAAGACGCTGACACCGTGGTGGTAAACACTTGCGGCTTTATCGAAGAATCAAAAAAAGAATCAATCCAGAGAATTCTTGATATGACGTCGTTAAAAGAGCAGGGCCAGATCAAAAAAGTTGTGGTCGCCGGCTGCCTGACCCAACGTTATAAAGATGAATTAGTTGAAGGCCTTCCGGAGGCTGATTTATTCGTCGGTAGCGGCGAATTCCAGAATATCGCAAAGATCTTAAAAAACCATGACGCTGGCGAAAAGAAAAAAACTTTCTTTAATCTTCCGACTTACTTACAGGAAGAAGCTACTCCGCGTGTAAACTCGCAGCCAAAACACAGAGCTTATTTAAAAATCTCTGAAGGCTGTATGAAGCGTTGTGCGTTCTGCGCGATTCCGTTAATCCGTGGTAATTTACAATCGCGTACAATTGCTAACATCGTAAACGAAGCTAAGCTTCTGGCAGCCGGTGGTGTTAAAGAGTTAATTATTATTTCTCACGACTTTACTGATTACGGCTGGGATTTACGCCGTAAAGACCCGAATGCCAAAGAGTCTCCGGTTGAGCTGTTAAAAGCTTTGGCTGAAGTTGATGGTATCCAGTGGATCCGCATGTTGTACTTATATCCAGACGGAATTTCGCAGGAATTAATCGACTTAATGAAGTCTAACAAAAAATTCGTTAAGTATTTTGATATGCCTTTACAGCACATCAATAACGATGTGCTTAAGAAGATGAACCGTAAAATGACCCGCGAAGAAATCGAAGCCGCGTTAAAGCGTATTCGCACTGAAATCCCGGATGCAGTTATTCGCACTCAATTTATCGTCGGCTTTCCGGGCGAAACTAACGAGCAATTCGAAGAGTTACTAAAATTCGTGGCCGAACAGCAGTTTGACCGTGTTGGTTGTTTTAAATATTCACCGGAAGAAAATACTCCGGGCGGAAAAATGACCGATCAGATCGAAGACCATATCAAAGATTTTCGCCATGATGCCTTGATGTCGATACAACAGGGTATTTCTAAGGCCAAACACGAAGCCTTTATCGGTAAGACAGTAGAAGTGCTGGTAGAAGGCTATAGCGAAGAGACTGAATTGCTATTGCAGGGCCGTACATCACAACAAGCGCCGGACATTGACGGTGTTGTTCTGATTAACGACGGTGAGGCTAAGATCGGTGATATCGTACAAGTAGAAATCACTGAAAGTATGGAATACGACCTAATCGGCGGTATTGTTTAAACGCTCTATTGGCGGAGTCCGCCGCACTGCTGGATTCCGTTATAGTAAGCCGTAGACACCTTCATTTTCGCGGCTTCCAGGGGCTGGTGGGCTTCACGAAAACGGGTCGCTGACGACTTATCAAGCTGGCAGGCTTTAATGAAATACGGTAAAGCCTCTTCATAACGTAATAACTGAAATAGCGACTGGGCAGCGCCTAACTGGGCGCGGCCGGATTTCGGCTCAACCTCGGTGGCTGCCTTAAAAGCCTCGATAGCCTTACCATAGTTCTTCTGTAAATAAAAAGTTTCTCCTAAGCAAGAATAGGCAAATTCATTTTTTTCGATCTGGGCCGAGCGTTCAAAGTGCTTCTGCGCATCTTTGTAATTAAGACGTTCGCGCTGTGAAATACCGAGATAGACCAGCGCCACGTAATCTTTGGGAAAAGCTTTTATCACCCGCGGACAAATCTGATCGACTTCGCCGTGATTAGAGTCTTCAGTTTCAAGAATGCAAAGATCGAGCAAATAACGGGTAGTGTTTTTTTTATCGATCTTCATGGCGTCTTGCAGGGCACTTTTGGCTTCGAACAAATTGCCGATTTTACGGTAGGCGCGCGAATACTCGATAAGAACAATGATTTGATTTTTTTCTTCATCAGGCACAGAGGCGAGTGTGTTAATAGAATCGCGATATCTTTTTTCGGCGGTTAAAACCCGTGCTTGCAGGGCCTTATCTTGGGCGTTTGTCAGAAGTGACTTGTTTTCGGTAATTAAGTTGCGCGCTTCTTTGGTGCGCCCTTCAGAAATTAAAAAATCAATCATCGGTTCAAAATTTGCAAAAGTTTTTTTGCTGTTGAATGTGGTTTTAAACGGTTCAATGGCCATTGCAAATTCAGCATCAGAAAGTGGATTTTTAAATTCCAGCGGCTGGCGGCAGTACGATTGGTATTCGTAGTATTTTCCCGATGTCGGAGCGGTGGCGGCATTCCCACTGCTGCCATTACCAACCGGCTGACCGACACCTTGCGGGTTACCCGGGTTGAAAGTTGGTACGGTAACCTGGGTTGGCGGGGTGGCCTGCGGGGCCTGTGGCGTCTGGGCTTGTGCCAGATTGATACAAATTAAACAAAACCCAATCGAAAAAACCAATAAAAATCGTCTCATATTTTTCACCAATCACTCTTATCTTCCGATAAGTTAATAGGTGAAACAAGATCTAGACACAAAAACAAGACGTTCAATTTTGCGGGCCCGCAAAATCGGCTTACTTTTGCGTGGTCGTAACAGCGGTCAGGCCGTCGTCGAATATATTCTGATTGTGTCAGTCGCGATCGGAATTATCTTCATGCTAAAACCTCTGTTTGGCGGCATGGAAAAATACGTACAGAATTATGTCGGCGATTATATTGAATGTTTAATGACCCACGGCGAATTACCTGCACTTGGTGTTACCGACAGTGAACTGAAAAAACATTTAGATTCAAGCTACACCTGTAATATGGGTTACCAGCCATTCACTTTAGCTGAAGGGCGTCCGCCGGTCGGTGGCAATACTTCTGATCCGGCAAGTCGTGTTGCCGGGGGCAAATCAGATGCCCAGGGTGGCAGCGACAGCTCATCATCATCGCGTAGTTCACGCGGTGGTTCGAAAGACTCAAGTGATAAAGATAGCGAGGCCTCTGGTGGCGGCCGAGGCGGCAGCGGATCAGGTGGCAATCCCTATGCGAATGGCAGCATCAGACGTGGTGGCCGGACTACCGCTGACGGTATTGCCGGTGGTGGCAGCGATCGTCAGAGGCTTATTGATGAAGAGGGTGAAGGCGATGAGCTTGGCGGTAGCGGCCGCAAACGCAAACCCCGCCAATCACGTATTATTTACAGAGAAAGACCGCGTTATAAAGCAATCTTAGGTAATGAGGCCGAGCAAGTGGTCAACAAATCAGAACGCAGCACCGTAAAGCGCAAACCCTCATCGCGTCCGGTGGCTAAATCCGAGGGCTTAACGTTCTCTGGGCCGCGTACCGGCTTTGCCAAACAACCGCCGGATAAACCGCCTGTCGTCGAAGAAACCAAAGACGGCGGCTGGGGATTTGGTAAACTTTTAAAATGGTTGCTGATCATTGGAATGATCGTGGCTTTGCTTATCTTCTTCGGGGGACAGCTACTCAATTACTCGAACTCCGACAGCAGCTAGTTTTTTGGTCATTTTGCCGCAGGCAATAGCTAATACTGCCACAGGCAAATACGCCATTTTATATAATATACAAACGCTGATTTCTTCATTGAAACTTTATCTAAGTTGGCAAATAAAGAGTCCATAAATTTTCGTGAGCAGGGGACTTAAATTGATCGAGATTTTCAACGTTCAAAAGAATAGAATTTTCACTTATGCGGAAGCAGAAGAGATCTTGCCCCTTGTTTACCGCATCACGGATGAGGCCAGCAAAGAAGTTAAATATCTTATGGGCTGCGTAGAAGCCTTACAAGATAAACACAATGAAGCCTCTCGCGACCTGCAAACCCGAATCAACCAAATCATTGAAAAATGGCAGAACAAATTAGAGCGTTTAGGCCTACGTCCTAAAGGCTTATGGTTAGCTGATTTTGATAACGGTTCGGGCTATTATTGCTGGAAGTTTCCAGAAACTAAAATTTTGTTCCAACATGGCTACCAAGATGGCTTTACTGGGCGTATTATGATCGCTGAGGATCAAAATGCGCATAGCCCTAGCCCAAATTAATTCAACCCTAGCTGATTTCGACGCTAACGCCGAAAAAATAATTTCACACCTTAAAACTCTTGCCGAGAAAAAGGCCGAGTTGATCATTTTTCCGGAAGCCGCGCTTTTTGGGTATCATCCGTTTGACTTGTTAGAACGTGAAGCCCTGATTGAGCAGCAGAACAAAGCTTTAAGCAGGATTTTAAAAACTATTCCACAGGGTGTGCATATTCTGGTCGGTGGTTTTGAGAAAAATAAAAATAAAAAAGGCCGTCCGTACTTCAACAGTGCTTTTTTGTGTAAGAAAAATAAAATCGTTAAATCTTTTAGAAAACAATTATTACCGACCGGCGATGTGTTTGATGAAGCTCGCTTCATTGAGCCGGGAGACATCAGGCAGAACTATTTTCAGATCGGTAAGAAAAAATTCTTTCTGACGATTTGTGAAGATATGTGGGCGTGGCCGACCAAAGAAGGTTCTGAGTACGCAGAAAATCCAATACTCAAAGTCGCAAAGAAAAAGATTGATCTGGTTATTAATATGTCGGCCTCGCCATTTTTTACCGGCAAGTTTAAAAAGCGCCAGTTTATGGCCGCGCAGACAGCAAAGTACTTCAAGGCCCCGCTTCTGTATGTCAATCTGGTCGGTGCGCAGGATGAAATTATCTATGACGGTCAGAGCTTTTTAGTTTCACCACAGAATAAACTTCTTTTTAAAGCGCAGTCATTTTCCGAAGACACTAACGTCATAGACCTTAATACCTTTGAAACCTGGAGTCCGAGCAACAAGTTCGAATCACCAACCGAAGAGCTGCGCAAAGCTTTAGTGCTTGGATTAAAAGATTACGGGCAAAAAATTGGCGTATCAAAAGTTCACTTAGGTCTATCGGGAGGTATTGATTCGGCTTTAGTGGCGGCACTGGCCGTTGATGCATTTGGATCAAATAACGTAAAACTTTTTGCACTACCGACCGAGTTTAACATTGACCTGAGCATGACTTATGCCCGCCAGTTGGCGGCAAACCTGGGTTCTGAATTTAAAGTTATGTCGATTCAGTCGACTTTTGAATTTATTAAAACGATTCTAGATGCTGAATTTAATGTCGAAAAATTCGGTTTAATGCATGAAAATCTACAGTCGCGAATTCGCGGTTTATTTATGATGGCTTATTCAAATTTTACCGGAAGTTTGCTGTTAACAACTGGCAATAAATCAGAATATGCCACTGGTTACGCTACTCTGTATGGCGATATGTGTGGTGGTCTTGCACCGCTTGGGGATTTAACAAAAAAACAAATCGTCGAACTGTGTGAGCACTACAACAAAGAAATCGAAATTATTCCGGAGTTTATCATCCGCCGTCCGCCAAGTGCAGAGCTGCGTCCGAACCAAAAAGATCAGGACAGTCTGCCGCCTTATGAACTTTTAGATAAGGCCGTGCAAAATGTCGTCGAAAAGAAAAAAACCGCCAAATCAGAAACCGAAAAATGGTTATTAAATCAGTTGATGAAAACCGAATTTAAACGTTGGCAGGCGCCACCGATTTTAAAAGTGACGGAGCATTCGTTTGGCCGCGGGCGCAGATACCCGATCGCGCACAAGGCAAAAGCTTAAGTATTAAAGTGAATTCACTCTGACGGCACGATGCCGTCAGAAAGGCTGTCCCAGCAAGGCGACAATCAGCGCAGCGGTGTTAATTAGAACAAGAAACCCATTTGTTTGGGCTGGCGTTCGATTTGCGGAAACTTAAATTCAGTTTTACCGGTTAATTGCACTAGGTTTTCAATTTGTGGGGCACGGCCACCTACCGATAAACGCTTAACCATTTCAAAGAACACCATTCCGCAATAGGTCGCATCTTCTTCAGCTCTGTGGAACTCAGTCGATGGAATTTTAAAATGCTGCACGAGGGTGCCTAACTTGTAGTTAGCTAAACCCGGAATAAGTTTGCGGGCCATTGGCAGAGTATCGATGACTACCCCTTTTGGGGCTTCAGATTCAAATTTTTTGATATCGGCAATTAAGAACTGGCAGTCAAACGGGGCGTTGTGCGCAACCATCACGTCAGAGCCGCAGAACTCAGCAAATGAATTTAATACGTCTTCAATTAACGGTTTACCCGCAACCATTTCATTAGAAATACCATTGACTGCTGAGGCACCCGGTGGAATCGGAATTTGTGGGTTGATAAGCGTTGAAAATACCGCGTCGACCACGCCATTATCAATGCGTACGGCACCGATCTCTACGATACGGTCGACGCCAGGAACTGTTCCAGTTGTTTCTAAGTCAAAAGCAATAAATCTCATATTATATAGTTCACCTTCGGTATAACTATTTGTTACATATAAGTGGTGGGTCTTTCAACAAAAACACTGACAGTTTTAAAATATAACGATGCGAAATTAGAGTTCGTTTCGGAAATTCAGCTTAAACAAACAGGTAACTTATTAGACCTGCTGAACGCCCACAAAATTGGCATCAGCCAATCCTGTGGCGGTTTTGCCAGTTGCACGACCTGCCGCATTTTTGTGACAAAGGGGCTGGCATATTTAAAGCCGCGTGAAGAGCTTGAAGCCGAACGCGCGCAAGAACGTGGTTTCAGCGACCAGGAAAGATTAGCCTGCCAAGTAGAGCTTCCTGTTGATGCGCCTACCGATTTCGAGATTATTATTGCCAATCCTAGCGGGGATTAACGTAAAAATTATTAGTGTACACCCAGGTAATCCACTTGGTGGCATCCGGTAGTGGAAAAGTCGGACTTAAGCGCACTTGAATTCTATAAACACCGGGAGCATCGATTGCAAATAATCCTTCAAATGTATTTAAGTGATCAACGCGCTGACCGTTTTTATAAAGTACCACTTCATAAAACGGGATGGGCTCGGCCGGCAATTTATAATACAAGCGCAAATTACCGGTAAAAGTAGCGTCTTCACCGGTAAAAACTTTTTTGCGGCCTTCAGTGATATAGGCTTCAAAGCCTGAGGCATCACCTAGGGCATCAAAGGCCACATAAGAATGACCGCGCTTAAGGGCGGTTAAGATTTTTTTGCTGTCGGCGGCGATGTCGCCGGTCAGCTCTGATGTTAAAAACACGTGTTGGCTGGCAATATTAAAACTCATCTCATAACTCGGAAATTTAACCAGCCAGTCGGCAAAGGGAATGGCGCGCGCTGTGGCTTCAGCACCGACAAAAAAGTTAACTTTTTTTAGCTGTGAAAGCTGGTCAAAAATAGCTATTTCGGCCGACGGCTCTTTGTATAAACGGGTCAAGGCTAAACGTGGATTGAATGGGTAGTAGAGAATACTCCAGATCGTTGACAGGCGGGATTCTTTCCAGGATTTCTGTGCAATACTTTTAAAGTTTAAGACTTCCAGTCCGTCAAAGTTAAGTGTGCTTAAACGTGTTAACTCGTACGGTTCGTTGATTTGATGTGATTCGATAATCAGGGCCTCGCTGTCCTGCGAGAAAGATTTTGGTTCTTTTTTAAAGAAGTTTTTATTCAGCGGAGAATAATAAATGAACTGGCGGTTTTCATCGACAACTTTTGCCCCAGAAAGCATACCGACACCTGACAGATATTTATCCGTATCCAGATCGTAGTAGCTGTTGGTGTCAGAGATTAAAACAAAATTAAGACGGGCTTTTCTGGCTTCTTCGGCAATAGATAAGGCATTACCCGAGCCCGAAGATAAATGTGAATACACATCTAACACAATTTTGTAATCATATAATAATTTAGCCTGATCTTCTACCTTGGTTACCGGCGGAATAACCCGGATTTCAAACTGCGAGATATAAAATCCATAGACAGCAAATGAAATCATCAGAAAAGTGAGGGTCAGAAAGATTCTATTCATAACTAAGCTCAAATACCTCAAGGCTGTATTTTGGAAATTCGGCTACTTTATTTTTCTGATATAACTGGTAGTGGATTGGCCATGCTGTGGTGGCATATTTAAGAACAAAAAAAGTTTTTTCAGCCGGTTTTGCCGCCGGCAAGGTATCGAAAAAATCGTAGCGTGACAATCCGTAGAGTTTGTAAACCGGAGTATCGGTTAATAACGACAATAACGCCGACATCTGGTATGTCGGGCCATAGAGAGGCTTAAAATTCTGAAGCTCCGGGGCAATATCTCTGACAGTTACACTGGTCGGTAACTGGGAGAATTTTTTCTGACCGAAATCAGTAAAAAACAAGCCGCCAACAATCAGCCAGATCGCTGCGAAGTAAATGAGAGCATAACGGACCAATTTTTTATTTTCAAAACAAAGATCAATGAGGCCGGCACCGTGCGAGGTCATTGGCCAGTTGGCCTCAACTTTTGCTTTGAAAGAGCTGTAGAGAAAAAACAACCACTGGCCAAGTGCGCTGATTTTAAACAGGGATTTTTTGTCTTTGCAGAAGAATAAATAGAGCAGTAGCGGATTAAAAATTAAAATCTGGCCCAGTAAATATGAAGTAGTCCACCAGACTTGGTAAGGCTGAGGAGCCTGAAAACCGTGGTTAAGCTGGAATTTAAAAGACGCGAAGTCATTTTGATAATTCCAGATTAAGACCGGGGCACAAAAAACCAGACCGGTAACAATTGTTAAAAATATTTTTTGACTGAAAAAAACTTTTAGCCGCTTTTCAAAGGCCAAAGCGATGAGTGTAACCAGGGGAAACAGCACGATATGATATTTCGAACAAAATCCCAAACCAAGGCTTGCACCCAGTAAGACGTAATCTTTGCTCTTTTGCCCTTCGAGAATCTTTAACACGAAATATGAGCTTAATCCCCAGAACAATAACAGCGGGGCATCCGGCGTAATTAAGATGCTGCCGATTCCTAAAAACGGATTTAAAGTAAAAAAGGCCGCAAAAATATTAAGTTCATTCTTTACATTACCGCCGGTAATGTTTTGGCGGCGGCGTAAAAAAACCTTAATCCAAATAAAAAATGTAACGGTGCTTAGAACAACAAAAATAACCCGGGTGGCGGCCCATTTGGGAAGTACCGGCACAAATTCGCTTAAACTTGAAATCCAGGCCACCATGCCGGGGTGGTCAAAGTAGCTTAATTGCAGATTCTGTCCCCAGAACCAGTAATAAGCCTCATCGCCCACAAGCGGAAAGGTTAGAGCTACAACCAGCTTGATAAAAAAAGTAAGGGCAATAAGGTTTAAAATTTGTTTGCGCGGCACAAGTTTAGAAAGTCATTTCAACAAATTTGTTAGCCGGAGCCATTTGGCCTTTGCTTACACCGTTTACAGTAATGCTTACAGCGCTGCCATCCGCGGCACGCAAGTGTAATCCTGCCTGTGATTTTAAAATCTGGTAGGTGTTGGCTTTTAGAGTTAAGCGTTTAAATTCAGAAGTGTTACCTTTGGCATAATCGATGTAAGAATCTTTTTTTGCTTCGATTAAAACTTCTACCGGCTGTCCTTTTGATTTTTCGGCGGCCGCAGTTTTTTCTGGTCCTGACTGGGCCGGTGCAGTCGTTGCCGCGGCTGAAGCCGGCTGTGCAGCTGCTGTTGCAGCCGGAGAAGCGGTCGATGAAATTTCAATACCACCCATTAGCGTACTTGATGTTGAAAGGGCGCTGGCGATATCGGTCGGAACAGTCTCAGCGGCTACGACCGCCGGAGATGACGCCACAGCAGCTTCAGTGTTTACCGGCACTCCCTCGGCCGAAGCATCAGTAATCTGCGGAATTTCGTTTTGATAGTGATTAGCGATTTTATTAATCACGGCAATCACGATAACTAAAGATGTAACCACGGCGAAATAAATAATGTTTTTGCGGGTCAGACCGCCTTCCATCTTACTGCCATTGATTGATTCAACACTCTGTCTGAAAGCTACTTTTGAACTTGTTGGCGCGGGCGCATCTGCAGAAACGGCAGCGTTAACCTGCGGAGTAGCTATTGTTTTCGGAACCGGGTGAGTTGACCCCATTTCTTCCTGAAATTGTTTTAATACCGCGTCGCTGTCGATTTTTAGATAGTCAGCATAGCTCTTCACAAAACCACGGACGAAAGTTTTCGCCGGAAGTTCATCGGTGTCACCGTTTTCGATCGCCGTAATAATACGTACACTTAGTTTTAAAGCGTAAGCAACGTCCTGGATCGATAAATCTTTTTTGATTCTTTCTGACTTCAGCAACTCTCCGGTGATTTTCATAGTGTTCCCTTTTCGATGATGTCGATCATTTTTTTTGATTGTTCTCTATATTTGGCCTGAGGAAATAAATCTAATAATTCTTGAAAGCGAACCAGTGATTGCTCTTTTTCGCCGGTGCGATACAGAGCAATTGCCGAAAAATAATGGGCATCATCAATGCCTACGATTTTGCAGAACGCGGTGGCTTTTTCTAATTGATCAACAGCCTGGGTATTTTCTTTTAATTCTAAAAATGAGCGACCCAGAAAAACCTGGGCAAAACAATCTTCACGATCCTGGGCAAGTACCTTTTTAAAGTGCTTTTTAGCCTCTTTAAAACGACTGCGGTAAAATTCTAGCAATCCGTAGTTCATATCAGCTTTAATCTGGTACTGGTAAGTTAAATCAGCGGATACCTCTTCTAACAGGCGCTGGGCAATGGTGAACTGCTTTAATTCGATGTACACGCGGGCCAGATTGTTTTTCGCATCGGTAAACTTGTTATCTAATTCGTAGGCGCGGGCAAAGTGCTTAACCGACAGTTCTAATTTATCGCGCACGAAATACAATAAACCCAAATTATTTTGAATCTGCGGATTTTTCGGGTCCAACTCTTCTGCTGCCAATAACTCTTTCAGGGCCAACGGATAATTGCCCTGTTGTAAGTACGATACCCCTAATTGCAGGCGCAACTGGGCACGCTCTTCCGAACGATCGTTAAACGATTTACACGATGCAAACAAAAAGATGACGATACACAGGCGAAGTAAAAACATACTCCTATAATTAAGCCTTTTAAGGCTTAGGTGAGTCAACCTTTTCGAGCTAAGCTAATTCAAGTAGGCAAAGGGTTTCGAAATGATCAGTTTGCGGGAACATATCAAAAATCTGCAGGTGGCGCATATCAAAGCGGTAGCCGTTTTGCTGCAGCACTTGTAGATCGCGCACCAATGATACCGGATGACAGCTGATATAGAGCAAAAACTTCGGTTTGGTCTCGGCGATTTTTACTAAAAGCGACTTTTCACACCCTTGGCGGGGTGGATCTAACATGATCAGGTTATCGGACATGGTATTGCGCAGAGGAAACAACTCAGATTTTGTTGTGTAAAATCGAATTTGTTTGTGAAGTTTTTGGGCTTTTAGAGCTTCAACCGCCTGTGCGGTCAGGTCCGGATTGAGTTCGATTGCGTCAATCTGTAAATCCTTCGAAATCTGGCTCAAGGGAAAAGTAAAGTTACCACTGCCGGCATAAAATTCAGTGAGCGAGCGGGGAGCAGTGCTCTTTGCCAGGTCGACAACAGCTGTCACGAGCTGGGCATTAACGAAACGGTTGACCTGTGAAAACGATAATCCCTCACTATGGCCGCCGATCGGGTAAAATTCTACTTTATTTGCAGCATTGATTTTTAATTCGTGCTTTCTGAGCTTGTCACTCGGGCGGATTTTGCTTTTATTGGCCTTTAACCAGTCACGTAAGGGTTTTTCAGCGATCATACAGTCGTCGATATCGACAAGATCGTGTGACTCAGGTTTAAAGTAACCTAGCTTTGTGCCCATTTGTTTAAGCTGGATGCGATTGCGGTATTCGAAATTCTGCGGACTAACTACAGTCGGAAGTAAAGTGTAGTTCAGATCAGGCAGAAATTTTTTAAACAGGTCTTTCAGAATAAGTTCTTTTTGGGCAATTTGATGTTGTTCATCAATGTGCTGCCACGAGCAACCACCACAGTCGTTAAAGTAAGGACACGGCGCTTCACGGCGAAACGGACTCGGTTTGATAACCGATACTATTTCAGCATTTAAAAAGTTTTTTTCAACTTGGGTAATGCGTACGCGAACCTGGTCTTCAGGAGCAGATTTAGGTACGAAGACCACTAATTTTTTGTCTTGAAAATCAATACGACCAATTCCGGAGCCGCCGACCGCTAATTTTTCAATAGTGATCGTATGCTCAGAATGCAAAAGGGACTCTAATACAGAGTCCCTTTTATGAGATTTAGGATTTTTGTGATCCTGCTGTCTCTTCATGTAAATTACATGTTTACTAGTTCGTGTTTGTCGAAAAAGATCGCTAATTCGCGCTCAGCAGAAGCTACTGAATCAGAACCGTGAACAGCGTTTTCGCCTACTGAATCACCGTGTTTAGCGCGGATTGTGCCAGCGTCAGCTTTTTTAGGATCAGTAGCGCCCATGATTTCGCGGTTTTTTGCAACTGCGTTTTCGCCAACTAGGCACATCATTACAACTGGGCCAGAAGTCATGAAAGAAACTAATTCACCGAAAAATGGACGCTCTTTGTGTTCAGCGTAGAATAATTCGCATTTTTCACGAGATAACATTCCTAATTTAGCGCCGCCGATGCGTAAGCCTTTAGATTCGAAAGTAGCGATGATATCGCCAATTACGTTCTTTTTAACAGCGTTAGGTTTGATGATTGAAAATGTTCTTTCCATTGCCATGTAGGGCTCCTTGTTTATTAGGTTTTTAGGTTACGGATTAGGTGTAAACCGGGGGTCTAAAACGGTCAATAAAAAAGGCCCTGTATCGCTACAGAGCCTTTCAAATTAAGCATATATTGTCTTAATTACTTTAACATCGATTTAAGAGTTGTTCCCATGTCCGCTGGCGAACGAGAGATTTTGCAACCTGCAGCCTCTAAAGCTGCAAATTTTGCCTCGGCTGTGCCTTTGCCGCCGCTGATAATAGCGCCGGCGTGGCCCATGCGTTTACCCGGAGGCGCTGAAGCCCCTGCGATGAATACCGCAACTGGTTTTTTAAATTCTTTTTTGATGTATTCAGCAGCTTCTTCTTCTGCTGTTCCACCGATTTCGCCGATCATGATGACTGCATCAGTATCTGGGTCTGCGTTGAATAATTTTAACATGTCGATGAAGTTTGTACCATTTACCGGGTCACCACCGATACCAACACAAGTCGATTGGCCTAAACCTAGAGCTGATAATTGACCAACAGCTTCGTAAGTTAAAGTACCAGAGCGCGATAAAACGCCGATACGGCCAGCTTTGTGGATGTGTCCTGGCATAATACCGATTTTGCATTGTTCAGGCGTGATTACGCCAGGGCAGTTCGGACCAATTAAACGGGTGCGTTTGCCTTGCATGTATTTTTTAACTCTAACCATGTCTAATACCGGAATACCTTCAGTGATGCAGATCACTAAATCTAAATCAGCATCAACCGCTTCTAGGATAGAATCAGCAGCAAATGGAGGCGGAACGAAAACCATAGATACCGTAGCGCCGGTTTTTTCTTTGGCTTCTTTTACCGTGTTAAAGACCGGAATACCTTCATGAACAGTGCCGCCCTTACCCGGGGTAACACCGGCAACCATTTGGGTGCCGTATTGTTTACATTGTAACGAGTGAAATGAACCCTGAGATCCGGTAAGACCTTGGCACATTACTTTTGTATCTTTATTAATTAAAATAGCCATTTAAAACCTACTTAATCGCTGCAGTAATTTTTTTAGCAGCATCTGTTAAATCATTTGCTGGGATGATGTTTAAACCGCTCTCAGCCAAGATTTTTTTACCAAGTTCTACGTTAGTACCTTCTAAACGAACAACTAAAGGAACTTTTAAGCCGACTTCTTTAGAAGCCGCGATAACACCCTCAGCGATCACGTCACATTTCATGATACCACCAAAGATATTTACTAAAATTCCTTTAACGTTTTTGTCTTTAAGGATGATTTTAAACGCGTTAGTTACTTTTTCTTTATTGGCGCCGCCGCCAACATCTAAAAAGTTCGCCGGTGTCGCGCCGTGAAGTTTAATGATATCTAACGTTGCCATCGCCAGACCTGCACCGTTAACCAAACAACCGATGTTACCATCTAATTTGATGAACGCTAAATCGTACTTAGAAGCTTCGATTTCAGTTGGCTCTTCTTCAGTTAAATCGCGCATTTCTAAAATTTTTGGCTGACGGTATAATGAATTTGAATCGAAATTCATTTTTGCATCTAAGCAAATCACGTCATCTTCTTTAGTTACAACTAATGGATTGATTTCGGCGATCGAGCAGTCGTGTTTTACAAATGCTTCGTATAAGCCCATCATGAATTTTACAGCTTTGTTAACTGTAGATGGCGCCATACCGATAGCGAAAGCTAATTCGCGGGCCTGCCAAGCGCCAAGGCCTGTTACCGGATCGATATCAACTTTTTTGATGGCACTTGGGTTGTGTTCTGCAACTTCTTCGATATCCATGCCGCCCTCAGAAGAGGCCATCATGGCTACGCGACCAGTTTCACGGTCGATTAAACACGCTACGTAGTATTCTTTAGCGATGTTACAACCTTGCTCGATAAAAACTTTGTGAACTTTTTTACCTTCAGGGCCAGTTTGGTGAGTCACTAAAGTCATGCCTAAGATTTTTGTCGCGTAGTCGCGAACTTCATCTAAAGATTTTGCAACTTTAACGCCGCCACCTTTACCGCGGCCGCCGGCGTGAATCTGGGCCTTAACAACCCAAACTGATCCACCGATTTCTTTTGCAGCAGCAACTGCTTCATCAGGAGTTAACGCTAATTTACCTTTTAAAGTAGCTACTCCAAAATTTCTTAAAACTTCTTTTGCCTGATACTCATGAATATTCATTATTGAACCGTTTTTAACCCTTCACATAAAGTACGTACTGCGTTTACTGATTTTTCGAACTCTGCTTTTTCATCGGCGTTCATTTTGTAGTCGATGATTTTTTCTAAACCTTTACCGCCAATAACGCACATAACACCAACCATCATCTTATCGTTAACTCCGAATTCGCCGTTTAACTCAACAGCAACCGGTAATACACGTTTTTGGTCTTTTAAAATGGCTTCAGCCATTTCAACGGCACCGCGAGATGGGGCGTAGTAAGCTGAACCAGTTTTTAAGTGGCCACCGATTTCGGCGCCTGCAGATTTGGTACGTTGAACAATGGCAGCGATTTTATCAGCCGGTAACATATCGATTAAAGGAACTGAACCCACAGAAGCTGTGCGAACTAAAGGAACCATCGCATCACCGTGGTTACCGATAACAACACCGGTTACGTCTTTGTATGAAACACCGCACTCTTCAGCGATGAATGTACGGAAGCGGGCTGAATCTAAACAGCCGCCCATGCCTAACACGCGCTCTTTCGGAAAGCCTAATTGTTGTTTAGCATATAACGCCATAACATCCATAGGGTTACAAACTACGATAACGATTGAATCTGGAGCGTGTTGTTTGATACCAGCACAAACTTCTTTAACGATTTTAGCGTTGATTCCGATTAATTCGTCACGGCTCATGCCCGGTTTGCGTGGCATACCTGCAGTAATGATCACAACGTCTGAGTTGGCGATATCAGCGTAGTTAGAAGTTCCTTTGATTTTTGTGTCGAACATTTCCATGGTAGCTGCTTGGGCCAAATCCAGAGTTTTTCCGATCGCTGCGCCTTCGTTGATATCTAAAAGAACTACATCACCTAATTCTTTTTGCGCTGCCCAGTGAGCTGTTGTTGAACCAACAAAACCTGCGCCAATAACTGCGATTTTTTTTCTTGTGTGTGCTGTGAATGCCATGAAAACTCCTCCAGAAACATTTTAGAAACTTTGGCTTTGCCAAAAGTTTGTTTTTTTGATTTTGTAATTAAAAATTAAATACTTAACAGGTTTAATACTTATCGCCTTAAAGCTCAAGCTAAAGACTAAGTTTTGGCCTATTGCAGGAGTTAAAATTTGAATACAAATCAAAGTCTAGATATCGTGAAAAATTACTTCAAAGCCTTTAATGAAGGCAGAACCAAGGACATGCTGGCTTTACTTCATCCCGAAGTAGAACACGATATTAACCAAGGCAAGAAAGAAATTGGCCTGGAGGCGTTCATTAAGTTTATGGCTCACATGGATAATTGCTATAAAGAAGAGCTAAAAAACTTAACATATTTTACGAGTGAAAACAGTAACCGCATTGCCGCCGAGTTTGATGTGCACGGAACTTATTTAAAAACGGACGGGTCATTGCCTACAGCGCGGGGGCAAAAATATGTGGTTCCGGCGGGCTCATTTTTCGAAATAAAAGACGGCAAAATTAAACGCGTAACGACTTATTATAATCTTCCCCAGTGGATTGAAATGGTGAAATAGTGAGCATCAAAGTTCACGCTGTCAGTAAAGATTTTGCGCGTGAGCATCTGGCAGAGATCGCAGCGCTCAGGATTAGGATTTTTCGAGACTTTCCATATATTTACGACGGGTCAGTTGACTACGAAGTTAAGTATCTGGATCGCTATTTTAAAGCGGCAAATGGCACATTTATTTTGGCCATTGATGAAAATGCAGGCAAAAAAATTGTTGGGGTTGCTACCGCCCTTCCGCTGGCTGAAGAAGAAGATTTTATAAAAAAACCATTCATCGAAAACGGCAAAAAAATCGACGAATTTTTCTACTTCGGTGAAAGCGTTTTATTACCGGAATACCGCGGCCAGGGCATCGGACATGCTTTTTTTGATGCCCGCGAAAAAGTGGCATTAAGTTTTCCAGAAATAAAGGTCACCACTTTTTGTGCCGTGCAAAGATCGGCCGATCATCCGCTGAAACCCGCCAATTACCAGCCTTTAGACGGGTTTTGGCAAAAGCGGGGTTATCAAAAAGATAATCAATTAACTTCCGATTTCGAATGGCTTGATCTCGGGAATACACAAACAACCGCAAAAAAAATGGTGTATTGGACAAAACTATGGAACCGCTAAATGTAATCGTGGCCTCGGCACAGTATCCGTTGGATTTTTTTTCTAATCTTGACCAATGGAAAGAGAAAACCCGCACCTGGGTGGAAAAAGCGGTGGTTACAGGAGCTCAGCTTCTGCTTTTTCCTGAATATGGAGCGATGGAGCTAACTTCTTTACTTTCAGAATCTGAGCGCACAGATTTAAAAGCACAGGCGCAGAAACTTTCTCTATATATAGAAGAATTTAAAAAAACTTTTTCGGCTTTGGCCGGCAAACACCAGGTTTTTATTATCGCGCCGAGTATACCGTTTTATCACAACCCCCAGCTGACCACCAATCGGGTCTTTGTTTTTGCCCCGAACGGAGCCGTTGAGTTTCAGGATAAGTTCTTTATGACCCGCTTTGAGGATGAAGAGTGGCAGGTGCAGGCGGGTGAACCGACAATAAAAATTTTCGATACCGGTTTTGTGAAATTTGCCATTTCAACATGTTTTGATGTGGAATTTTCGTTTCCGGCACTTACAGCTTCACATGCCGGAGCGCAGATTATTCTGGCCCCGAGCTGTACCGAGACCGTCAAAGGGGCTCACCGCGTGCATTTGGGCGCCCGTGCCCGCGCCTTAGAAAATCAAAATTACGTCGTGGTTGCGCAGACGATCGGCGAAGCAAAATGGTCGCCGGCCGTTGATATCAATTACGGCTACGCCGGATTTTATGCCACACCTGATGTTGGGTTTCCCGATGATGGCGTTTTACAAACCGGTGAAGCGAATAATCCGGGGTGGATCACGCAGGCTCTACGCTTATCACATATTGATCGCGTTCGCTCGGCAGGCGCGGTTTTTAACTTTAAAAAGCATCAAGCCCTGCAGAATTCGTTTCCTATTCAGGCAAAAATGATTAAACTAGGCTAAAAAGAGAGGCCCACAACATGAAATCACTATTAATAGTATTAGCTTTTTTAACAACAACGGCAGCTTTCGCACAATCTTCTGAAACTGAAAGCGCTAACCAGTCTATCTTTTCAAAAAGTCAGAAGTTCGACCATGAAGGTGTTGAGCTGTATGATTCAAATTACGACCTTAAAAACTACAAAAAGATCGGGTTAGGTATCTCTACCGGCGGTTTAACCGGGGGATTTGGCTTTAATTTAGAGGTTAATATCAAACCGCAGGATGCTTTAGGCTTCGGAATCGGTATGGGCAAGGCTTACAATACATTTCATATTGCATGGAAACATAATTATGAATCGGCTTACTTATCTCCATATACTAAGGTCGGTTATGCCAACTGGTTTAATGCCAACGGATCACAGGCCGAAGCTTCGAGTTCTGATATCTTAAGAAGAGTCTTATCTGAACAACAAATGCGAGATAACAAGTTTTCCGCCAACTTTCTAGCGGGGGGCATGGGCTTAGAGTACAACCAGCTTGAAGGCGAATTATCGGGTGTAAATTTCTACGGTGAATTGATGGTGTTAGGTGAGCTGAATACTTCGGTTTACTTACCAACTGCGGGTGTTGGCTTAACTTATTTTTACTAGTGCGACCGCTGCGCTGGCTATCATCCATGACGGCCTTCTGACGACTTCCTGTCGTCAGATAAATTAGAAAAAATAGCTTTAAATGCAAAATAGGCCGTTTATACGGCCTATTTTTTTATATTTGAGACAACCTCTAAGAATTTTAGGCAAAAAAAAAGGACCAACTTACGTTAGCCCTTCCAAAGCTTCTGCTTTACAGAAGAATCTACTTTTTTTTCTTTTTTGTAGATTTTTTTGTAGTTTTTTTAGCAGCTTTTTTAGTAGCTTTTTTTGCTTTTTTCTTAGCCATGGTTGCTCCTTCCGGAGTGAACGTATTTCTACGCTCACGTTGTTGTTGTTGTGACTTTTCAGTCTCCCTTAATAAAATTGTCGACAAATTGATTTAATCCGTCAACAAAAAAAATTGTTGCATTTATCTTGCAATCAAACTTTCGCGTGAAAGCGAGGTTTGAATGCTGTTTTTCCTGATTTCGATATTCGGATTATTCATTTCGGATCGATTTGTGTATCGGCTTGAGATCTTTCACATCATTTTTCCGAAAATTCGGAAACTGATGTTCGTGGTTTTGAATATTCCGAGCCTTTATTTTCTGTTTTTCAAAGAACATTTCGTGTTGTTCACCAGTTATATCGGCGGAATTTTACTTAGCTTGATATTTTTAAACGTATATTTTGAATTTTTTTTGAAAAAAGCATTTTTCAGAGGGCAAATTAAGGTTCTTGAAGCGATTAATCTGCATATTAAGGGTGGTCAATCACCGTTGAAATCAACAAAACTTGTGTTTCAGACACTTACTCACGTTGAAAAAATTGTTTTTGAACCGCTGAACTACGTAGATGTCGATGATGAGCGGCCGAAAGCGGTGCCAATTTACGCCAAAAAGAAGTTTTCGGCCCATTTCTTTGAAGAAATTTATTTTATTTTGCGTTCTTCAACGCGAGTTTCTGATCAAATAGACCAATTTAAGCGGGGTTTGCGCATTCAAAATAGTTTGCGACATAGGTCGAGACTTTCGGCGCT
The DNA here is from genome assembly GCF_056175625.1 of Bdellovibrio sp. SBM16. Lineage (NCBI taxonomy): Bacteria > Pseudomonadati > Bdellovibrionota > Bdellovibrionia > Bdellovibrionales > Pseudobdellovibrionaceae > Bdellovibrio > Bdellovibrio sp. SBM16. The sequence continues at coordinate 4,358 of NZ_JBJKJG010000004.1, read as the reverse complement.
GCAAGTGCGCGCCCAAGCGGTGGTGGCGGCCTTGATTTATGTGTTTTTACTTTGCTTTGCCATCGCTGAGTTGCAGTTAAGTAAGTATCCGGAAGTCATCATGGGCTCACTTTTGTTGATGAGCGCGGGTCTTACGGTCATTTTAAAGAAGGGAAACCGAATCCGATGGACGATATAAATCTGCCGAGTAGTTTGCTTTTGGTGTGGGATCTTAAGCGTACTGTCGAAAAAAACTTATCAGTTAACCAAGGTTTACAGAAATTTGTTCACCGTATGTCCAATTTACGCGGTTTTCAGGACGAATTTGCAAAAAATTTTATGCAATGGTGGCAAATTCGGCAATCCACACAAGTCAGCGACCTGAATATTTTTAACGCGCAACATAGAGCGGTCATCATGTTGGTAGAATCCGGCCTGCGCGGACAACCAATATATGAGCCGCTTAAGGCACTGGAAGCTGATCTGGTTGAGATGTGCGAAGCCGATATTCAAGAACATGCGGCCAAACTTCCGTTAATGTTGCAGATCCCCCTGGTTTTTCTGGTGTTTCCGGCCATCTGTATTTTGCTGCTGGTTCCGACACTGTGCCAGCTTGCTTTTTAAAAGGTTTTTCACCTTGTTTTGTAGGCGCCAAGACGATAATTTCTTCAGAGTATGACAAACAATGAATTATGCCTCGAACTGGTCTCTGAATTGACGAAAAAAAATGTCCAATCCAAAAAAGTGCAGCAGTTATGTCAGCGCCTGAAAATACCTTTTTCCGGCGACATGGTAGAACTGATGACCTACATGCTGGGCTCGGGAATGATCCAAAAGAACACAAAAACACCAAGCAAAACAAAGAAGATTAATCATGATATCAATATCTAATAATATCCTGGATACCATCGGCAATACGCCGTTAGTGCGTTTAAACAAAGTTACAGCCGGTTCAAAACACGAGTTTTTCGGCAAAGTAGAATATTTTAACCCCGGTGGATCGATTAAAGACCGTATCGCTAAATATATGGTAGAAGCCGCCGAAAAACGCGGCGAACTTAAACCGGGCGGCACAATTGTCGAAGCGACGGCCGGCAACACCGGTATGGGCCTGGCTTTGGCGGCTGCGGTTAAAGGATATAAATGTATTTTCGTTCTGCCCGAAAAAATGAGTGAAGAAAAACGTGCGATGTTACGTGCTTACGGCGCAAAAGTTGTCGTGACCCCGATAGGTTTAGAACCAGAACATCCGTTAAGCCACTATTCGGTCGCCAAAAAAATCGCTGAAAATACTCCAAATTGTTTCTATGCGAACCAATATCACAATATGGATAACATGGATTATCATTATAATGTGACCGGCCCTGAATTATGGGAGCAAACAAAGGGTCAAATCGACGTATTTGTTGGTGGCGTAGGCACCGGCGGAACAATTTCTGGTGTCGGTAAATTCTTAAAAGAGAAAAATCCTAACACAAAAGTTCTGGTGACGGATCCGGTGGGTTCAATCATTTACGACTTGTTTTATCACGGTAAAATTGTTGATCCCCCGGGTGCTTGGAAAGTTGAAGGCGTTGGTGAAGATATGCTTCCGAACAACTGCCAATTAAAAGTTTACGACGATTGCGTTAAAGTAACTGATAAAGAGGCTTTCGCGCTAACTCGTCGTTTAGTGATTGAAGAGGGTCTATGTGTAGGCCCTTCAAGCGGTTTAATTTTAGCGGGCGCGATTGAGTATTCAAAAAAGTTAGAAAAACCATCAAAAATCGTGGTTGTTATGCCTGATTCAGGCAAAGCGTACTTAAGTAAAGTATTTAACGATAAATGGATGGTTGATAACGGTTTAATGGATGCCAGTGCCATGAAATCAGCTTTCAATGTTGAAGTAAAAGCTGAAGAACACATGAAACAATACAACTAATCGAGATAAATATGAAAACAGACAGCTCAAAAATGAAATTTAACACCCGCGCCATTCACGCGGGCCAATCTCCGGATCCGACAACGGGCGCGATTATGACACCGGTGTACTTAACATCTACATATGTGCAGGAATCTCCGGGTGTACATAAAGGCTGGGAGTACTCACGTACCCACAATCCGACCCGCAGAGCCTACGAAGATTGCATTGCTTCTTTAGAGTCGGGCAAATACGGTTTTGCTTTTTCGAGTGGTTGTGCTGCAACAACGACGGTTTTACATCTATTAACCGCTGGCGACCATGTCGTCGCAATGGATGATATGTACGGCGGAACCTTTCGTTTATTTGATAAAGTTTTGCGCCATCACGGCTTAGAGTTCTCTTATACCGACTTAACCAATGTCGCAAATGTCGAAAAAGCGATTAAACCCAATACTAAAATGATCTGGGTTGAAACACCGACAAATCCAACGCTTAAATTAGCAGATATTAAGAAAATTTCAGCGATCGCCGCTGCTAAAGGTATTTTGGTGGTGGTTGATAACACATTTATGTCACCGTACTTTCAACGTCCGTTAGAGCTGGGTGCTAATATTGTGGTGCATTCGGCAACTAAATATATCGGCGGCCACTCCGATGTGGTTGGCGGTGTAGCTGTGACTTCAGATAAAGCCATCGCTGATCGTATTCAGTTTTTGACAAATTCAATGGGCGGAATTCAGGGCGCGTTTGATGCGTTCTTGGCCTTACGTTCTTTAAAAACTTTACCGTTACGCATGAAGGCCCACGCTGAAAATGCGATTAAAGTGGCGCAATTTCTAGAAAAACATCCACAGGTTGAACGGGTGATTTACCCAGGTTTGGCTTCGCATCCGCAACACGAGTTAGCAAAACAGCAAATGAGCGGTTTTGGCGGTATGATCACCTTCTTTATCAAAGGTGGCATGAATTCGGCGCGCAAGTTTTTAGAATCAGTCGAAGTTTTTGCATTAGCTGAATCACTGGGTGGTGTTGAATCCTTAATCGAACACCCGGCAATCATGACACATGCTTCGGTTCCGGCCGAGCAGCGCAAAGCACTGGGCATTGATGATTCGCTAATCCGTCTATCAGTCGGAGTAGAAGACATCGATGATCTTTTAGCTGATCTAGAACAAGCTTTTAAAGCGGCTACCGTTTAAATATTCTAGAATTTATATCCTAAACGCAGGTTGATCTGTTGCGTTTTGATATCGCCATCCGGGTAGAGAAAGTAATCCAGTTGTACCGGCAAATAAGTGGTATCCGAAAGACGGTAATCCGCACCGGTGCCAAGAATAAAAATCTGATTGGTCTTCATTGAATCTGTGTTGATGATTTCGCTCGAAGCTGAAGCTGAAAACAAAATACCGGCGCCGACACCGATCCAGAAGCGGCTGCCACCGGCAAACTTAGCGACATCATACTGGGCATAACCTTGCCCGCTGAGATAATTTAAATTCACTGAACAGGTGCCTGACGGGCAGGTGGTGGTGGATGCAGAGGCCTTAAATGATTCATAGCCGCCCATTCCACGAAAGGCAAAATCGGGTAACAAAGTGTAATCAAAAAATCCCATTAAGCCAAAACCGGTTCCCTGAAGTTTAAGTGTATTGGTCGAACTTAAATTGATGGTCATGGTATTCATCGAAATACCGCCGAAAAAACCGAACTTCAGATCATCTTTTTTCTTTTCGCCTGAAAGTGGGCGAAACACCATATTCGGACGGGCAGAACCGCGAACAACCTGGCCGATCGCGCGTGGGCCTTTAACCTGGATAATCTTAGCCTGAACAGTTTTGTCAGCAGAAATCACCAGCGTATTTATACTGATCGACTGCATTTCAACCTGGTCTAGTGAAAACAGAACGCGATTGCCTTTAACGACGATGGCCTGCAGGGCGTAAGCCCAGTTTGAGAACAACATTAAAGCCATGAATACAGAGAAGAAAAATTTATTTTGCGTCACTCATATGAGGTTAATTTTATTTATTCAGGCGAGCAATGTGTTCTCTTGGATCTTATCCTTTGGTCTATCTTAATTCAGGACGTTGAAAAGTATTTTTTTTGTGTGGTATCGGATATGTCCGCTCGATGGATTTCGGGCAAAAAGCAAATCACCATGGGGCTAAAATCTTAGGCAATCAGGAAATATGACCATTCTTTAATCAAACAGCTGAAAAAACTTAGGTTTTACAGTAAGTGATAGCCTGGATTTCGGCCGGAATAGGGCTAAATTGTTGACTTGATTAGGCCAAGTCGATAGTTTGCAAGTTCACTTTTAATCAGAATGGCCAGGTAGCTCAGTCGGTAGAGCAGAGGACTGAAAATCCTTGTGTCGGCGGTTCAATTCCGTCTCTGGCCACCATTTAATACCCAAACATTGGCTCTTCTCACTTAACAGTTTATCACACAGCGCAAGTCACTAAAAACAAGTAGT
>NZ_JBJKJG010000003.1:0-105060 GCF_056175625.1 Bdellovibrio sp. SBM16 | reverse complement strand
CTACTTGTTTTTAGTGACTTGCGCTGTGTGATAAACTGTTAAGTGAGAAGAGCCTGATAAACTGTTAGGTGAAAAGAGCCAGAAGAACTGTAAAAAAGCCTAAATGGCGGAAAGTGAGGGATTCGAACCCTCGAGCCCCGCGAAGGGCTGCCAGTTTTCAAGACTGGTGTATTCAACCGCTCTACCAACTTTCCGTCGATTGTTTTATAAAAAATGAGGTCGCGGTTCAATGAGTTTTTCGCAAATCAGCATTTCAACGCTACGCACATAAAAAGCTAAATCCCCAAGACAGACGCCCTTTTTGCATAAGAAAATTTCAATATGAAAATAAATGACTGGGTTTATACCTTTGATGCCGAATTGGAGTTGTTCAAAAACTTCTCGTTGCCCGTTAGATCAACAGTTTTGCGCCTGAACAGCGGCGAAAGCATTATGATCTCACCGATTGATTTTACCGAGGCAGATTGGGCCGAAATTAAGCCAGCACTGAAGGTAAAGCACATTGTAGCCCCGTGTGATTTGCACCATTTATATGTCAAACCGGCCAAGCATAAACTTAAAGAAGCTAAGCTGTGGGCCGGTAAAGAGTTAACCCAGAAACGTAACGATCTGACCTGGGATTACGAGCTGGTGCCGAAAAATTGGACAATGTCAGACGAAATTGAACTGATTCCAGTGTTGGGCGGAAGCACCCACGAAGTTCTGTTCTACCACAAAAAAGCCAAATGCCTGGTGGTGACCGATCTGATTTTTAATTTACATAACCGCAAAGGTTTTATCAGTTGGGTGATCCAACACGCGTTCGGCACCTGGAATAAACCGGCAGTAAGCCGCTGGTTTAAGACAACGATTAAAAATAAAAATGAGTTTAAAATTACGCTGGAAAAAATCTTATCGCTGGATATCGAGATGCTCGTGATGGCGCACGGAAATATTATCACGGAAAATGCGAAGGGCGTTTTAACCAACGCCCTTCGTGAAAGAAAGTTTATTTAGTTCAGCGACCGCCGATTATTTAATTTCGGTCTTATTGCCCATGTAGCCGCGTAAGACTTTCGGGATTTCGATTGAACCGTCCTCGCGCTGGTAGTTTTCAAAGATGGCAATCAGTGTTCTACCGACTGCTAAGCCGGAACCGTTTAAGGTATGCACGAACTGCGGCTTACCGCCATCTTTTGGTTTAAAGCGGATATTTGCACGGCGGGCCTGAAAGTCCTCGAAGTTTGAGCACGAACTGATTTCACGGTACGTGTTCTGTCCCGGCATCCACACTTCCAGATCGTAAGTTTTAGCCGACCCAAAACCCATGTCGCCGGTGCAAAGTAAAGATTTACGGTAAGAAAGTTCTAGTTCGGTAAGTACTCTTTCAGCATGTGAAGTTAACTGTTCATGGATCTCATAAGACTGAGACGGATGGCAGAAAGTCATTAACTCAACTTTATTAAACTGATGCTGGCGGATTAAACCTTTGGTGTCTTTACCGGCGCTGCCGGCTTCAGATCTGAAACATGGTGAGTAAGCACAAAACGATTGTGGTAACTGCTCTTCAGTTAAAATTTCGTTATTGTAATAGTTAGTAACCGGAACTTCGGCCGTTGGAATCAGACAGTAATCAGTTCCTTCTAATCTAAACACATCTTCTTTAAATTTCGGAAACTGGCCAGTGCCGACAAAGCTATTACTGTTTGCCATAAACGGTGGAATCATTTCAGTGTAACCATGCTGGGTCGAGTGCATATCCATCATAAACTGGATTAAGGCACGTTCCATCTGAGCCGCGGCCCCTTTTAAAAAAGTAAATCTTGCGCCGGCAACTTTGGCAGCACGTTCAAAATCCAAGACATTTAGTTTTTCGCCAAGTTCGATATGTTCTTTGGCTTTGAAAGAAAATTTCTTCGGTTCACCGACAGTCTTAACAACTTTGTTGTCGTGTTCAGACGAACCCACCGGAACAGACGCGTGTGGTTTGTTCGGGATTGTTAATAATAAGTTGTAAACCTGTGCATCAGTTTCAGCGGCCTGTGTTTCAAGTTCTTTTACGCGCGCTTTTAGCTGGTCAACCTGAGAAAGAATATGCGAAGCATCTTTACCTTCGCGTTTAAGCTGGCCGACTTCGGCGCTTAATTTATTCTGGCGGGCTTTTTCGGTTTCTGCGGTATTGATCATTTCTTTGCGGGTAATGTTTGCCTTCATGATCTGTTCTAAGATATCCGTGGAAGCTCCGCGATTAATTAAACCTTGCTTGTATTCGTCAAAGTAAGAGGTTCCGTTTTCAGCTTTTTTTTCTAACAGCTTAATATCAATCACAAAATTTCCTTGGTTCTAAAGTGGTCACACGCTTAAGGCGTTGGTTAATTTACGCACCTATGGTGCGATCATAATATACATACGAAGCACAGTGCCAATCAACACACAGATGAGATCAAAGATCAAAATCTGCATCATGCCGAAGCGGCTGAGGGATTTAAAGATGGCCGCGGTAAAGACAATCGTTAAAAATAAAAGCATAAAGGTGCCGGACTGAGTCAGTTCCTGGATAATTAACGATAAGACCAAGCCGATAAAGAAGCCGGACACCAGGCGTAACATAGCATGCGCAAAACTGTGAGAAGCGTTCTTAGCTCCGACTTGCAGGTCATTGGAAAAGCCTTTAAATTTTTCTCCCAGAGTCATGATGAGTTATCCCCCTAATGAAGATATTTTATCTTCAATTTGTTTTCTGTCCAGAGCATTTGGCGAAAGTTCGATATAAAGTTTAAGTAAATCACGGGCTTGCCTGCGATCGCCTTGGGCTTCCATAATAAAACCTTTTTCACGGTAAAGCGGGGCAAAACCGCTTTCTTTGCTACGGGCGATTTCTAACATATCAAGGGCAATATCTAAAGCCTCGCTTTTGCGGTAACAAGAAGCGGCCTTTACATACAGGTCGGCCGATGTCGGGCGCAGGCGAATACCTTGTGAGTATTCAGCCGCACACTCTTTGAACTGTTCTTTGCTGTTGTAAACCTCGGCTGCAAGCAGATAAGGATCGGCAATGCCCGGGTTTTTTGTCTTTTCTTCTTTGATCATTTCCAGTGCTTTATCAAATTCAGCTAAAGCAAAATGGCAGCGGGCCAAGAAATAAGAAATGCGCGGGTAACTTGGATTAACCCGTTTAACCATTTCAAATTTTTTGTAGGCGCTTTGAATAACCGCGCTGGGATCTTTACTGCCTGGATTTTCAAGTTCCAGCTGCGCTGTCGCAAATAAGGGCTCAACATCGGATGGATCCAATACGGCGGCATCCATGTAGTATTTCTGCGCGGTTTTAATTTCATTCATAAACTGATTACAACGCGCAAGTCCCATTAGGGCTTTTTTATTTTTGGGATCAGCTTCGATAATCTGCAGGTAAATATCAGCCGCCGAGCGGTATTTTTCCTGCAGTTCATAGAACTCTGCTAAGCCCACGCGGTAATCGATAGTGTACGGGAAGGTTTCGATTAATTTTTTGAAATTAGTTTCAGCGGCAAGATTACCCTGTTTAGCGTAGAGGTATTTAGAGTAGGTAATTTGCGCTTCCGGTTTTCCGGGCTCAAGATCGACGGCTTTGCTTGCGTATTTCTGTGCATCTTCTAAATATTTGGTTCTTAAGTTTTTATCTTCCTGGTTTTTTCCGTCGGCCGAGGTGCGTGTTGGTGCGTGCAGGTATAGGTTGATATTCGCATTTGCGATTAAACTTAACAGCTCAACATCGGCATCATACATCTTTAACGCCTTTTCGCCGTAAGTAATGGTGGTCGTCATGCTGTTTTTTCTGAATTCAACCAGCGCCTGGGTTTTTACGATATCAAAATTATTACCGGTTGCTTTTAAACCATCTTGCAAAGCCTTAGTCGCTTCGCCGAAGGCAAACTTCTGCGACAGATAATCAGCCTTTTGTGCGTAGGCCTGGGCCAGTTTGGTATCGGCTCTGATCGCTCGGTCTACCCAAAGAAGAGCTTCGCGCGTTTGATTGATCGCCCATAAACTCTTGGCCGCTTTTAGCGCAGGCTCGGCATTGGTTTTATCAAATTCAAACGCGGCTTTGTATTGCGCCTGTGCCGCCAGATGATCGCCCGATCTTGCGAACTGATCACCTAAGAATACTAACTCGGCCGATTGATTATTGCCGCGGTCTTCACCGCCTAACGACATGACAAGTTCTTTGATCGCACGGTGACTCGGGCTGATGGTTAATGCAAACTGACCGACTTCAAGTGCTTTTGAATTATCTTTTCTGGCAATTAACAGCTGGATGAACTCCAGCAGTGCTTCCATATGAAAGCTTTTTGGCAGCTTGCTATCGATCGCATAAGCGCGGTTAAACAGGTTGAATGCTTTTTCATTAGAAGCGTTTTTCAGCTCAACCAAACCCATACCGTAGAGCGCTCCCTTGTGTTCAGGGTAATCGCGCAGAATATTTGTGTAAGCATCTTTAGCTTCGTTGTATTTGCCTTGTTTAAACATCGAACGCGCCAATGCAAACTGGGCCCACGCCCAACCTGGAAACGATTTTACCGCTTCGGTATAATAAGCTTCGGCACTGATATGATTGTGCATTTCTTCAAGGATTTGCCCTTTGATCAGGTATAAAAACGGAAACAGGATAAAACGTTCACCATTTTGCTGATCTAAGGTTCTTTCAATTAAACCACGCGCATCGCGCGGTTGTCCCTTGGCTAACAGATAGATCGACTGGCAGGTGTCAGAGTAGCTTGAGATCGGGTTAATCGTGCGGCTCATTTGCGTTACAATGGTAATCGCTTTTAAGTCGTTCGAGTTTTGTTTGGTGTAAGGCCAAAGCTGTTCGTACACCACACACAGTAATCCCAGAGACTCTAAATCATTTGGGGCATTTTCAGAAGCCTGTGCCAAAAACTTCTGTGAATCACGGGTATTTTCTAAGGTTCCGGTTTTGATCAGTTGGATGGCTTTGGCTTTTAAAGCTTTAACTTCGTTATCGGTTAAAGTTTTTTGTGCTCCGCGCGTCGGGGCAATCAATACCCAGCCAGTGTTTTGTTTAGGATCTGGTTTAATCAGGTAATAAAGTGCAGCCGCAATGACAACGATCAAAATGATAAAAGGAAAGAATTTTTTTGATTCTTTTGCCTGAATCGTTTTGAGCTGCTGCATTTCGATTGTTAATTGCTGATCGCGCGCAACCAAGAGTGCATTGTTATCCGGAGGTGCAATCGTTGAAACACCGGTCGTACGGGCTACAGCGCGATCAGGAATAATTGGCGATGTCGGTTTTTTTCTTTCTTCTTCAACGAGTTGTTTGATCTCGTCTTTAAATTCCGCAACCTCCGGCTCGGGCGGAGGTGGTTCCTCAACGCCTTCAGAGCGCGATTGAATCTGCGTTTCTGCATCCATCTTGGCCGCTTTTTTTTCGTCGCGCTCGGTTGGATTTTCAAGAGATTCTAACAGGGCTTCGTAAAATTCGTGAACCTTAGCGAGCGGACGCCATTCGGCGCTGGGGTGTTGTGCTACTTCTTCTTGGCCGGTTAAAATACCTTCCACGATCATCTTGCTGATCGATTCACTCGGGAACGGCCCCTTGATTTGGCCATTCTCCATTTTGACTCTCCACTGATCGTTAAAATTAACTCGTTTCCCCATCATTTCTATTATGAAATGGATTCGAAATTCTGACATTTAAATCGTATAAATTCGGACCCAACTTATGACCAAAGTCCATCAATGGAACCAGAGGCCGGTTCCAAGTTGGAACTATTTGATTTCACTGGGGTTTTAATAAGAATTTTAGGGCATTTAAATGGACTCTTGCGCGTGTCTCAAGTTGGCACATCAGTTGCTTTAGACAATTTGCATGAAATGGGTTGCGGTAGCATACATCATCGCGGTTTTGGTGATCTCAGCGAAAGCTAAGGCCATCAGCGACGAGCAGCTAGTAAACACAACTTCATTTTCAGATTCAGATACGGTTTTTGATTACCAAGCGAAGATCTCTGAATAGCTAATTCAGGATCCCCTCCCAGGATAGGCATCAGAGCTTTGTTTGGTAAATATAGATTCTTAATTTCAAAATCACTGCTTAACAGCGGCCGATTTTTAAAAGGCAAGTTTGTGGCCCCTCCTCGAACTTGCCTTAATTTTTTTCCCCGACAATAAAATTTCGACTTCGTTGCTGGCGCTGGCGGCCTATTGCACGCGTTTGATTTTTGCGCCTAGAGAAGAAAGTTTTCCTTCTAGATTTTCGTAGCCGCGGTCTAAGTGGTAGATACGGCCTACCAAGGTTTCACCTTTAGCAACTAAACCGGCTAACACTAAACTTGCCGATGCCCGTAAGTCAGTGGCCATGACCGGGGCGCCAGATAAGCCGCCGGGTTTACCGCGGACAACTGCGACCTGGGTTTTTGGGGTGATGTCAGCGCCCAAACGCATTAATTCATTTACGTGCATGAAGCGGTTTTCGAAAACTGTTTCTGTGATCACACTGGTGCCGTGTGCGACGGTCATTAACGCCATAAACTGCGCCTGTAGGTCGGTTGCAAATAGCGGATGTGGTGCAGTCGTGATATCAACCGCTTCCCATTTGTCTTGTGGAAGTACTCGGATCGAATCTTTTGTTGTTTCGATTTTAAAACCAGATTCGCGCATTTTATTGATGAGTGCTTCTAAATCCTGGGGGTTACATTTTTGTACAAGCACATCCCCTTTAGTGATGGCGCCGGCGATCATTAATGTTCCGGCTTCGATACGATCTGGCATAATGCTGTGGCGGGCTGGTGTTAATTTTTCAACGCCTTCAATACGCATCACACTTGTACCGTGCCCGGTGATTTTCGCACCCATTTTATTTAGGTAAATCGCAAGATCAACAATTTCGGGCTCTTTAGCTGCATTTTCGATGATCGTTGTGCCTTCAGCTAAAGTTGCGGCCATCATTAAATTTTCGGTACCGCCGACGGTTGTTTTTTCAAACAGCACGGTTGCGCCTTTTAATTTTTTACATTTGGCTAAGACATAACCGTCTTTAAGTTCAATCTCTGCACCTAAAGCTTTCATCGCATCTAAGTGAAGATCAATCGGACGTGTACCGATCGCACAACCACCCGGAAGCGAAACTACCGCTTCACCGTATTTCGCCAGAATCGGACCCAAACAAAGAATGCTGGCGCGCATTTTTCTGACTAAATCGTAATGGGCTTCAAATGTTTTTAATTTGGTGACGTTTACGCGAAACGTGTGACCATCGCGTTTTGATTCACAACCTAAACTCTGTAAAAGTTCTGCTGTTGATTCGATATCCTTTAACAGCGGAACATTGTCGAACGTGTGTTCGCCTTCAGCTAATAGAGTAGAAAATAAAATCGGTAAAGCTGCGTTTTTTGCACCGCTGACTTCAACAGAACCTTTTAAAGAAACACCACTGGTAACAAGCATTTTATCCATAGCGGATATTATGCTCTTGCTTTAATGATTCGATCAAGTCCTGACAAATCTTTTAAAACGGCAACATCTTTCAGGCCGGGGATATCGGAAAAATATTTTTTCATGGCCGGTCCCTGAGTGTGGCCCATTTCAAAAAGCATTAGGCCTTGGTCGTTAAGGCAAGGGGCAAACTTTGTCGACCAAGTTTTTAGATCTTTTAAACCCTGATCATCCGCAAATAAGGCCGAGGCGGGCTCATATTTACGCACGTTGGGTTCAACTTGTGTGTCTCCCGCATCGATATAAGGCGGGTTTGCCACGATGTAGTCGAATTTACCCAGTTCGCCAGGGTTTAAGGTGCTCACATCTGCATGGATCGCTTCGCTGCGCTCGCCAAGGTCAAGTAATGCGATATTTTGTTTAAGCAGAGCAAAAGCTTCAGCTGATTTTTCAATAGCAATCAGTTTTCCTAGCGGGATGTGCTTTAGAATCGACAGGCCGATACATCCGGTGCCGGCGCCTAAATCCAGAATGCGGATCTGATCACGCGGATGTTTCTTAAAATCATTTAAAACTTCATCGACGATCATTTCGGTTTCGGGCCGCGGGATTAAAACTCCGGCTCCTACTTTGAAAATGTGGCCGTAAAATCCTTTTTCGCCGATGATGTAGGCGACGGGCTCGCCCGCGGTTCTGCGCTTAACATACTCGCGGCACAGATTTACTTCGGCTTCAGTAAGTGGTGAATCAAATTTAACATACAATTGAATACGCGGCATATTGAGAGCGTGGGCAATCAATAATTCCGCATCCAAACGTGGGGTATCGAAGTTTTTATCTTTGAAGAACTGAATTGTTTTTTGCAGGACATCATTCAGTTTCATGTCGATTCCTAGTAGGCGTTAGACGATTGTTTTTTTAACTGTTCCGCCTGGAAGTGAGCATTAATTGGATCGATTAACAATTCAAACTTACCACCCATCACCTGATCTAACTGGTGAATCGTTAAACCGATGCGATGATCAGTGATACGCGTCTGAGGAAAGTTATAAGTGCGGATACGCTCTGAGCGATCGCCAGTTCCGATTTGATCTAAACGGGCATCAGAAGCTTCTTTCATACGTTTTTCGTCTTCGATGGATTGTAATTTTGCAGCTAGAATCTGAAGTGCTCGCTCTCTATTGCTAAGCTGAGACTTTCCCTCTTGGCATTTAACTTCGATTCCTGTTGGGATATGAACGATACGGACAGCTGATTCCGTTCTGTTGACCGACTGTCCTCCAGCTCCTTGCGAACGCATGGTTTCAATATGAAGATCACTTTGGTTAAGTTTAATATCTTTAACTTCAACCTCAGGAATAACCGCAACTGTTACAGTTGAAGTATGGATACGACCAGCAGCTTCAGTTTTAGGTACACGCTGTACACGGTGAACGCCAGATTCGTATTTCATTTTTGAGTAAACCGATTCGCCAGAAATTGAAACGATAACCTCTTTAGCGCCGCCAACGTTACCCTGTGAGTAAGATACCATTTCAGCTTTCCAGCCCATAGTACTTGCGTAGTGAGCGTAACCACGGAAAAGTTCATCAGCAAATAACGACGCCTCATCGCCACCGGCACCGGCACGAATCTCAAGTAGAATGTTTTTATCGTCGTTAGGGTCTTTAGGTAATAAAGCAATTTTTAATGCGTCTTCAAGTTGCGGAATTGCTTCTTCAAGTTCTTTAACTTCTTCGCGGATCATTTCGCGCATTTCAGGATCTTGTTCGGCGGTAAGAAGTTCTTTGCTATCTTTTAAGTTCGCGGTTTTCTTTTTGTAATCGCGGTAAAGGATGACGATTTTTTCCAGTTCAGCCAATTCTTTCATTAGCGCGCGATACTTGGTCTGATCAGACGCAATATCAGGACGCTGAAGTGACATATTCACTTCTTCATATCTTGATTCTACTGAGTCTAATTTTGAAAACATGGTCTAAGCTCCGGCGTTACTGAGTGGATAATATTGAATTCCAGAAAAACAAAAAGCGGCCATATAAGCCGCTTTTCTAAATAAATAACCTTGCGAGAATCTATTTGCCTGTAGCTGATTTCGATCCGAATTTCTTTTTGAAACGATCGATACGGCCTTCGGTATCAAGTACGCGTTGTTTACCAGTGTAGAATGGGTGAGAAGCAGAAGAGATCTCAACTTTGATAAGTGGGTATTCTTTGCCGTCAGTCCATTTAGTAGTTTCTTTAGAGTCTAACGTTGTTGTTCCTAAAAATTGGAAGTCACAAGAGATGTCTTTGAACACAACAGTCTTAACTTTTGGATGTAATCCTTCTTTCATATTATCCTCTATCTTTAATCGTAAATTCGAGAACCTAGGTGATAGCATAAAAATTGGCCCAGGCTCAAGCGGAAATCCGCGTTATTTTGCCTATTTGCCGGTGATTTCAAGGCAAACAGGCCAAAGCTGAATGGCCGGGACCACCGTTACCCTAGAATTAAGAGCACTTTTGTTTATATGTAAGTATTTGAAATCACTTGGATATAGCGGAACACAATAAAATTATGGCGGGATGCCTATGGTCTGCTGGAGTTCTAACCGATGAGAGGTCCGATAGACTTAGGTCTATGAAGGGATGCAGATCTATGAAAAAGGCTCACAAGTTTTTAATGGCATTAGTGATAGCGGCTGCTGTACCGGCGCAGGCCGGCTGGTTTGACGATGACGACGACTATGTAGCTATTTGTAAAACCAAAGCGCTAAAAATCAAAACTAAGGCAGCTATGGCCTGTGCTGAGGGTGATGAGGTTGCCTGTGAAGCTCAAGAGGCTATGCAAGACCGTAAGTATGACGAAGAAGGCTGCAAAGCTATCTCCATCACACATAAAAAACTTACCGGTAAATAGTTAGAATTATTCCACACCGTCAAGGTTGGTGACTAGCAACGAATCCAGATACAGACAACCATCTGGGTTTGTTGCCACTTTTAATAAAGCGACCACATCAGACCCTTTATTGATTTCGATAAAGGTATTCATTGAATCAGTTTTTTCTTCACTGCTTAAGCCAACATTTGAAGATTGGTTTAAAGCATTAACCAGGCTCTTCGTTATTTCTTTTAAGCTTTCGGGACAAGAAACATCTGAATCGCGTAAACCTAATTCAGGTACGTGATTACTCCATAACATCTGCTTTAAAAAAGCGAGATCTTTGCTTTGTAACTGTTGAATTACTTTTTCAAGATCTGCAGATTTGGTGCAGCTAAACGTAGCGTCGGCTGCATAAGCATCAAGATAAGCCGTTAACGTTGATTTAGAGTCACAGGTGATCGGACCCATGTTAACTTCCCAAGCCGGGATTTCTGCTTCGGCTTTCTTTAATAAGTTAATCGCTTGAGTCACCTTATCTCCGCCCATTTTTTTATAACAAGCGGCTACTTCAAAAACGATATCGGCGTACTGCCCGTCACTATCCAGAGATTTGGGGGCTTCCAGCGAAAAACTGTAACCGGCACAATTTCCGATTTTAGCTAAAAACTCTGATTCTTGTTCTTCGCAAGAATCCAGCTTATCGATCTTATCAACTGAAGCCTGACATTCAATTTGAAGTGAAGTTGAAATTTCGGCCGGAGCCTGGAAGGCATCCTGGCCGATGGTTACATCGGTGCCCGGCAGATTGATCTTACTTCCCAATAAAAATTTATAAAGAATAACAAAGATCAGTAAACCACCGACAAACAAGGTCAGTGGCAGTACTAATTTCTTGATCAGCGGACGGTTATCGCCGGATTGGTTTTTTTTATCCATTCATGCTCTTCAAGAAATCAGCGTTGGTTTTTGTTTTTTCCAATTTATCCATTAAGAATTCCATGGCATCAACTACGTTCATCGGCGCTAATACTTTACGTAAAATCCAAAGACGCGATAAATCGCCTTTTTCGATCAATAGATCTTCTTTACGGGTTCCTGATTTGTTGATGTCCATACAAGGGAAAATACGTTTTTCCATCAGCTTTCTGTCTAATTGGATCTCTGAGTTGCCCGTACCTTTGAATTCCTCAAAAATAACCTCATCCATGCGCGAACCGGTATCGATTAACGCCGTTGCGATGATGGTCAGTGATCCGCCTTCTTCGATATTTCTGGCAGCACCGAAGAAACGCTTGGGTTTGTGTAACGCATTTGAATCCACACCGCCCGATAAGATCTTACCAGATGGCGGAACAACCGTATTGTAAGCACGCGCTAAACGCGTAATCGAATCTAACAGGATAACAACGTCATGTTTGTGCTCAACTAGGCGTTTTGCCTTTTCTAAAACCATTTCAGCAATTTGTACGTGGCGCGTTGGTGGTTCATCGAAGGTTGATGAAACGACTTCGCCTTTTACCGTACGCTGCATATCCGTTACTTCTTCCGGACGCTCATCGATTAATAGCACGATGAGTTTTACTTCAGGGTGATTGGTAGTGATCGCGTTGGCGATTTTTTGTAGTAAAACTGTTTTACCTGTTTTCGGCGGGGCAACGATCAAAGCGCGTTGGCCTTTACCTAAGGGAGACATCATATCAACGATACGAGTAGTCATCTCATTAGGTGTGCTTTCAAGTTTTAACTGCTTGTTCGGGTATAACGGCGTTAAGTTGTCGAATAAGATTTTATCTTTAGAAGCTTCTGGAGCTTCGTAGTTTAAAGAATCAACTTTGATTAAGGCGAAATATCTTTCACCTTCTTTAGGAACACGAACAGTACCGGTTACGAAGTCGCCGGTACGTAAGCCGAACTTGCGCATTTGTGACGGAGAAACGTAAATATCATCTGGTCCCGGTAAGTAATTGTAATCAGGAGAACGTAAGAAACCGTAACCATCCGGTAAAATTTCTAATACGCCGGAACCGAAAATATCACCCAGCTTAGCTGCGCGTTTTAAAATTTCGAACACCATATCTTGGCGGCGCATACCTGCAGCGTTTTCGATTTTTAATTTGGTAGCGAGATCAGTTAATACCTGGATGTTTTTAGATTTTAAATCTTTAGAGTTTAACCAGCTTTTTTCTTCGTCAGTTAAATTAATGTCTGCTAAGTCAATTTCTTCTACCGGAGTGCCTTGTTGCTGAGGCGGTTGGCTGTGGCCACCTTGTTGCTCGTCGCGGTCGCGGTAGTCACGGCGTTGGTTTTGGTTGTAACGGCCGCCACCTTGCTGCTGACCATGTCTTCCGCCGCCTTGATTTCTATTTTGATTGTTGTCGTATTTTCTGAAGTCACGGCGTTGTTGGTGTTGCTGCTGCCCTTGTTGTTGCTGTTGTGAACCTGGATTTTCGCCTGAAGCCGCTGGTGCTGCGCTAGCTGCCGGAGTTTCTTGTGCTGCTGCGCTTGGGGCATCTGCCGTTTGCGCTACGGGAGCCGGTGCTTCTTGGGCTGGAGCTGAGGCCTCTGCACTTGGTCCGCTGTCTGCGGTTGCTTCAGTATTCGTTTTTCTAAACTTTTTCTTAGTAGGTTCGATGACAACTTCTTTTTTAGCCAATTGGAGCTCCTGGAATGTGGATCTATTTTTAAATAGGATTTAGTAGAAAAAAATAAGAGATTATTTTTAAAATATCGCTGTGGGCCTAATTAAAGTCAATCAATTTGAAACATGGAACATTTTTATCGTCTCAATTCGAGAAAAACTCTAAATCTTTCAAGTACTTAACCGATAAATACTCACAGGTATGCGGACCACCCGGACTTCAACATTGAGGAACGAAACCACGTATCTAAACAAGGAGTATCAAGTGGATACAATGACCCCAGCACCTAGAACGCCGCTGCATTTAGATGTCAGTTTTAGAAGAAGCTATGCTCGTCAGGATTCAGTAGCTGTGCTTAGAAACATCAGTTTATCGGGAGCTTTTTTAGAATTAGCCAACCACGATTTACGTGTTGATGAAAAAATTAATCTTACTTTCGTTGTTGCCCAACGCGAGAGAAAAATTACCGCCCAGATTGTGTGGAAAAACTCTTTAGGGGCCGGCGTTAAATTTTTGCCGCAGAATAATCGCGACGTCCAAATCGTCGATGATCTAATTTATTTCGTGGAAACGAAACGCATGGGCCATCGCGGAATTTTAGACGGCATCCTGAAAAAAGCTGCGTAAAAATACTGTTCCAAAATTAACAAATAAAAAAGGCTTGGTGTTTAAACCAAGCCTTTTGTTTTTTGATTTCAATTTAGAATTACGTTCCTAAACCTTCACCCATTTGAGCATCATTGCCATGGGCGCGGTTGGCCTGGGCTTTTTTACGTTTAACCAGTACAAATGCCAGGGCACCGAATAATAACACCCCGATACCTAACATGGTCATCATATCATCGCCACCTTCGGCAGCGGCCATCTCATCACCTTCTTCAGAGCCTGCCGGAGCTTTGGCAGCTTGCTCTTCTGGCGGCGGAGGCGGAGGAGTCTGTGCAAATTGCGAATCATCTGGTGGTGGAGGCGGCGGCATTGCTGCATCTAAAGCCGGATCCGCAGGTGGAGCTGTGTTTGCTGCCATCGCGTCTGTTGGCGGAGGCGGTGGCAGGTCAGCTTGCGGCGGAGGCGGCGGAAGATCGTTCATCGCCGGTGGTTGTGGAGGAGGCAACATCTCAGCCGGAGGCGGAGGTGTCGGATTGTTTGCGATGATATTGTTAACTGCAGCTTCCGGAGTTTTCGGAGGTTCTGCGGCCGCCATAGTCGGCGGAGTGATCGAAGAAGGTGATTTCCAGTATTTGAACGTTTCGCCTTCTGCTAATTTCGTTTTTGATTCAATCGCGTTAGTCGACCAAACTTCTTTCCAGGCATTGTCATAACCTAAAAGCTTTTTAGCCACTTTTCTTAAGTTATCACCTTTTTGCGCAACGTAAGTCTCAGGAATCATGCCTGTGTCTTCGTAGTATGTGATGGTTTTAGAAGAATCTGTCGGGCGGTTCGGAGAAACATAGGCGATTTTATCGCCGGCGCGAGGAGCACGGGCTTTTAAGAATGAGTTGATCTTTTTAAGCTCTTTTGTTTTATCAGATCCGTAGATCGTCATGCTGATGTCTTTTAATTTTTCTTTCGGACGGGCAATGTAAATTGTATTTACGAAGCCATCACCGAAAGCGTATGGAGTCGCGTCAGCAACTTTTTTAAGAGATGTTGTGCCGGCAGAACCTTTTACAGCTGTCGGTTTAACATCGGCGATTTCTTGTGTTGGAGTCTCTTCAACCGGAGCCTCTGTTGCTGCAGCCGGAGGAGGAGTCATTGCAGTTGCAGGAGGATCTTGCGGAGTTTCTGTCGGTTGTTCGTTCATGGCTGCTGTCAAACCATCATCGACAGGAGCTAAAGCATTTGGATCATCTAAGCTTAAATCAGACGGAGGTAAATCGCTGCCAGCAAGAGTATCTGCCGGCACATCAGCCGGAACATCTGATGGTGGAGCTTCTAAAGAGCTTTCATCTAATGTTGGAGCTGCTGCGATATCAGTAGGAGGAGGATCTTGCATTGCTTGGTCTAGCGATAAATCAGTTGATGCCGTCGTGTCAGCCGGTGCTTCACCTAGCGCTGCTTCTAACGAGCTATCAGTTGATAAGCTTTGTTCAGGTGCTGTGCCGTCTAAAGCCTGTGCGCTGCCATCATCTAATGAAGGCTCTTCAGCTTCAATTTTCTCAACGTCTGCATTTTCAACAAACTCAGCATCATCTTGAGCTTTGTTCGCTGTACACGCAGAAAATTGCGCCATAAGGCCAAGTGCTGCTAAAACCAGTAACAGTTTTTTCATATTTTTTATCCTCATCCTTGAAAATAATTGCGACTCGAGGTCTTTACTTTCTTACCATAATATTACAACACGAAGAATGTGTTGCAGCAAAGCAGATGTATTGATCATTACTAAAGCTGGACTTGACGAAAGTTGTTGGCAAAAAGCAAATACGGAGTTGTGGCTGGACCTAGGTCGCGAAATGTTTACTGAGAACGAGGTAATACCAACAAGTCCCCGATTTTAATGCGGTTTTTTGTAAACCAGCCCTGATTCATTTCAAGCGCGTACATGGCCGGCTTCGAGCTTGGATAAGAAGGAAATTCTTTTTGCAGGCTGGACGTGGCTTTCATGTCGATGATGTCGATGATCTTTTTGTCTTTGCCGATATAAGCGATACTTAAGTCGATATAAGTGTTCTTCATCCAGAAACTTAAAGGCTGTTCGCTATCAAAGATAAATAACATGCCGGTGTCGGCGCCCATTTTTTCACGGTACATTAAACCGCGTTCGTGCTGTTCGCGTGTGACGGCGATTTCCACGGTAATTTTTTTTGTTCCGATTTGAATCTGTTTTTTATCAAATGAAATTTTAGGATTTGTGGCAAATACCTGCGATACAAAAAAGAAACTAAGTATTAAAACGTTTCGCCAGTTCAAGTGCGACACCATAACGTACTCCTCGGGTTGAGACAGAAAGCTTATTTAGATTAAAAGCTTTTAACGTCTCAAGTAAAGTGATAACGCCGACAATGATCACATCAGCACGACCTTCGGGAAATCCGGCAGCGATTTTTTCAGTGACTGACATTGGTGTTAACTTTTTTAGCCAGGCCTCTAGTCCTTGTTGGGTTAAAACATAACCGTCGATCTTGGCCGCATCAAAACCACCCAGCTCAACCTGCGCGATGGTGGTCGGCGTTCCGGCTACGGCCAAAATTTCTTTTGGCTGGCTCGGGGCCAGGTTAATAATTTGCAGCAGTTGCCCGCGGATAAAATTTTGCAGGTTGTCGATTTCTGATTGCGGGGTCGGCTGTGCAGAAATAAATTTTTCAGTTAAGCGCACACAACCGATATCTAAACTTTTTCCGGACAGGATTTTCTGATCTTCACCGAAGATAAACTCGGTCGAGCCGCCACCGATATCAACGACCAGACGTGATCCGGTAGAAGTTAAACCAGAAACTCCACCGCGGTAAGTGATCTCGGCCTCTTTATCACCCGGGATAATTTCCAGCGGGATATCTAAATCTTTGCAGATTTTAAAAAGCTCTTCCTGGTTTTCGGCATCGCGGGCCGCCGATGTGGCCATGGCCAAAACAGCCTCTGGCTTTTCGCGATCCAATGTTTTCTTAAAGTTTGTCAGGGTATTTTTTGCTCTGACCAAGGCATCGGGGTGAAATCTTTTACTGGCCGATAATCCCTGGCCAAGTCTCACCATCTCAACTTCATCAGAATAGATCTTTGTGATCTTTTGGTTCTGCACTTCAGAAACAAGACACAAGAATGTATTTGAACCTAAATCAAGACTGGCAAGTTTCATTTTATTCCTTAAGTTTCTTCATTAAAATTTCGTTCACAATGGCAGGATTGGCTTTGCCTTTTGAGGCCTTCATGATTGCTCCGACAAAAAAGCCAAGCACTTTATCTTTGCCCGCTTTAAATTCGGCGACCTGACTTGGGTTGGCGGCTACAACCTCAGCGACGATCTTTTCAATTTCGCCAGTGTCTGAGACCTGCACTAAACCTCTGGCTTTGATAATTTCGGCCGGAGTTAATCCTGAATCCCACATTTCTTTAAAAACTACTTTGGCGATTTTTCCGGAAATGGTGCCTTTGTCGATTTCAGTAATCAGCGCTGCAAGGTTTGCGGCCGATACTTTTGATTTATGGATTGAAAGTTTATGATCATTTAATTCACGTAAAAGTTCAGTGATCATCCAGTTGGCCGTAGCTCTGTAATTGCCGCAGGCTTTACCACACGCCTCGAAATAATCCGACAGTTCACGCTCTTCAGTTAACAGGTGCGCATCGTTTGGATTTAACTGCATGTCTTTCACAAAACGCGCGGCGCGCGCCAGGGGCAGTTCAGGTAAAGAATTCCTCATCATCTGCAGCTGGGCATCAGTTACGATAACCGGCAACAGATCCGGATCGGGAAAATAACGGTAGTCTTGTGCATCTTCTTTGGTGCGCATGGTGAATGTGCGGTTTTTATCCGGATCGTACAATCGGGTTTCCTGCACAATTCGTTCGTTGCTCTCGATGGCATCAATCTGGCGGTGAATTTCGTATTCAACAGCTTTTTCCACAAAGCGAAACGAGTTGATATTTTTTAGTTCGACCTTGGTTCCGAACTTAGTATCGCCTACGCGGCGAACCGATACGTTACAATCGCAGCGCAACGAGCCTTCTTCTAAGTTACCGTCGCAGACATCCAAATAACGAACAATTGAGCGGATAGAGCGGCAATATTCAGCTGCTTCCTGGGGTGAATGCATTTCCGGTTCAGAAACAATTTCAAGTAAAGGTATACCGGCACGATTATAATTAATTAACGTGTACTGGCCAAAGTGGGTTGATTTTCCCGCATCTTCTTCTAAATGTGCGCGGGTAATGCCAACGGTTTTTGTTTTGCCACCGACTTCAAACTGAATCGAGCCTTTTTCGCAGATCGGTTGGTCATACTGTGAAATCTGATACCCTTTTGGCAAATCAGGATAAAAATAATTTTTTCTGGCGAACACTGATTTTTGACGGATGTTACAGCCAAGAGCCAAACCGGTTTTGATCGCATATTCGACGGCTTTTTTATTTAATACCGGTAAAGTGCCGGGCATACCGACTGAAACCGGCGAAGTATTTTCGTTATCGGCCGAATCAAATGTGGTTGCATCGGCGCAAAAAATCTTTGAATCAGTTTTTAACTGCACGTGCACTTCAATGCCGATAACTGCCTCAAAACCGCGGAAAGAAGGATTGCTAGTAGACACTTGGAGTTTTTCCTTTCACCGGTGAATTTTGCTCTAATGCATAAGCTACATTTAGAATTTTTTGTTCCTGAAAGTGATGGCCGGTTAACTGGATACCGATTGGCAGTCCGTCTGTTGTTAAACCAAACGGCACACTCATACCCGGAAGACCGGCTAAGTTTGTCGAAGTCGTAAAGATATCGTTTAAATACATTTTTAACGGATCATACACGCGCGTGCCGATTTTGAAAGTTGGTGTAGTTGAAACCGGCGAAATGATGGCATCACATTTTGCAAACGCCTCGTCATACTGGTTTTTTAATAACCGGCGCACCTGGCAGGCTTTATTGTAATAGGCATCAAAATAACCCGACGACAGACAGAATGTGCCCAAAATAATTCTGCGTTTTACCTCTTTACCAAATCCTTCGGCGCGCGTCTGCGCGTAAAATTCATCGAGCGGCAATGCTGCTAAATCTTTAAAGTCAGAGCGATATCCGTATTTTACCCCATCATAGCGCGCTAAATTTGACGATGCTTCTGATGCTGAAATTAAATAATACATCGATACGGCATACTTGGTTAACGGGATAGAAACTTCAACAAATTCTGCACCTAAACGTTTTAAAGTTTCTAGCGCTTGTTCGTAAGTTTTTCGGATATCCGGGTGAACAAGTTCAGAGTTGTGATACTCTTTGACGATTCCGATTTTTTTACCCTTCATGTCGGCTGAAAGATTTTTAGAAAATGCTTCAACCGGTCGGGTTGAGGTGGTGCCATCAAGATCATCTTTGCCGCAGATAACTTCTAGGGTTAATGCCGCATCTTCAACAGTTGAAACCATTGGACCCGCCTGATCGAGCGACGAGGCAAAAGCGACGATACCATAGCGGCTGACACGGCCGTAAGTTGGTTTAATGCCGACGATACCGCAAAAGTTTGACGGTTGGCGGATAGATCCGCCGGTATCCGTGCCGATAGTTCCCATCACGAGCCGTGCAGCCTGGGCGGCAGCTGACCCGCCCGAACTGCCACCGGGGACATATTCAGGATTCCACGGGTTTTTACACACGCCGTGAAATGAACTTTCATTGCTTGAGCCCATGGCAAATTCGTCAAGGTTCAATTTTCCAATCACCGTGGCACCGGCGTTTTTCAGGCGCGCCACGACTGTTGCATCGTACGGTGGCACAAAGCCGGTTAACATTTTTGAAGCGGCCGTAGTTTCGATACCTTTGGTGCACAGTAAATCTTTAATGCCGAAGGGTACACCAGCCAGCACCCCGACACTTTCGCCTTTTGCGATTTTTTGGTCGATTGCTTCGGCCTGTCTTACGCAGTCTGGGTTAAGTTTAATAAATGCATTTAATTGCGGGTTTAGTTTCTCTGAGCGGGCAAAGAAATATTTCGTCACTTCAACTGCCGAAACTTTTTTCTCAGCGATCGCGTTGCGGGTTTCTGTCATCGAAGCTGTTAATAAATCCAAAGAAGAACTCATGGTTAAACCACCGGTGGAACTTTAAAAAGGTTACCCTGTTTATCAGGAGCGTTGGCGACCATGTCTTCCGCGTGATAAGTCTGTTGTACGCAGTCTTCGCGTAAGGTGTATTCGATTTCTGACGGGGTAATCAACGGCTCAACACCTTCGGTATTGATCGAAGAAATTTCGTCAAAGTGCAGAATAATTTTTGAAAGCTGTTCGCTGTACTCATTGGCCTGTTCGGGCGTCAGGTGCAGGCGCGCTAAATTAGCTATTTTTTGAATCACATCTTTATTGAATTTGCTGTCAGACATAGAGATCCTTTGTCGCTCAACAATATATCCAAATTTCAGTGCAGTTGTAACGAGAAAAATGTTAGATTTCTGCCTATGTCCAAAACCAGTAAAACTGCAGCCAGCGCGCAGATCAAACGTCAGCATACAGAGCTTAAAGAGAAGGTTAACTACCACAATGAGCGTTATCACACTTTGGATAAGCCCGAGATCTCTGACTATGAGTTTGATCAAATGTTTAGCGAATTGCTAAAGCTTGAAGAGCAGTATTCGGGGCTGGATTTATCAGACTCACCTTCGCAGCGTGTAGGTGGCGAAGCTATTGCCGCTTTTAAAAAGGTGGATCACCGGTTGCCGATGATCTCGTTGGCTAACAGCTATAACGAAGACGACATCAAAGAGTTTAATGCCCGCATCAAAAAATTCTTAAGAAACGATAAAGACGTCGAATATTTCGCCGAACTTAAATTAGACGGTCTTTCGATGGAACTGGTGTACGAAGACGGCCAGTTGGTGCGAGCTTTAACCCGTGGTGACGGTGTTACCGGCGAGGATGTGACCCATAACGTAAAAACGATTAAATCGATTCCGTTAAAAATTTCGCATAAAAAGCTTTTAGAGGTACGCGGTGAAGTTTTAATCGATAAAAAAGATTTTGTTGAGATGAATCAGGCCTATGAAGAAGCAGGTCAGATGGTTTTTGCCAATCCCCGCAATGCGGCAGCCGGCACGATTCGCCAGTTAGATCCGAAAATTGCGGCTTCGCGGCCGTTAAAATTCTACGCCTACGGGCTTGGGGCCTTTGAAGGCATTGCCTTTGATTCGCAACAAGATATTGCAGTTAAACTGGCCGAGTTAAAATTTCCGGTGATCAATCGTAAATTTACTGAATGTACGACAAATGAAAAAGAATTGATTGAATATTACCACTGCATCAATCAGCACCGCGCGCAGCTGCCGTTTGATATCGACGGCATCGTGATTAAAGTAAACTCACTGTCACTTCAGGAAGATTTAGGTATGGTGGCGCGTTCTCCTCGCTGGGCAACGGCGGTAAAATTTCAGCCTGAGCAGGCACAGACCGTAATTGAAAATATCGTGGTGCAGGTAGGCCGCACCGGAGCATTGACCCCGGTGGCCGTGATGAAGCCGGTTAAAGTCGGTGGGGTTACAATTACCAACGCCACTTTACATAATCAGGATGAAATTAACCGTAAAGACGTGCGCATCGGTGATACTGTCGTTGTTCAGCGTGCCGGTGATGTTATTCCTGAAGTCGTGCAGGTTATCTTGGATAAGCGGCCGAAGAATTCTGAAAAATTTGAAATTCCTTCTCACTGCCCGACCTGCGGTACAAAAGCCAGTAAAGAACCGGATGAAGCTGTTCTTCGCTGTCAGAACGCCTTTTGTAAATCAATTTTGATCGGGTCACTGATTCACTTCGTCTCTCGTCGTGCAATGAACATGGAAAAAGTTGGGGATAAGTTAATTGAAGCCTTTGTCGAGCGCGAGCTGGTTAAAAGTTTTTCTGATTTATATAAACTTACCGCAAAAGATCTTCAGACGTTAGAACGTCAAGGCGAAAAGTCGATCGAAAATATCTTAAACTCGATTGAAAAATCACGCCAGACCACACTGGCCAGATTTATCTATGCATTGGGTATTCGCTTTGTCGGTGAACAGACAGCAAAATTATTGGCCGACCACTATGGGACGATTGAAAATTTTATGAAAACCGATGCCGAAGAATTAGAAAAGGTTCCAGAGATCGGCGAAAAAGTATCGGCCACAATTTTGAAATGGCTGCACGATAAACGCATGCAGGCCGAAGTTAAAACTTTGGCAAAATACATGACCTTCGAAGCTCCGAAAAGAAATCTTGAAGGTAAACTGACCGGCATGAGTTTCTTAGTCACCGGAACACTTCCGGTTAAGCGTAATGAAGCTCACGAAAAAATCGAAGAAAACGGCGGTAAGCTTCTATCTGGTGTATCGGCGAAATTAAGTTATTTAATCGTCGGTGATGATCCGGGCTCAAAAGTCGATAAAGCCCAGTCGGTCGGCGTAAAAATTATTTCTTGGGAAGAGTTTTTAGAACTATTAAAATAAAAAAGCCGAAGTTACTCACTCCGGCTTTCAATAAGTCTTAAAATATTAAGAACTAAATATGGTCGATGATAATGTCACGAGCCATAACAGTTTTGCGGCCGTCAGCTTTAGCTGATTCGATGCCTTTTGCGCAAAGACGCTCAACTGCTTTAGTTAACATGTCGATTGTTTCGGCAGACGTGTTCATTTGACCTTTTTCTTTGATGAATTTTTTTACTTTGCTAGTTACCACTAAGATATCTTCAGACATGATGCCTCCAATTAAAATTGATTTAACCTACCCTTAAAATGCTTACACACGACTTTAGTGATGACAAATACTAATATAATGCTTAATAGCCTTTTGCTGCGCCGCATTTCAAAAAGGCACGGCCTGCCTAAGTTTTGCGGTGAAATTGAATTAGCTCGGCTTTGCGCACTTCGGGGTTTTCTTCGGATGGATAAATCCAGACGTAGTTGTTGCGTTCGGAAGCCTGCGTACATTCAACATCGGTAAAGGCCGGAGACCAGGTGCCCGAATTTAAATGTTCAACCGAACCATAAAATTCATGGCGCGGGATATGGGTATGACCATAGACGATCCGGTGAACACCGGTGATTTCAGATTGCTGGGCAAATAATAATTCATCCGGTTCTTTGTAGGTGCTAACCAGTGATGTGATCGAACGGGCGTAAAAAAGAAAAAACGGAATCAATAGTAAAATCGGCACAAATACCCAGTACAGCGAAATACCGAATAATAACTTTAACTGGGTGGTAAAAATAAAAACTCCGGCTAAACCAAACAAGATCATAAACGCACGATCAAGCCATAATTCTTTGGCGATTAGCCACGGGTTCTGGGTTGCCGGAGTCGCAAAATATTCCTGTAAACCACGCACCACTTTCGGGGTGGTGTTGGAATCTTTCGCGGCTTTTTCGACGATGTCTTCCATTTTTTCTAATGGCTTATACACTTCACCGAAGCGGTCAAAGGTGACGTGAATCAACGTGGCTATCGCGCCCCAGAACCATGTCCAGATAATCAGTGGCTGGGTCAGCAGTAAATAGCGGAAGAAAAAACGTAAATACTCGCTCACCGACATGATGTAGTTTTTTTCGATGTGCGGGTTAAATAAACCCATACCGTTCATGATATAGCGGCAGGCCACATTGCCAAACGGCAGACGGATACGCAGCTCATTGTAACTAATAATAAATGGATTGAGCGGATTTTCACACAGGCAGTACGGGTCTTGCTGATGCCCGTGTTCAACCAACGTATCGTTTTCACTAATATAAAACCACTTTACAATCCTGACCCGTTTTACATCTTCGGGCCCTAGATTTAAGACATCAAAAAATGTTTTCTGTACTTTCGGAAAATGCAATTCGACATCGTGATTACCCGGGATCAAAATTAACGAATGCCCTTTTTCGACAAAGCGGCGAAGTGCATTAACAAATTCAGCATGCTCTTCTAAAACCACCTGCATTTTAAAGACCGACCGCTCTTCGCGCGGAAATAATCCACGGCGGGTTTCGATCCAGTGAAATTTGTAAATCGGCGCGATCGGGTAAGCCATCACGCTGTCAAAATCAAAAATATCGCCGTTTAAGATAAGTTCGATGGGTTTGCCGCCGGACTTACGGTCGATTTCATCTAAAAAATCGATAAGTGCGGGATCCATAAAGAATTGCTTGGTCTTAAATTTTTTCCAAAGCGGATGGCGCACCTGGTGTTTGGGGCGCGAAGGTTCGGCGTCAGTTAAATGAAGATCGCTGATAATTGCGGTATACTTTAAACTCATAAGTCTAACTGCGTCTCCTTGGCAATCCGCCGATGACATTATTTCATGGGTCTGTTTTAATGTCACGGATGCAAAAATTAGAAAAATTTAAAAAACCTTTTGTTGTTGTAGGTCTGGGTAAATCCGGAATGGCGGCAGTGCAGTTGCTGCAGACCGCAGGATTAAAAGGGGATGAAGTTTTACTTTTCGACGAAAAAAAAGACGGCGATTTAAAATCGTGGGATGATATTGCCAAGCTATCTCCGGGAACACTGGTGGTTTCACCGGGGGTTCCGCTTAAAGGGCCGCCTATTCAGAAGCTAAAAGCCTTAAACTGGGCCATTACTTCTGAAATTACCCTGGCCTGCCAGTTTTTAACTGACGAAAAACTGATTGGCATCACGGGCTCGGTGGCCAAAAGCACAGTAACATCGCTGGTCGGCACTGCACTTAAAAGCGAAGATGCAAACGCCTTTGTCGGCGGAAATTTAGGTTACCCGTTTTGTGAGTATGCCGTCGGTTTACTGCAGGGAAAACCCAAAGCCCGCTATGTTGTGCTTGAGTTATCGAGCTACCAGCTAGAAAACTGCAGAGATTTAAAATTAGAAACTTCGGCCATTACGTTTTTATCCGCTAACCATTTAGAGCGTTACGCATCGGCTGATGAATATTACATGACCAAATGTCAGATCGGTTCGATCACCAACAAAGTCTGTGTGTTAAACAGCGCTTCTGAAGACAACGTGAACTATGCGCCACGTGTGCCGGGTAAAACGTTACTCACTTCGAGTAAAACTTTTGCCCACCCAGAGCTGTTGCAAAAGGTAAAACTTCTAGGTTCGCACAATAAAGATAATTTCTGTGTCGCCTACGAGCTGGTGAAAGCTATGGGCTTATCAGATAAAGCCGTGCAGGCGATGTGTGATTTTACCGGCCTTGAACACCGTATTGAATTCGTCGCTGAACACAAGGGTGTTGTGTATATCAACGACAGTAAAGCCACGGCCATGGATTCTGTGTTAGTCGCCGTAAAAGCCGCGCAGGAAAAAGCGGGCTCAGGTACGGTGTATTCATTGCTTGGCGGAAGAGATAAAAATCTTCCGTGGGAAGAGTTACAGGTTTTAGCCAAAGAAAAGCAGATTCAACCGGTGTTCTTCGGTGCCTGTGGTGAACTGGCACGTACGAAAATGCAAATGCCGGAGCGACCATATTTTGCCAAGCTTAACGATGCCCTGGATGAGGTGTTTAATAAAACCAAGTCTTCAGATGTGGTGTTGTTAAGTCCGGGTGGGACAAGTTTAGATGAGTTTAAAAACTTTGAAGAACGCGGTAATTTCTTTAAAGAAAAAGTTAAAAACTTTATTCAGAAAAATGGCTAACAAATAAAACTGAAGGACGGCTGTAGAACACCGTTGAAAAGCTTCTTTCAGTTTTCTGATCCTGTAAGATAAGCTCTTGAATACCTTGTTTTAAGTTAAATGCGACAAACCCGCCACCGGCAGTTTGTTTCGGCACGATATTGCCGGCCTGGTCAAAGAACACCAGGTGCGCCGGATTAAAACTTTCACTGGCTACATGCACATCAAAATAATTATTCGGCGTAAAACCGACAAACGTTGAAGTCTCCGGTTCGATCTGAATCTGAGCCTGCGCGGTTACGTATTCAAGAAACGCTTCTTTGATTTGCGGTAAGTGTAAGTGGTCTTTCGAAAGACTTTGGATATAAACATAGGCTGCGTAATCACGAATCAGCGGGCGGTTAACTACTTCGGTCAGGCCGTACTGGGCGTGATGGCGGTAACGCAGCAGTTCGCCTTCTAAGGATAGAATATCTTTTTGCCCAGGAACAAATAGCTCAGTCATGATCTGCTCGCCGGTGAAAGAGTCAAAGCTTCTGGCGATAACCGAGGTTGGCAGCGCTGAAGAATAAATTTCTTGGTAAGTAACGGTATCGGCTGCAACCAAGTACTGTTGGGTACCTAAGCGGCGGTCACCCATATAAGCCGTGATCTCATACACACCGTCGTTTAAACCAGGGATAATGAAATAGCCGTTTTCAGAAGAGTAGTTCTGCGACTGCTGCGGAATTAAAAACTGATCTAAGTAGTAAGGTTCAAGACCCGGTTGGTTTTCAATCATGACCTGGGCACCTTGAACCGGTTTACCATCGACAAGTATCCGGCCGATGATAATTCCCGTTTCAGGCAAATATTGAATCTGTAACTGTTGTGATAAGTAATCGACCGCACCTTCAACCCACTTGCGTGAGAACAGAACGGTATCGCTTCGGTCTGCCGCAGAACGCACAGAAAGTGTCGAAGCTACATTGCCGGTTGTGTCTTTGATAAAGCCAAGTGTTGACGAATGTCTCGCGACATTGGGATAGACGTCATCGGTTTTTTTTAGATCATAATGACCTGAAAAAAAGCTTGCCTGTAAATTTTTATCTGAAAGTTTTCTTTGATCGACTGAGCGTCCGTTCATCGCAAATGCCGAAGGGCGGCCTAAACGTAACGTCGGACCTTCAAAAAAAGTACCGCTGCGTTTTAAGTTGTAAATTTTCTGGCGGTCTTCACCAATTAAAATGCCAGTGCGGTCTTTGACTTCGGCTACGATTTCACCTTCAAAAGCACCGACTGCGATCTGGTAAAGCCCCGCGCGCAGATCAACCTGGCCGATCTCAATCTGCTGGCCTTCAAATACGCGTCTTAAGACAACCAAGTGGTCGACGATGCCAACACCGTCTTTTAATTCAAAGTGACCGCGGATAACAGCACCTTCTGACATTTGTGTAAACGTCGGGGTCACTGAAGACTGCGGTTGTTTATTTAATAGCGCGTGAATCTGGCGATCGGCTTCAGCATGCAATTCAGCTTTATCGATCTTGATTTCGGCAACCGAGGCAACTGCCGCAACTTCTTCGGTGTTTTCGGTTGAAAGCTGAACCACACGGCTATGGCTGGCTAACTCACGCAGCTCTTGTTGTTTTGCCACTTGCAGGTTTTTCTGAATAATCTGTGATTGCTGAAATAGATTGTAGGCCGGCGTATTACGCTCTTGCGTAATTGTTAATGGTTTTGTGACCATCACAATATTTGATTTTTCTATCTTCGGAGAATAGAAAAAAGTCAGAGGTAGAATAAAGGCCAGTAAATACGCCATCTACTTACAGGATATTTAAAAGACCTCTTCGGCGTCAATGGCCTGATAAGTATCGAGACTTTTGTTAAGGGCGCGCTTAATTTCCAGAGCCCGCTTGTGAGTTAGCGGTTCGTCAATACCTTGGTCGACAAAAGCCATGGTTTGCAGGTCTAAAACCTCTTTATTAACCTGGACGCTGATTTCATAGGGCCGGCGCGGTCCCAAGATCACGACTTTGGTGTAGTAACGGGCTTTGATTTTTTTAGTTTCGTCGAGCTCTTCAAATTTGCGGTCATGAAAGGTCGAGGTCATTTCGCGGCCGTTAAGGCTTATGAGACGCGGTTTTCCGATGATTGCGGTTACAACTTTTCGCGTTTCAGGAACCGGAAGGGTTGAATCTTCAATATAATAGGCTGTTGTCTGACAGCCTGTTAAAAATATTAAAAAAAGAAACGCGCTTAAAAACTTCACTCTTTTAAATTATTCCGACTATTTTTTATTCCAGTCAGCTAAAAACATTTCGATGCCTTTAGTTGTTAACGGATGTCCGGTCATTGATTGCATCACTTTAAACGGGATGGTGGCGATATCTGCACCCATGATCGCGGCATGCTGGATATGCATCGGTGATCTGACAGAAGCCACCAGAACTTCAGTGGCGAAATCGTAGTTTTGATACATTTGTACGACATCAGCGATCATGCTCATGCCATCTGTTCCCACGTCGTCTAAACGGCCGACAAACGGAGAAACCATCGTCGCACCCGCTTTAGCCGCCAATAACGCCTGCACCACAGAGAAAACCAAGGTAACGTTAGTTTTGATACCCATGGCTGTGAATTTTTTAACGGCGATCATGCCGTCTTCACACATCGGAACTTTAACAACCACGTTGTCAGCTAATTTTGCCAACACTTGGCCTTCTTTAACCATTTCATCGGCTTTTAATGAAATCACTTCGGCTGAAACAGGGCCCGGAGTTATTTTACAGATTTCTTTGATCACTTCATGAAAATCGCGGCCTGATTTGGCGATTAAAGAAGGGTTTGTGGTCACACCGTCTACCCAACCACGTTCGTTGGCCATTTTAATTTCGTTAACATCAGCTGAATCGATAAAGAATTTCATTAGTTATTTCCTTTGCGCGTCTGCGACGCGACTTTCCTTTTTTTAGCAGGGCTGTTCGCTTGCATGAGATCGTCCATAGAATATAAACCCGCAGGCTGTTTGACAATCCACTTTGCAGCTTTGAGTGCACCTTCAGCAAACACTGTGCGATTTAGAGCATTATGCTCGAGTTTAATCATTTCACTTTGCGATGCTGCGGTAATGGTATGAATGCCGAAAACACCGCCTAGACGGTGGCCCACTGCCGGAGCAATTTTTTTGCCCACCGCTTTTTCCAGGTCTTGGTGTAAAGTCACCGCCGTGCCAGACGGGTTATCTTTTTTCTGCGTATGATGAATTTCGTCTAAAGCAAAATCAAAATGCGAAACGGTTGCTAACGCTTTGATAGCCTGGCGCACAGTCCATAAACCTACGCTCATGTTGGAAGACCAGAATAGCGGTATCTTTTTGCTGGCCGCTTCAACTTTGGAGAATTGTTTGCCTTCAAAACCGGTTGATCCGCTGACCAAAGGTTTTTTCACTTGTTGCAGCACTGCCAGTAAAGCCATTAAACCTTCAGGGCGAGAAAAATCAATCCATACATCGACCTGTTTTAACGTAGAAACCGGAACTTTGCTGATATCAGTAAAACTTGCAGCAAAATCTCCGGTGGGTTTGCTGGCAATTTCGACCAACGCTTTAAAATCGTCGTCCGCTTTAATCAGCTGTCGCAGGGCCACGCCCATTTTTCCGGACGAGCCGAAAAGGCCCAGGTTAATTTTAGCCATTACAGTAATCCTAACGTTTGCATCTCAGCCGTGATTTCAGCATGAAATTTTGCATCTAAGGTGACTAACGGTAAGCGCATCTCTGGGGATTTGATAATGCCTTTTTTATAAAGCATCCATTTTACCGGGATCGGGTTGGCTTCGCAGTACATCAGTCCGATTAACTTCTGATATTTTTTAAAATCAGCCTCAGCATCAGAAACTTTTCCTGACAGCATTAACTCTGTCCAGCGGGTACATTCTTTGGTGATCAGATTAGACATTACAGAAATAATTCCCTGGCCGCCAATTTTAAGAAAGTCGATGTAAGTTCCATCGTCGCCCGAAAGCATTAAGAAGGATTTCGGCAGGCGGTTAATAAGCTCCTGATCGAATTTGATATCGCCGGTGGCTTCTTTGATGCCGATGATATTTTTTATTTCGGCAAGTTCAGAAACCGTATCAGCGGTCATGCCGGTGATGGTGCGGCCCGGAACGTTGTAAAGAATAACCGGAACCTCAGAAGCTTTAGCTACAGCTTTGAAGTGTTCTACTAAACCGCGCTGCGGAGGTTTATTGTAATAAGGCACAACAACCAACGCTGCGTTGGCGCCAAGCTCGGAGGCTTTTTTAGTGGCTTCGACAGTTTTGGCAGTTGAGTTAGAACCAGTGCCCAGGATTAACGGAAAATTCACTCCCGCCTGCGCCCGCACTAAAGAAAAAATTTTGCTCACTTCAGAAGTCGTTAAGGTCGGGCTCTCCGCCGTTGTGCCGTTAACAACAAAACCCTTGATACCGTTTGCAAGCTGATAGGCGACAAGCTTCTCTAAGGATGCGTAATCTACTTCGCCGTTTAAAAACGGGGTAACTAAAGCCGAGATGGCACCGTTAAAATCAGTTGCTCTTCGTTGCATGGTATTCTCCTATTTGAACTGCAGAGCCGGTCATAAGTGGGTTCTGCAAATCTGAAAGATTCATTTTAAGTAATCCGCCGGGCATTTCAACTAATGTTTCACTTTGCCCGCGCTTGTTTAAATTATAAAAAGCAGCGGCCATGGCTCCGGTGCCGCAGGCCTCGGTAAAGTCTTCGACCCCGCGCTCGTACGAAACGGCTTTAAGCTTGTTGGCGGCTGCATCTAATTGCACCAGGGTTACATTGGTGCCTCGTGGCTGAAAATCGGCATGAAAACGCAGTTCACGGCAGTAAGATTTTAAATCGCGGTATTTCGCAAAATCAGGAATTTCAATCACGATATGCGGAACACCGGTATCGCACCAAAAATATTTCTCGTGATTAAATTTTTGCACTGCCGTCATTCTGACTTCGAAAAGTTCTGTATCTAAAATTTTAATATCAATGGCACCGGCAATCGTTTGCAGTTTTAAATGATTACCGTGAACGTGCATGATGTTTTTGGCATAAAACGCCACGCAGCGAGTGGCATTACCGCACATCTCGGCCATCGAGCCGTCGTTATTATAAAAATCCCATTGCAGATGGTGCTGGTTTTCATCTAGCCAGGAAAGAAAAATAAAGCCGTCCGTTTTTGTAGCCTCACACACACTGCGCACAAACTTCGGCCGATCAGTCAGACTTTGTGTCTCGGTATTTTCCCAAGTGACTGAAAAAGTGTTTCCGGCGCCAGAAAGCTGGTAGGTGTGAATCATAGACTATTTATTTTTCTTTTTAGCAGGTAAAGTTTTAAGTGGTTGCACTTTTGCCGGTTGTGAAGCCGCTTCGGTTTTTTCTTCGGTGATTAAAGCCGGCTCTTCTGCAAGCGGCGGCAGGGGCTTACCTTTAATTCCGCAGGCGGTAATTGATAATAGCAATGTTAAGGCTAACACGGTTTTCATTCTAAAGTCCTTCTGCAAAAGTCGATATCAAAAAAGTATTTACGGGCCACTTCGGCAGAAACAGCTTCGCATTTTTTCTTATAAACGGTTACGACATTTAATAAATTATTAAGAGACTCTTCGCCGTAAGTATGGCGGTAAAGCTGTGCCCGCATCATGGTGATATCGACATAGTCAGGCGCCAGTTGCTGTAACCGGTCCAGCGACTCTCTGGCCAGTAAAAAATTCTTAGCCAGGATCGAACGGTCAAATTCTAAAATAGCCGACAGCAGTTGGGCATCGTAGAGTTCGGTTTTACTGTTGGGATCAAGTTGTAAACTTAAAAAGTCTGACTGGGTTTTATCCAGAGATAAAATCAAAGGTTTTAGTTCGGGGACATCCAGTGCCACGGTTTTCATTTTTTCGATAAATAAAGAATAGCGGTTGTTGCTTTTGTTGTTGGCTTTGGCCTCGGCCCACAGACACAAGAAGTTTTCGGGATCAACGCTCAGGCATTTTTGTGTATTTTTAAGAGAAGTTTTGGCCTCGTTTAAGTACTGACTGGAAGCCAGCTCAAAAAAATCCTGTGCTTCCGATGATAAAAATGAGCTTAAGACGACGAGCTTAAGCTGGATAATTCTTTTCTGAAAATCCGGCACCAGGTTGGTACGGCTTAATTCCTGGATAATTTCTAAGGCCTGCGGTCGCTGTTTTAATAAGAGTAATGAAGTGATTTTCTTTTTGGCTTCGTCGATTTTTTTTTCCTGGATTTTAACCTGCGATTTAACCAAAGAGTTTTTATTAGGGACAGCTGCCCAGGCTGGCGAGACGCCAGAAATAAAAAAAGCCGCGACGAGCGCGGCTATTTTCAATTTACAGACTATGAATTGAAAAGAAATCGACATTAATTCTTTTTAAATGAAGTTAACTCGATTGTCACCTTTCCAAGTGGGCTGTCGCTCATAGACTTAGCCATACCGTTAACTGGGATATCGCGGCCATTAACCCATTGTTCAGTGATTTGGCCGTTGTTGCCGTTATCCTGGATTTTGATGTACATAGTTTTGAAGGTGCCTGCAGGAACAGTTACTTGCGCCTCTTTTTGATCGATGATCTCATAGTTAGCAGCCGGGATTTGCTGTTCTTGGCCATCAACTAACATTTTTTTTGTTTCGCCGGTGTTCATATCGATTAAAGCTTCGATTTTTTGTTTTTGGATTAATAGGTTTACATCCTGAACTAACCAAGCTTCTGTTCTGTCAGCGTTGATTTCGCGCACGAACATTTTCATGGTGCCCGGTAAAAAACCCATAGTGATTTTGTAGTTATTCTCGTCGCCAACGTTCCAAGGTAAACCCTGAGCTACAACGTCCTGCATAACAGCTTGTTGATTAGCAAATAAAACTTCGGCTGGTGAGTTAGCTTGCGCTACTGCTGAGACAGCTAAAGTAGCTGCGATAATTAAAGACTTAAACATAGATCCTCCTTAAAGTTAAAGTCGTGATTATTGGAATGCAATAATCACATCACGAAGGCTCTGGCGATTACAAAAATATTGTTTGTTTTTATGCACGGGGTTATCAATTTAAGATCAGATTTAAGAATCTGATCTCAATTGTATTGCATTTGGCTTATCCCTGGTGATTTGCGACGAGAACAGCTCTGGGTTTACTGCCGTTGGCAGGGCCAACGACACCTTCACGTTCAAACACTTCAATCAAACGGGCCGCCCGCGGGTAGCCTAGTTTAAAACGGCGCTGGATTAATGAAGCCGAGATCGCTTTTTGGGTGGCTGCCCAGGATAAAATCTCGTCATATTTTTCGTCGTAGTCATCACCGCCGTCTAACCCATCACCGCCGCCGTACTCGGCTCCTTCGCCGTTCATACCGGCAAAGCTTGATTGCGTCGGGCCGCCTTCAAGGGCCCGCATCGCGATCGGGTCGAATTCTGGTTCGCCCTGGTCAGCCCAGAATTTGGCAACGGCATTGATTTCTGATTCTTTTAAGAATGGCCCGTGGTGACGGGCCGATTTATCAGAACCTGCCGAATACAACATATCACCCTGTGATAACAGACGTTCGGCGCCGGATTCATCTAAGATAATACGCGAATCCATTTTCGAAGCTACGCGGAACGAAATACGCGCCGGAATATTGGTTTTAATTAAGCCGGTAACCACATCCTTACGCGGCGACTGCATCGCCAGCATTAAGTGCATACCACAGGCACGCGCCATCTGGGCCAGACGCACCACTGATTGTTCAACGTTTTGTTTGTCTACAGCCATTAAATCACCGAACTCTTCCACCGCAATGACGATATAAGGCTGAGGGGTGTAGTAGTACTGTTCAAGCTTAAGAATTCCGCCCTGTTGTTCGTATTCTTGGTTTACTTTTTCGTGTTCAGCAATTTGTTCTGCCGTCAGCGATTCCATTTTTTCATTGAACTGCTCTAAGCCACGACAGCCGAACTTTGACATTGATTTATAGCGTTTCTCCATCTCTTTAACGGCCCAGCGTAACGCGAACACGGCTTTTTTCGGTTCGCGGATCGGCGGCATAATTAAGTGCGGGATATCACTGAAGGCCGCAAGATCGACCTGCTTAGGGTCAACTAAGATCATGCGTAAAGTTTTCGGAGAGTGTTTAAATAAAAATCCGGTCAGTGTAGAAACAGTAAATACCGATTTACCGGAACCGGTGGTTCCTGCAATAAGCAAATGCGGCATTTTGCGAAGGTCTACGATACGCGGTTCGCCATTGGTTTGCTTACCTAAGGCGATCGGAAGTTTCATTTCATCAGACCAGAACTTTTCATCACCCAGCAGGTCTTTTAAGTATACGGTTTCACGTGTCGTATTAGATGTTTCAATACCGACCACATCACGACCCGGAATCGGGGCAATAATACGTAAAGACTCTGCAGATAAAGCTAAGGATAAATCGTCAGCTAAATCCGATACACGGTTAACGCGCACGTCGACATTCGGCTTAAATTCGAACATCGTAACAACCGGGCCCGGTTTGGCCGCCACGATTTGTCCGCCGACACCGAAAGTTTTTAATTTTTCAAGTGTGATATCAGCTTTTCTGCGGATTTCTTTTTCGTCGATTTTAATGCGCATTAATGGCGGGTCTTCTAACAGCGATAGCTTCGGCATTGACCAGTTTTCGACGCGGCGAGGAGTTCGCACCGGAGCGACCACTTTACGACGGGCCGGTGGTTCATAAGCTGATACCTGCACGGCTGCGTCAGCAGAGTCTTCATGATCATCTTCATCTGCGTCCTCGTCTTCGTCATCCGCATCGGCGGCATTCATGCCGTTAACTGCCTCTTCGTCGATTTCCTGATCTTCTTCGTCATCTTCTTCGATGAACTTCTCTTTTACTTTGGGCTGCGCAATTAGGTTTTCAGCAACAGAAGATTCAATTTCAGCTTTTTTAGCCTCAGTTTTTTTCTCTTTGTTGGCTTCTTTGGCTTTTTCTTTTTTCAGGGCTTTAAGGGTAGGCCATTCCCAGCCGGACATGAAAGAGGTCTTATCCAGCTTGTTCCACCAAGCAAACAGTTTCTCCAGCGGGCGCTCGGCGGCTTCCTGGATGGAAAATTCAAAATAAAACACAAACAACACCAAGGACATCGTCCAGAGTAAAATCTGCGCGCCGATCGAGTTTAACAGTTTTACAAACCCCATCGAAATGCCAAGGCCCACTAAACCACCCGGGTAAATCTGGTTATCGAAGATTTTCGTGTTCGGCATATAAATAGTTACAAGCGCTGCGGTAAAGGCGATTAAGGCTACGGCCAATAAATGGCGGGCGTCTTTAAACTGGATTTTCTCACCGCGAAAACTTTCGACAGCCGCATGGAAAAGACCGGCGATACCTACCCAAACCGTTACGCCGAAGGCCTGATACAATAGATCAGCGATAAAGCTGCCTAAAAGACCACAGTAATTTAGGGTATTTAAACCTTGGCCTGTCGAGTTGAAAGAGGGGTCTTTGGGGTTATAGCTCATTAGCGCCAGGGCTAAAAACAAACCCAGGCCTAAAAAACCGATGGCGCGTACGTCTTGTTGAAATCTCTTGAAGAATGAATTCATAGTCCTTTTAGTGTAAATTCTATATAGACTTGTCGCAAAGCCCCTGAAGTCTAGTCGTGCTTTACCGGCGAAAGCTTCTTCTTGAGGGCTATCCAAAAGGCTGGTACTAAGTATGTCTTTTTTATGCAGTTGAAGATCAATGAAATATTCTATTCCATCCAGGGGGAAACCAGCTATGCCGGGCTTCCTACGGTATTTATAAGAACGACCGCCTGTAACCTGCGCTGCACGTACTGCGATACCAAATATTCGTATTACGAGGGCGAATATATGTCGTTTGAAAAAATTTTAGAGATCGTCAAGGGCTACGGCGCCGAATATATTTGTTTAACCGGCGGCGAACCCCTTTTACAGAAGGATATCCACAAACTAATCCACATTTTGTGTGATGCAGGATACAAAGTTTCGCTTGAAACCAGCGGCTCAAAATCAATAAAAGAGGTCGATCCGCGCGTTAAGGTTATTTTAGATGTAAAGACTCCAAATTCCGGCGCAGCAAATAGCTTTTTATTGGAAAACATCGATTTCTCGAATGAAAATACGGAATATAAGTTTGTAATCTGCAACCAAGAAGATTTGGACTGGTCAGAAAATTTTTGCCGTCAACATGATTTATCAAAAAAATTTACAGTGCTTTTTAGCCCTTCCCACGGCCAAGTATCTGAACAGTGGTTGGCCGAAAGAATTTTGCAAAAAAAGTTAAAAGTTAGGTTGCATTTGCAGCAACATAAGTATATTTGGTTACCCACAACTCGCGGTGTTTAGAAAAACATCATTAATTTAAAACCTACGGTATCTTCAGCCTATACCTATATGTAAGGTGCATATAGGGTCGCACGCAGTGCGATGATAGACTGAAGAGACTGTTATAAAATCAGCGAAAGCTGCTACACGACCACAACGAAAGAGGGAGTTCCATGACGCCAAATCTGAACAATTCAGAAAACCTTTTTGTAGCTAACTTACAGCAAGTTTCTTTAGAAAAACTTGTAAAAAGCAAATTGGAAGTATTATTCCAACAACAAAAAGAAGCACAAGTTGAGTTAAACGGTTTATACAATATCGTATTAGAACAAGTTGAGCGTCCACTTATCGAACTAGCTCTTAAAGCATACAACGGTAACCAAGTAAAAACGGCGTTAATGTTAGGTATCAACCGTAACACTCTTAAGAAGAAAATCGACAACTACAAGTTAAAACCTAAAAAAGGTGCTGCTGCTCAAGTAGCTACTGGCATGGTAGTTCCACAAACTATCGAAACTGCTCCAGTTCTTACTCAGTAATCTTTACTGATTAATAAAATTCTGATTCAAATTTAAGTTTGATACGAAACATTAGACATCGACAGACCACAAGTCCTCGATGTCTAATAGTTTTAGGGCTCTTTAAGAGGGGTAATTAAAGATGCAAATGGATCGCAATACATACAAAAAACAACCAGAACAGTTAGTTAATAAAATTCCACCGCAACATCTTGAGGCGGAATATTCTGTTATTGGCGGTTTGATGTTAGATAGCGACGCGCTTGATGAAGTTGCCGATCGCATTACCTTTAGTGATTTTTATAATCCTGCCCACCAAATCATTTACCAGACAATTGTAGATCTGAACCAAAAAGCGCAACCCGTAGATTTAGTGACGGTGACGAATGCGTTAATTGCGAAAAACCAGTTAGAACAAATCGGTGGATCACAGTATTTATTAAGTTTACTGGAAAAAGTAGTTTCTGCGGCGAATATCGAAGCGCATGCCGATATTATCAAAGAAAAATCAAAGCTGCGTCAGCTGATTTCTACATCGACTCATATTATTGAAAAAGCCTACAGCGGTGATTTTGATTCGGTAGCGTCAGTTATCGACTTTGCTGAAGCAGAAATGTTAAAAGTCGGAGAGGATAATACCTCTGGCGGTTTAACGAGTTCGACAGAAATCGTGACCGCGTCGATTAAAAAAATCGAAGAATTATACCAACGTAAATTAGATGTAACCGGTGTTCCGACCGGCTTTACTGAATTAGATAAAATGACTGCCGGCTTCCATCCGGGAGAGTTAATTATTATTGCCGCCCGTCCGTCGATGGGTAAAACCGCTTTCTCTCTGAACGTGGCTTCACATATGGCGCTGCGTGCAGGTAAGTCGGTGGCTTATTTCTCGGTCGAAATGGGTAAAGAGTCGTTAATGATGCGTCTTCTTGCCGGAGAATCGCGTATTTCGATGAATGAGTTACGTACCGGTCGTATCCAGGATGCGTCTTGGCCGAAGTTAATTCAGGCTGCAGGTACCTTATCAGAATCAAAATTTTTCATCGATGACACTTCGGGGATTTCACCATTCGAGATCCGCGCGAGATGCCGTCGTTTAAAAGCGCAGCACGGTTTAGACTGTATCATGATCGATTACTTACAGATCATGCAGTTAAAAGAGAAAAAAGTAGATAACCGTGAGCGTGAGATTTCAGAAATTTCTCGTAGCTTAAAAGCGATTGCCAAAGAGTTACAGGTTCCGGTTATTGCCTTAGCGCAGTTAAACCGTGGCGTAGAGGGTCGTGCTGACCGCCGTCCGATGTCTTCGGATTTACGTGAATCAGGATCGATCGAGCAGGATGCTGATGTGATTATGATGTTATACCGTGATGATTACTACGACCGTGATGATGCTGAAAAACAAGGTCACGCCGAAGTCATTATCGGTAAACAGCGTAACGGTGCTACCGGTACTGTGAAAATGCGTTTTGATGCGAAAACCAATAAATTCCGTGATGCTGATCCGGAAGCGATTTCGCCGTTACCGCCGCCACAGGCCCCACCGCCGATGCCGGGCCAGTTCGGTAAACCGAAAAACTTTGCCCCTGGGGCAAATAAATAACAATAAATTTTACTGGGGCGTGTTTGCAGATTTGATCTGGTTAACCTGCTCTTCTGTCATCTCAGGCAAGAATGTTGCGATATCACGTAGGTTCGTGCAACGGATATTAATGCGGCCCTGTTTGTCCTGTACGATCGAGCCATCAGCGCGGTAGACCGGGGCAAACTTAAAAGTCTGGTAATACTCTTTACCCTGCATTTCTTCTGAAAGGGCAAACCAGCTTTTCGCTTTCGGTAAATGACTTAGAAAAACTAAATGGCCATGAATAGTGATCTGGCCGTTGGCGGCTGTGGTTTTGCCGATAAATTTATGGGTAAAAGTTGCTCCGTCAATATATGAAAACCTGATGCCCGGCGAACTATCCTCATGCACAATGCCGCCGACTTTAAGATTTGTTTTTGCGGTAGAACAAACTAAAGCACCGCGTGACATGGCGGCCTGCACATGGGCCGGAACCGGCTCCTGTTGGGCCTGGGCGCTGACTGAAAGAAAAACTAAACTTAAAAGTAACTGTCTCATTTTAAGACCTCACGGTTTAATGTTTGTTACTTTTAAAGTTAGCAAGCCGCGGGCCCGTAGCCTGTAACTAATGCGATATAGTTGTCTCAGAAATAGAAGGCGACAGTTTTCGTAAGTCAGGCTAGCCTTATTCGGTATGTACTCAAATAGAAAATCACTCAGTTTAGGTCTGTTACTGCTTGTCACAATTGCCGCGTGTGCGATGAAAGAGAAATACCCGGTTGGCGATCACTTCGACGGGAAAAAATTTTTTCACGCCGGCTTAGAAAATGATAAAGATTTCTGGACAGTGGTGAAATGGCTGCTGTCGCGTCCCGAATTAAATTATCCTAAGTGGTTAGACAACACGTCAAAGCCACAACTTCCCTCAGATCTGGCAGCAGATAAAGTTGCAGCTACATTTATCAATCACGCCAGTTTTTTACTGCAAACAAAGAATTTTAACTTTTTGACCGACCCGATCTGGGGGCAGCGAGCAAGTCCGGTGTCTTTTTTAGGGCCGAAGCGGTTTCGCGATCCCGGAATTAAACTTGAAGAACTGCCGCCGATTCATTTTGTCGTGCTGTCGCATAATCACTATGATCATTTTAATCTTGAATCGATCAAAAGCTTACATGAAAAATTTAAGCCCGTATTTATTATGCCGCTTGGTAATGCAAAGCTGGTCGATGACATCGAAGCCATCAAAGTTGTCGAGCTGGACTGGTGGCACTCGCATACCATTAAAAACGGTGACTCGTCTGCAACCATTACGCTTGTGCCATCACAGCATTGGTCAGCCCGCGGCCTGACTGATAAACGTGAAGCTCTGTGGGGTGGCTATGTGGTTGAGTCCGATGCAGCAAAAGTTTATTTCGCCGGTGATACGGGTTTTAATCAGGAGATCTTTACTCATATCGCTGATAAATTTAATGATCTGGATTTAGCGTTGATTCCGATCGGCGCTTATGAACCGCGCTGGTTTATGAAAGTAAACCATGTTAATCCAGAAGAAGCGGTACAAATCCATTTAACACTTAAACCCAAAGTGAGTGTGGGTATGCACTATGGCACGTTTCGGTTGTCAGATGAAGCCTACGGCCAACCAGAAAAAGATCTGGCAACAGCGAAGACAAAATTATCTGTGGATAACTTTATAACCCTAGATATAGGACAGACGCAGATTTTCTAACCTAAGAGTTTTTTAAAATCCGGCGGTAGCGGAGCTTCTACATTAACCTGTGCTTTGGTGATCGGATGTGGAAAATTAAGTTGAAAAGCATGTAACATCAAGCGAGGGACTTCACTGCTCTTGCCGCCGTAGATATTGTCGCCCAGGATAGAGCGGTAGCTTTCCTGCAAGTGCTGGCGGATCTGGTGGGTGCGCCCGGTTTTCGGGGTGCACTGGATATAGTGAAACTTTTCTGTTGTCTGCAGAATTTTAAAATGTGTTTCTGCTGCCCAGCCACCGCTTTTGACAGAGATCATTCTGGTTTTTTTACCCATGCCTTTAGCCGGAGCCATAAAGTTCTTAATGATCCACTCAGAACCATCGGTATTAATTTTTTCACACTGCACCTTTTTACCGGCATCAAGTGGGTTTGGACGGCTTAAGCAGTGATAGATTTTTTCAAAGCCGTGCGACTTAAACATTTCAGTCAGTGGATGGTTTGCCGCTTTGTTTTTACTCATCAGAAAAACGCCGGAGGTTTCATAATCAAGGCGGTGATGCAGATATAAGGCTCCTTGAAGATCGGGACGAATTTTCTGC
Organism: Bdellovibrio sp. SBM16; assembly: GCF_056175625.1. Taxonomy (NCBI): domain Bacteria; kingdom Pseudomonadati; phylum Bdellovibrionota; class Bdellovibrionia; order Bdellovibrionales; family Pseudobdellovibrionaceae; genus Bdellovibrio; species Bdellovibrio sp. SBM16. The sequence goes on along the minus strand of NZ_JBJKJG010000003.1, from coordinate 65,190 downwards.
AGCTGTTCCATGACAGGTATTCTGTCTTTGTTAAAAGATGGCTGCGATAGAACCATCGCAGGCTTATTTACACAGATAATATATTCGTCTTCAAAAAGAATTTGCATGGGTTAGAAAAGGTATTCGATACCAACCAGGTATGTCGATAACTTTTCATCCAGCGAGCGTGATGGCGGGTTTTTTGTGCCGTTGCCGGAGAACGTTGCCTGAATATTGGTAAAACTGATCGAACCTTTAATATTTACGTTGGTGGTGTACTGATAAGTACCTATAACATCAAACTGGTTAAACGATGCCGAAGGGCCACCTGAGGTAACCGGCTTTTCTGCATAGTCTTCAAAGAATAAAAATTTTGCCTGCGCACCGATTGCCACATCATTTTTTAAGGTCACCGGAAACATACCACCCACAGTTAAATCAATACCGGTTAAATCAAAAGATGTAAAAGCTGTCGGTGTCGAGTCGGATACCCGTACGCTGTGGGTGTAATAACCAAGACTTGCCATAATCTGGGGGCCCCAGAAGTTTCCGTCGATTAAATATTTATAGCCAAATGAAAGATCCATTTTATTAAGTGTATAGTTTAACGAACTCGGTGCCGAGCCTGCTAGGCCGTTATCTGCCTTAAAGCTTGCTTGCTGCAGTTGCAGTTCGGCAAAATATTCCGGAGTAATCCAGATTTCAGTAGCTAAATCAAACGTTAACGCCAGCGATTTTTCTGATTCGATGCTGGTGCCGTTGACTAAAACGGCATTGTCAGAAAAATCAGTGAAGCCGCCCATAAGTGAAATTTTTCCGTATTGTGGTGTTGGAGCCGGTAACCACTCAACCGGGTTATTTTCATTAGGTAAAATTTCGGCCAATGCCGGAGCCCCTTTAGGTGCGTACTTTACACCTTCCAGCGGTAAAACTTTTGTGCCACGTTCGATAACGCCGGTTTCTTTTTCAAAGGTAATTTCGCCGAAACTCGAATCTGATTCGACCTGCGTTAAAGACACCCGCCCGATGATTTCTTTTTCAACGCTGGTCATGAATTTTAATTTAGGGTGACGGTTGATTTTTAGAATCTGTGCCAGGGTTAAAACATCGCCGTTTTTAACGCCGGCTTTGTTACCAATATTGACGGTTACGTTGTTGCCGCTGCGGCTGGTGATGTACCCGCTGTAGGGAAGTTTTGACTTTAAAGTTGCATACATTTTTGTAAGAACGTCTTTAACTTTAGCTATCTCGAACAGTTTGGCATCTTGGTACTCTTCACGCACCAGCAGTTTACCGCCATCACGGGTGTACAGGTTCATCTGAATATTTAGTCCCTGCGGGCCTTTGATCAAAAAGCACGTAACTACTGCATCAGCCTGTGATTTTTCTAAGACTTGTAAAGTCAATTGTGCGTCTTCATCGAATTCATCAACGCGTAATTCTTTTTTGGGGGCCGAAAAATCAGCCAGGGCCCAGAAATAATCTTCTTTGATTAGCGTTTTTAAATGCTCTTCGGCTGATTTTTTATAGATATTGTTTGAGTTATCATAGACCGGCGCAACAGTAACGGCTTTGATCACCAGGGCCTGATCGGCGGCACTTGTATATTTGGTCGGAAACGGGGTTTTACTTTTTACGCTGGTCGATTGCGCAAACGCCGAAAAGCCAAAAAACAAAAAACACAAAGCTGACAGTCTGATGATGTTCATAGCTATATTGTCTAACGAAAGGGGTTCGCTCGCAAGCTTGTGGCTGTGCTTTCGGCCAGCTTTAATGAACGTAGTTTGTGTTTGATTTATCATTCTATAAACTAGAGTAAGGACAACGAGGTAACCAACATGGACGAGTTCAAATTTGTTCTTAAATGCTTATTAATTTCTTGTGTAATCGTAATCTTTTCACAGACCCGGATCTCGGGCGAAACGTTAGAGAACAAAGCTTTTATATTCTTTAAACACTCAGATACGGCCCATTGGGTGCGCGCAGCTGCTGATGGCGGCGTAAAGCTCATTCGCGAAGGTGTGGCTAAGACGCAAAATTTTATTTCAGATAAATTCGGTGATAGTGTTTCTGGCTTAAGCTCGGCCTCTTACCGCCGCAGCGAATCGGTTCCTGCCGGACAGGCCAGCGCCAACACGGGACTTTTTCGTAAGCTAGAGAAAAAAGAAAAGACCCAGCAGTTGGGGGAGACTGCTGAGTCTGATTATAATGAAGACGAAATAACTGAAGAGTAAATCTTAGTTAGCTGCTTTACCTGGCTTCATGTTGCTTGAAGTACCAGTAGATGATTTAGCTAACATCTGCGCATAAAAATTTGATTTTTTATCATCACGGGCTACAGATTTAGTAAAAATTTTGCCGCACGGTAATACGATCGGTGCATTCGATGCGGATCCTGGCGTAGATAATGCCATTGAGATCGATGTGAATAATAAGCCAGCTGCTAGTGCGATAATTGATTTTTTCATGTGAGCCTCTCTTTTTAAAGGGTTCGTTATACCAGAATACATAGCGAACCGAGTGCCAAGACTCACGACTTTAGACAATAAAAAATCCCCTGTGATTTCAGGGGATTAGCAAGTCGTCTCAGTTTGAGAAACGACTAAAGTTTTGACAGCTGTTAAGCCAGAAAAAGTAAAAGCGAGGCTATTAGTTACCGGTGCCCACAGGGTCACTTGAATTTGATGAACCCTCATTACCACCAACTCCTGTTTGTTGTCTTACACCCGGACTGGCACGGCGGGTTGATGACGACAGCAAAATTTTTCCGGCAGTTTGGCAGCCGATGCAGGTTTTGGCCTGTTGTTTTCCCGCACCTAATACGGTTACGCCGGCTTGATTTACTTCTTCAACCGGTTGGCCATCACCATTAGGCTCATCACCTGCTGCGGCAGTACGGCCTTTAGGAAAAGAATCTTCAGCCGAAGCCTGGGTAGAGTAAGCAATTACCGAGAACAAAACGATCATTAATAAAGAGATTAATTTTTTCATCGTATCGCTCCTATAAGTATAATTCTTGTGTTGCCGGAGCAATCACATCTAATAAATTGTTAAAAGTGCTGGCAACCTGTGACGCAACTGCAGGGCCGTCAGCGCTATCTACTTTGGCGATATCACCGTTAGCTTTATAAGACACTTTGATCGAACCTAAACCGGGACGAGTGACGGTCTGCGGTTTACCGAAGCGCTCTTCATAATCAATCTTCACGACTTTTTTAGCCTGGTCAGTGATTGATTGAATGCGGCCTTTCATATCATACGTCATATTGATTTTTTGACCGTCTGAGTTTTCAGCGTAAGTTAAATTACCTTTAGCATCATATTTAAATGCAGTTACACGCACGACAGTCGCTTTACCTTTTTCGTTAATAAAGCTGGTCTTAACATTGGATACACGTTTGATGACCGGATCATACGAGTATTCTAATTTGGCTGTGGCCGTTGTTTTGGTTTTTGGCAGACCGTCAGCATAGTATTCAAAATCAATGCGATCGTTATTGATTTTGATCGTTACCGGCTTACCGAAAGTATCATGGTAAGTGATATCGCGGATCGAGCCATTTACATTGGTTAATAAGCGCGAGAGAACCACCTGACCGTTCGGTAATTGTTTATGCCAGAACTCGTAGCGGTTCGTGGCCAAAGTTTGCTTGCCGCAGACTTTAGTAGCCGTAGACCAGTAGTTAAATTTCGGATTCGAGGTTGAAAATTCGTATTTGTACGACTCAACACACTTATCGCGGTCAGTGAACGATAAAACCCAGTCTTTGACGTTATCGTATTTGATAGAGATCGATGTTTTATCCGGCCAGCTGGCTTTAGTTAAGTTGTGGAATTCGTTGTACTCGTAGGTGTAAACATCAGTTTCTTTTCGGGCCCAGGCATTGCGGTTCCAGATTAAGTCTTCCTGCTGGTTGTATTTGTACTCAGTCATTAAACCGTTCGGGCCGGTAATACGTTGTACTTTTTTGTTCGGGTAGTATTTAAAAGTTAATTTACGGGCATTGTTATCCGTAATTTCCATTAATAAATCTTTTTGGTAATCAAATTTTAAAAAGTTACCGTTTTTATCATACATGTGGGTTAGGCGGCCAGCGCCGTCAAAACGTTGCATACTGCCATCTGGTAACGTTCGGGTGTAAACACCCTTGGCAAAAACAACATTTTCAACTTCTTTTGCGTTGGCACTGTATTTAGTACCTTCTTTAACCGGAACGATAATCCCGAACTGGCGGGCATATTGCGAACGCAGCTCTAAATCATCATAAAGTTGCGATTCGATGTTTTTCCAGTAATCTGCCGTGTTGCCGCTGAATTTTTTATCGGCACGCATTTTCGTGATAATCTGTTTGATAGAACCTTCAACATCTTTTTTTGTCAGTTCACGCGATGAATACACGATTTCCTGACCGTCACCACACTCAGAAATTTTAATGTTACCTTCAGGTGTTGTTTCTAATTTGGTCTCGAATTCAGAACACCAGCCAAAGCCGAACAGACCGTTATAAATCGTACGTGATTTGTAAGCGCGCAATACTCGCATATCGTAGCCTGTGCCGGGTACTTCTAAGTCAGTCCACGTGTTAGAGTAACCTGCGTTATTCATATCCACTAAAGCATAAGCTTGCTGAGATAAAGTTAAAGTCGCAAAAGTCGCAGTGACCGCAAGAAGAACGTTCCATGTCTTCATCATTAGTAACCTCGTATGTCTTGAATAGCCTTACAGTTAAGGCTCTACACTTTTATTGTAACAACTTTTTTGATTACGATTCCACCAATGATTTGCAAAGCTAGCATAACGGCGAGCATAATTATGCCCAGAGTGGTTTCGAACATAGGTTTGATAAAATTAGGGTCTAGGACAAAGAAAACGATACCCATTACAAACGGGATGCAGGAAACGATGATTCCCTGCATGATGCCTTGGGCAGTCATAGCGGAAATCTTCTTCTCTAATTTCTGGCGTTCACGGATTGTCGAGACGATGGTCTGGAAAGTCTCAGCCATATTACCGCCGGTTTCTTTTAGAATGACCACCGCAGTTACAAACATCTGCACGTCTGGTCTAGGAATACGTTCGGCTAAATCAGTTAAGGCTTCTTCGAAACTTTGGCCGAATTGTGTTTGTGTAAGAACCTGATTGAATTCGGCTTTAACAGGATTAGCCATGATTTCAACAACACGTTGCATGGTTTGCTGCGGATTCGAGCCCGATTTAACCCCGTTGGCCATAATAGTTAAGGCATCGACCATCTGGCCGACAAAGGCATTACAGCGTCGTTCGTAAAGTGTTTTATAAACGATAGGTAAAACCTGAAAACCGGCGATACCAATTGATGTTCCCAGAAACAGGCCGACCGCGGCGTTTGGCCAAACCAGCATAAAAAATAGAAAGCCGACTCCGAGACTTGAAAGCAGCTGCAGACGAATAACTTTTTTCTCGTCAACATCCATACCTAAGAGCTTCATGTGCATCATGATCTCTGATTTTTTTTGTGCTCCGCTGCGGCTGATTTTGTTAAAAATCGTATCGGCGTACATATACACCGCAAAGAATACTGAGATTCCAAACAGCGGAAAAACTAACCATTCATGTCTGAAAATACTCAAATCCATACGTTACTCCACTATCCCGCTTTTTTCGGTGGTGTAGTTGGCGTTCCTGTTCCAGTTCCCGGTTTTGCTGCCGCTGCCGCCGGAGCCGCTGCTGCGGCAGGGGTTGGCTTTGGTGATTCGTTAGAGAAGATTTCCATCGGGATGTTGCCACCCTTATCTTTGATTTCTTGTACAAACGACGGAACCGTACCTGTTGCCTGGAACTGTCCGATGATGCGACGGTTTTTATCGTAACCGGTTTCTTTAAATCTGAAAATTTCGGCTAATGTTACGACATCACCCTGCATGCCGACGACTTCGGTGATACTGATGATTTTACGCGAACCGTCTGAGAGACGCACGATCTGTACGATCAGATCAACTGCACCGGCAATCTGTTCACGGATTGCACGTACCGGTAAATCTAAACCTGACATCATAACCAGTGTCTCTAAACGGGCGATACACTCACGTGGCGAGTTGGCATGTGTCGTTGTCATTGAGCCATCGTGACCGGTGTTCATTGCTTGAAGCATATCTAAAGCGGCGCCGTCACGCGTTTCCCCCACCACAATACGGTCGGGACGCATACGTAAGGCATTCTTAATTAAATCACGGATGGTGACAGCGTTTGTACCTTCCATCGAAGGCGGGCGTGTTTCTAAACGCACCACGTGTTCCTGTTGCAGTTGCAGCTCGGCCGCATCTTCCACGGTGATCACACGCTCGTGCGCCGGAATCCACGAAGATATCATATTTAATAGCGAGGTCTTACCGGAACCGGTACCGCCGCTGATAACGACGTTGTAACCGTATTCAACCGAAATACGCATGAACTCTAACATGTTCTTAGTTGCAGAACCGAATTCGATGTATTTTTCAGGGTTGATACCGCCTTTTTTAAACTTACGAATTGTCAGGGCCGGCCCGTCTAAAGCCAGAGGCTCAATCACCGCATTAACACGCGAACCGTCTTTTAAACGCGCATCCACATAAGGAGTGGCATTGTTAATCTGACGTCCAAGCGGGGTTACGATGCGTTCAATAATACGGCGCAAGTGATCATTCGAAGTAAACTTAATTCCGCTTAACTGAACCTTACCGCCTTTTTCGATAAAGATTTTGTTGGCACCGTTGACCATGATCTCTGAGATACCAGGATCGGCTAACATATCTTCTAACGGGCCAAGGCCCAATGCTTCTTCTAGCACTTCTTTGGTTAATTTTTGACGGTCTTCACGCGAAAGATCCGGAGCTTCTTTGTCGACAATCCCCGAAATATCACGCTGGGTTTTATTGCGTAATTCTTTTTCTTTACTTTCGCCTTCGTTGGCTTCTGCTAAAATCTTTTTTAAATCAATGGTTCTGATTAATTCAGAATGCACACGCAGCTTTGTTACAATCCACGGATCCATACCCTTAGCGACTTCAGGATTTGCTGCTCCCGGAGCTGCACCCGAGGCCGCTGCCGCAGGCGCGGGCTTTGGTTTTTGCATGCTCTTAAGACGTTGTAAGGTACCACCGGATAATTTTCTGACGAAATCAAAATAAGCCGCAGAGATCGGGGCTTTCGGATTTACGACAACAAACGGTTTCGATTGTGAAATTGAAGCCATGGTCGTGTTTTCATCAGACGGAATCATCGCCATCGGCGCTAAGGCCAAGTGCTGTGCGATCATCTGAGGCTGTAAACCATTCGGTCCGACTTTATTTAAAACTAACTGAAACATTTCGCGCGGAATTGACTGGGTCATTAACTCGTTGATCATTCTTTGCGTTTGTTGCACCACCAGGATTTCCGGTGTTGAGATCAGGGCAATAGCCGTAGCATCTGCTAAAATAGTGTTTTGCATCGGGCCTAAGTCGTTACCGCAGTCGACAACGATAAATTTAAAACTGCGCGAGAAAAACTCGATCAGCTTGGATAAATTATCCGGGTTAACACTTAAAATTTCTTCCGGACCGCGAACTGCGCCTATATATGAAAAGCCTGCGGGATGCTGGGTTACGATCTGCTGAATCGGAGTAGAATTCAGTGATTGGGTCGAGGTCGCAAGTTCACGCAAAGTTTTCACTGGCTTTAAGCCGGTAATAATATTCTGGTCGCCCACAGATTTAGTGTCGCAATCAATTAACAGAACCGGAGTTCTCAGCTCGGCTGTAAGAGCCGCTGTTAAGTTGGCCGCAAATACGGATTTACCGACGCCACCTTTACCGCCGACCACAGCGATTAATGCACAGTTTGAATTTATTGCCACAAATACTCCTTTTGGGCGTTACTAATCTTTAAATCGAAATTTCTTTTTTACCTGTTCAACACCGGCACTTGCTGATGATTTGATAATTGGTGTTACGAACAAGACATAATTGTTTGAATTTTTGGTATAACTTTTTCCGTGGTTTAGCGTCACGATCGCGCCGGCACCGGTAGGCCCGCCGAACTGATTTTCACTTTTTTTAGAGATAATGCCGGCAATGGCCGCACTTTGACGGCTGCGGATTGAGACTTTGGTGTTTACATTGGTTTGCGGTAAAAATGATAAACCTATCGGTGCTGTATTCTGTGCCGTCGTAAGTACATCGATAGTCGTTTCAACTAATTCAGAACGCTCCGATTTAATGGTCGGGTTAGATAGGCTCAGAGACAGCGTAAAAGCCTGTCCGTTGGCTGACTGGCCACCGGCTGCAGTGGTTGAACCGTTATTCACACTGAATCCACGGGATAATCTGGCCGTAGGATTTTTATCCTGGGTTAATAGTGATGCGGTATCTAATAAGCGGATGTAACCGTGTGTTCTGGCCCAGTTTAATTTTGGCAGTAAGTTATCTACAATTGCCGCCAGTTCAGAAATACTTCCCGGCGCGTTGGCTTGCCCCTGGGTCTGCGCTTCACCTAAACCACGCAGTGAAGGCGAAAAGGTAAAATTGAAACTTTTTAAATAACGTTCAGCATATTCAACGACGTGAATCACAAACTGAATCATTTTAGGTGGCGGTTCAATTTTTTCTTCGGCACGGCGGACCTGGATCAGATTAATGATATAGGCACCGATGTCGGTTTGCGCCCGGCGGTCAGCCACTCCCAGATTGACTAAATGCTCCTGACCTTTTTCAGTAACGATATCCGGTAAGTATAAAAGCACGACATCGTTGATGCGGTTTTTTTCTTCTGCTGAATTAACGAAGCCTTCAAGCTTGATAAAGTCACCGATCGAAGAAACGGTAATCTCGGGGTTATTAATATCGCGGGCGATGTATTCAACGATTTTTCTTTTTGCCAACGGGCTTAAGGTGACTAAGCTTGAGATATTGGCCATCTGGCCTTCTTTAAACTGACCGATAACCTGACCGATACGCTTTAAATCTTTTGGCAAGAGCACAAAGCCATCCAGAAGAATGCGGTTGTTCACGATTTTATATTCGATGCCTTCGATGTCGGCTAGCAGCGCCTGAATTTCTCGTAATGTTTTTTCGATCGTCTGGTCGCGTATATCGACACGAAGTTCTACTAAAATCTGCCCGGTTTTTTTGTTGTGAATTGTGACAATCCCGTTACCAACCTTGGTAGGCAAAATACGAAAAGTATCAGTGCCTTTAATACGTTGCATTTCGACCAGGTCTACGCCGCCACCTTTGTATGAGAGTGGAATTTCCGGAATTAAAATTTCTTCGTCATGTTTCATGCCCGCGATCAGATTTAAGTGCCGGCGGATACGGCGTTTATTGGGTTCTGCCCCTAATAATTTAACATTGGTGCCGCCACCTTCTTGAACTTCTTCATAGACCGGTTTTTCTTCGGGTACGGGCGCAGAGGATTGTGCATTTGCAAATTCAAATGCGAAAAATAAAATAAAAAGTAAACGTAAACCTACGCTTCGTTCAATCATCCTCTAATTGCCTGGAGGACGACCTCCAGCTCCATTAGTTAAGTTTGGCTGAAATGGCTGAGAAAAGCCACTGGACTGTCCCATTGTCTGGTTAGTGTATTTTTGCTGAATCGATTCCGCGGTAGAGGACGGAAGTCTAGGTACACTTTTACGGTCATGTGGATTGCGCAGTAAGAAAAATAAGCTGCTCGGGCTTGTCGACACCAGATAAATTAGATCCTGCGCTACTGCAGAATCGACTTCGATCGTGATACTTCCGTATTTAGTATCGCCGGTTAACGTTGTCTGAATAAGACCACGTCCAGATGGATCTTTTTCGATCGTGCGTGGAATACTGTTATTTAAATTTACGCCGGTCGCCAGAATAATTACGTCTTGGATCAACAACAAAGACTCACGCTTTTGCGCAGCACCTTTACCGGTTTCAACCACGGCATACATATCGACACGGTCACCCGGACGGATTAAACCTGCATTGGCGCGGGTCGGATCTACCGGAATAGTTACAGCACGTTTTGTCGGCGAAACCTGAATTGCCATACCGGTATCAGGGCCTGGCTCTAAGACTTTATTCTTAGTTAACGTTTGCCCTTTTTTAATCGGGATGGCGGCCACTGTACCGACAACATCAGGAATATCTGTAAATGAATCTGGCTCAACATCACTTTTATATTTTTCGACAACCTCTAAAACGTTGTCATAGATGGTATCTAAATCACGGATATCTTCTTTGGCCACCACCACGCGGACTTTGGCACCAAGCTGTTTATCAACTTCAGCTTTTTTCTCTTGGGAATAAGTGTATAACATAAAGGTCGCAAAAATACCTGCACCTAAAGAGATCCACAAATTCTTTGATTCATTTGGTCCCATGATTCCCCCGAATAGAGTTACACTACTTATTCACAATCGGCATTTAAACAGATTCCATAAACGGTCTTGATCCATATTTCTGGAATTTTTGGACTGTCCTTGACTGGCTCAAAGTCCGAATTGACACTCCAGACACCGTCATTATCTTTATCTGCATACTTATGGCTGGCTCCTTCGCCGGGCATGATAATGTTTGAAGAAAAGGTCACCGCACGGTAAGTAGCCGGCCAAATGTCGTTTTGCTCGAGTGCTGTATTACCATCCTGAATTGTGCCATGGACGCGGTTTTTGGCTTTTTTATAATGAATACTGGCCTCAGCACCGGGACGGAAATACATTAAATCCGTACGAAAGCGAAAGGTTTCTAAAGCGTAATTATAAGATGCGATAGAATTTAAGATTCCTGAATGGATGGCTCCAAAAAAACCGAGAGAAAAATTAAATAAAACAATAATCGTAAATAAAACCGGAATCGATTCGATTAAGGCCATACCTCGTTCTGACTTTTTAAAGGTGCGCATTTTTTTACTCATGTTAGCACCCGTTGTCTTCCATAGGTCTGTAATCAGTTTCACCGGCAGCAGGGAAATTTCCCCAACGTGTTAGCTGTGTCGATGATTCATTTTCGGCTTCCATTTGTTTTATGCCTTTTTCAAAGCGGGCAGAAAAAAATTTGCGGCATTCATCGTAAGACGGGTGTCGAAAGATAATCGCGCGCACCGGAAAGTTTAAATCATCCGGTGATTCAGTAATTTTACCCAAGAAAGGCACATTTACATTTTTTAATAAAACCAGATCGATACTTGACTGTACGCCGATCCACGGATGACGTGGTTCACCGGCCGAAGAGGCGGCATTGTTCGGGTCGATCGCGCTGTCTTTTTGTTTGATGAGAATCGAAAGATCGCCGACGAGAAAATTACTAGATTCATTAACGGTTGGCATTTTAAACCAGGGCGCATCAGATCCGTTACCGGTCAGTAACGGAAACGCCGCGGTTAGATTTGTGTATTTGGTTTCTCCTGCTGTTCTAGAATCCACCGCTGTTAGATTAGCTACAGAATGGGCCCGCGCCGCAGACCAAACGATATACTGGGCGATTTCAATAGTTGTAAGAGCAAAGGTGAGTGCAAAAATAAGAATGCCCGAGCCAATAACCATCGTGAAAGCAAAAAGAAATTCTGCTGTCATGAAACCTGAATTATTTTTTGGTAGCTGGCTGAACTTTTTCATGGGCTTACTCGGGTTTTGAGCTTAGTGCCCGGCTAATAGAGTTAGGATGACACTGCGAAAGATTTTGTTTTTTCTTGTTCGCGCCTAATCCTTCACAAGATTCGCGAAAAGTGCCAAAGCCAGTCATATTGCGCAGGCTTAGTACTGGTTTTTGAAATAATTTAGTAAGCATTTTTTCTTTTTTAACGATACCGGTAACAAACATGAACGTACCGATAAGAACGGCTAGCAGTAATACGGCCTCGATAGCAAATTGTCCCCGTTGATTACGAAAACCAGAGAATTCACTCTTTTTTTGCCCACGGCACGTTTTCATTGTCGCCTCCGCCAGGATACGGTTTAAAGCCACTGCCTGTCGCAATTTGCGTTTCTACGCGCGCACCTAGTTTAACGCTTCCGTTATAGAAGCCTTTCTTGGGAGCATTTAGTAAAGCGGGCATTAAAACTAAGCCCGCTAATGCTAAGAGTACGACATACTCAATAGTCATATCACTACGGCGACATCGCGTCTTTAGTTACGTTACCGATATTATCACCTAGAGTGTCTGTTGTAGATCTTAATTTAGATTTGATCGCTGGTCCGAAAACCATGACGATACCAACAACAACCGCAACTAGTAAGATATACTCGGTCGCACCTTGACCACGGTTATTTTTTAACATGTTTTTTCTTAAACGATTTCTTAACTTAGCTAACATTGCTGTCCCCCTATAAAACTATACAGGGAATTTATCGACTTAATTTAAGAAAAACTTGAATAGATTATAGTCCAGATCAGATAAAACATCTGTCTCAGAATGAGATTCGGGTCGCTTTTTCTTACTGTTTCTTTTCAAACAGCGAATAGCCGTTATCTTCCATGATGAATGTCCAGCCCTTAGAGGCCATCAGGGTCGTTGTCAGGGGCGTGTTCATCGCGCTGACCACGTAATCGACATTATGCCTATCCAGGCGGGATTCAGCGTGGCCATCTCTATTTTCGACGATACTTAGATATTCGCTGTAGAGCTGGTCTGAATAGATAATATTGCGTGTATCAATAAAAATCTGATTGCTCTGGCCATAGATAAAAAATGAGCCGAGAATCCAGTCATTAAAAATTTTTTTATTGGCCACATTCTGCAGGTAGTCCGCAATGCGAAAGGCACTGGTTTCATCATAGCGTTGGGCATTTTTAGATAGCTGCGAACGGATTTTTTCGCTGTGGTCGGAGTACATAAAAATGCCGGCGAGAACAAAGACAACCACCACACAACGGTGTAAAAAAACTTTAACCGGGCTGGCAGCCGCCGCATAGCCGCGCACGACAGATGCATCCATCAGGTGTTTTCCCCAGAACAGCGGCAGCACCGTAAAAAACAGCGGCACATTGCGTACGGCCAGCAGGGCCGAGATAACCACCAGTGGCAGGGGAGAAGAAATAAACGCACTTACTTTTCTTTTACGGATAATAAAAGCAGTCAATAACAGCAGAGCAAAGTAGAAATAAAAAAAGTCAAAAGCGATCTGGCCGTTTTCAAAAAGCGTAAGTGGCTGCCATTCCCCCATACGTATTTTTGAGACTTCGGCTGTCTTTAAAACATAATTATAAATTTTAAAACCCCACGGATTGATCAGGGTTGCCAGCAAAGCCAAGCCGAAAAACAGGATCTGATCTTGGCGCAGGCTCTTGGGCTTTTTAACAAATTGCACTAGGTTTTTGTATCCGAGTAACAGCAAAAACAAGACAAATGAACCATGCAGATTGGTCCATAGGACGAGCAGGAATAAACTCTTCAGTTTTTTGTTATAAATTTTTTCGCTATCGATCAGTTCGTAAAAATATGGAATTAAAGGCAGCACCAAAAGTGCCGGACGGTCTATGGTTAACATGCCAACGCCTCGAAAGCACAGAAGCAGGCAGAGCAAACCAATATTAGTCGATAAGGTCGGGTAGCGCGTTAGCCAGAATGCGACCACCGCAACCGGAATTATACGGTGAAGTATAAAAATACTATCTAAAGCAAAGTTAGCATCGAGAAAGTAATAGAATAAACAGCTTAACCACGGATACGGAAACACATCAGTTGGGTTAAAAGAATGCACATCGCGGATATAGACTGTGCCTTGCTGAAGGATTTGGCGTCCTTCTGCAATCCAAACCCCCAAATCCCCGTAAGAAATTGGTGCCAGCATAGAAAAAAAGAACATAACGCTTAAGAAAAATAAAAAATAAAACTTAAATTCTTCTGATTGCAGTTTTGTGTTAAGCATCAAATCAATAGTAATTTTTTTTTTAAATATAAACACTAAATTACTAGCCAGACCAAAGCCCAGAATACAGAATAGCTCTTACTATGTTCCCCGCATCACATTTATTATTGATGAGTTAACAATGAAAACTTCAATTAATACCGACTTAACTATTAAAGGCGAAAGCGTGCACGTGCAGACCGAAGACTGGGGTCACGAGCATAAAAAATTAGTTACGCGCGTTTACCAGCAGGGCCGCATGGTTAAATCGTTCGAAGTTCCTTATGAAAAACTAACGGCACCGCTCACAGATCTGGTTCGCCATGGTTATGCACAGCAATTGCACCAAAAAGTAATTGATTGGGTTCATGAGGGTGGATTGTAATGGCGATTATCGAGCTGAGTCACGTTTATAAAACCTATCAGAACGACCGCCATGCTTTAAAAAATATTTCTTTCTCTGCCGACGAAGGCGATTTTATTTTTTTGACCGGTCATTCGGGCGCCGGCAAATCAACACTTTTTAAAATTTTATCGGCGCAGGAATCTGCAACCAGTGGTTCAGTTTCGGTGTTCGGTAAAAATATGACCGGGTATAACTATCACAATATCCACGAATACCGCCGTCAGATCGGGATCATATTTCAGGATTTTAAGCTAATTCCCGAAATTTCAAACCGTGCAAATTTGGAAATTCCGCTGGCAGTCATCGGCAAATCAAGAAAAGAAATCGATGCTGAACTCATGCAGATTGTGGATTTGGTCGGCATCAAACATGAAAACTTGGACGAATTTCCCGAAGCTTTATCGGGTGGTGAACAGCAAAAAATTGCCGTAGCCCGTGCCATAATCCACCGACCAAAAATTATCTTGGCCGATGAGCCAACCGGAAACCTAGATAAAGCCGCAAGTCTGAATATCTTGATGATTTTAAAAGAGCTGACTAAATGGCAGACAACCGTAATGTTTGCAACCCATGACGAAAACCTGATGAGTCAAATCCAGGCCAAGGCTATCCGCTTAAAAAACGGAGAGATCGTATGAAAAGCGTATTTCATATCATCATCGGTTTATTTTTCTCTTTGTTGGTCGCAATCTCAGTCAGTCAGAACAACATCAGTCTTTTTATGGGTGATGCCGAAGATTTTCGTAAAGCCACGATTTATTTTAAACAAACGACATTAGAAACAGAAGCGGATAAGTTTGCCTCAGAGAAACTAGCAGCTGCCGAAAAAGTAAAAAAGATCAGCAAAGAAGAAGCCGTTAATGATTTTAAAAGCACCTTCGGTGATTTTTCAAAAAACCTGTCGGATTTAGACACCCTGACTGATCTGGTGCCACTTTCGTATGAAGTGGTTTTTGCCAGTCTGGAAGACCGTAAGCAATTCATGGCAGCAGAGTCAGGCCATGAATTAGTTGATGAAATTATCGCAGTTGATCAGGTTTTTTCGCGCTATGCTTCTTTGCAGAAAAGTCTCGGTGCATTTACTTTTACTCTTTTTGCCGTGAGTTTTTTGCTATGTGCTTTGTTAACATCGTTGTTGGTTAAAAACATTATCAACTCAGATCAGCGTCAGATCGAAATCTATGCCCTGTTTGGCCAAAGTTACAGTGCCATCGTTAAGAAGTATTTTAAAAATCTTCTGGGTTACTTTGTATCAACGGCCGTTTTAAGTCTGCTAGCCGTATATTTTTTCTTTGTGATATTTAAACTTAAACTGCACGCCACACCTGATCTGCGCTTTATCGCCGACCGCTTAACATTTTTGTCGGTTTTGCAGGTTTTAATTTTACTGGGCAGTTTTGCGGTGGCTTACTTTGGCGGGCTGTATTTCGTATTAAAACGTTCGGTCGTAAAGTCATTTCAGCGGTAGGCTATGAGATTTTTGCTGGTCATGTTTTTTACAGTGTTTGTACAGGCGGCTTCTGAAAAGTCGGTCGAGTACAATATCCTGAAGATTGAAAAAGAAATTGCTGAAGCTTACGGAAAGATCTCGGCAAACAGTCTGAATATCGCTGCCGCCCAGAAACAAATAGCCGATATTAACCACAATATCGAAGATAAGAAAAAATATCTGGCTAAACGGCTATTGGCGCAAAAAAGCGTTAAATCCATGAGTTGGTTTTTGGCTCTGGATACGAAAAATAAAGCCATCTTTGATCGCAATTTAAAAATTTTTAAAAACATTAACTCGGCTGATGTGGCGGCATTACACGAATTTAAACTGGCATTGGAAGAAGTTAAAAATCAGGAACGCCTGTTAGAAGACGAAAATAAAAAGCTAACCGAGCAGACAAAACTTTTACAGGAGCAGGAAGTTAAGCTTAAAAAAGCCGAGCAGGAACAATTGGCGCTTTTAGAAAAAATGGCCAATCTCGATCACTTGTTAAATTTTAAAGGCAAACTTACGCTGCCAGTAAAAGCACCGGTACTTGAACGCTTTGGCAGTACACAGGATCAGCACAATCAGTATGCCTTGTTGGTCAAAGGCCTAGTGTTAGACGGACAGGATAAACAAGCTGTCTCTGCTTTCGGTCCAGGCAAGGTCATTTTTCGTGACCGTGTTCCCTATTGGGGGGATTCTGTAATTATAAGTCACAAAGGTGGGTACTATTCAGTGTACGCCGGGGTGGATAATGCCTTAGTTAAAGTCGATGACGTCGTGATCAACGAGCAGCTTATCGCCAATACCAACGGCAGAGAGTTCTACTTCGAACTACGGCACTTAAACATACCGTTAAATCCTTTAAGCTGGGTTAGGAAAGACAATGACTAAAAAAATCACTGGAATGTTACTACTTCTATTCTTCGTAATGATGGCCAAACCGATGTGGTCATGGGCCGAAGAAAGATATTCAGATTTACAGAATTTTTCAAAGATTCTTAATTTGGTGCAACAGTATTACGTTGAACCTGTAGACACAAAAAAACTTGTGGCCGGCGCCATCAAAGGGATGTTGCGCGAACTTGATCCGCACACTAACTACATGCCACCGGATATTTTTAAAGACTTTGAATCTGAAACTGCCGGCGAATTCGGTGGTCTTGGTATCGAGATCTCAATTCAGAATGGTGTATTAACAATTATCTCTCCGATCGAAGATACACCGGCATGGAAAGCCGGCATTAAACCGGGTGATAAAGTGATTGCGATCGACGGCAATTCGACAAAAGGCTTTTCGCTGGTCGAAGCGTCTGCGCTGTTAAAGGGAAAACGCGGCGATCCGGTGGTGTTATCAGTTGTTCGTGATAATTCGGATAAACCTGTGGATATCACAGTGGTGCGCGGTCAGGTAAAAATCAAATCAGTAAAAGCCACAACTCTTGATGACGGTTATTTATACGTCAAAGTAACAAGTTTTATCGAAACAACACACAAAGAATTAGAAAAAGCTCTCGCTGATTACAAATCCAAAGGCAAAATGGAAGGCATTCTTATCGATTTAAGAAAAAATCCGGGCGGTTTATTAGATCAGGCTATCAAGATCTGCGATATGTTCTTAAAAGACGGTGTGATCGTCTCGACAATTGCCAGAGATCCTAAAAACAAAGATGTGACCTATGCATCTAAAAAAGCGCAGTATGGCGATGTACCGATCGTGATCCTGATTAACGAGTACTCGGCATCGGCTTCTGAGATCGTGGCGGGTGCATTACAAGATAATAAGCGCGCGCTGATTGTCGGTGAACGCAGTTTCGGTAAAGGTTCGGTTCAGTCAGTCATTAAGTTAGGTGACGGTTCAGGCCTAAAATTAACCGTAGCCCGTTATTACACGCCAAACGGCGTTTCAATCCAGGCAGAAGGTATCAAGCCAGATGTTGAAATCGAAGAGGTAAATTCTGAGCTTTTCGCCAAAGCCTTAAATGAGAAAAAAACAATGCGTGAGCAGGATATCTCTGGCCATTTAATGGGAGTTAAAGAAAAAGAGAAAAAAGCCACCGGTAAGGCCAAGATCGACACCAGTGCAGCCGCATGGTGGAAAGATGTGGCGAGCAAAAAAGATTCTGAGTTAACCGAAAAAGAGCGCCTGTTTAAAACCGATTATCAGGGCTACCAGGCGTATTCATACTTACGAGCGATGAAGACGTTAAATGCCCTGCAAAAATAAAAATAAAAAAGGCGACCTTGTAAGTCGCCTTTTTTATTTTCTAAATTTCAAAAAAAACTAGATTTGTTCTTCTTTTAATTCTTTAGCATCAACTTCTTTGATCTTAGCTTTGTCAGTTAAAAGTTTTAAAACTTTTTCTTCAGTGATCATGTAAGTTAAGCGACTTGCTTGTTCAGGTTTAGCGTACCACTCGCGGATACGAGCTTCTTCTAAGCCGGTTTGTTTTGCGTACTCAGTAAATTTAGCATCTAGATCTTCTTTAGTGCATTGTAACTTGTGCTCAGTTGCTAAAGCGTCGATTAAGAAAGAAGACTGGATCATTTCAGAAGCTGTTTTTGCAAAATCGGCATCCCATTTTTGCACGTAAGCTTCAAAATCAGCTTCGTTCATGCCTTGGTCAGACATACGTTTTTTGAAATCTTCGATTAACGAAGCTTTTTGATCTTTTAATAAAGAAGCCGGAACTTCAACTGGATTAGCGGCAACCATTTTTTTGATTAAGCGGTTTTTGAAGTTATCTTCGATACGTTTTTTGTCAGATTGTTCGATATCATCACGTAAAGTTTTTTTGAATTCTTCAACAGTTTGTTTTGTGCCGATCTGAGCTAATAATTCTTCGTTTAACTCAGGTAATTCTTTTTTCTTAAGACCTTTAAGAGTTACTTTGAAGTCAACGGGCTTACCAGCGATCTCTGCAGAGTGGTATGGATCCGGGAATTTTAAGGCGATTGTTTTGCTATCGCCAACTTTCATACCAACAACACCTTCTTCAAAACCTTCGATGAATTGTTTTGCGCCTAATTCTAAATTGTGGTCAGTGCCTTTGCCGTTTTCTAACGGTTTGCCATCAACAAAACCTTCGAAATCAACAACCGCTACATCACCCATTTGGGCCGGGCGAACTTCTAACACGTCTACGATTTTAGCGCGTGAAGTGCGTACATTGTTTAAAACTTGTTCGTATTGGGCATCATTGAAGGTGAATTTCTCTTTTTCAACTTCTAAGCCTTCCCATTTTTTAATTTTAACTTCTGGGCGAACTTCGATGATTGCGGTGAAGTTAAAGTCTTTGCCTTCAGATGGATCTTCGAATTCGAATTCTGGGTAGCTGATTGGATCGATGTTGTTATCTTTGATCGCTTGAGGGTAGTGCATTTGGATAAGATCTTGCGCCACATCACCAAGTACCTGTGCTTTGTACATTGATTTGATGGTTGCTAAAGGGGCTTTACCCTTGCGGAAACCCTTAATTTGCACATTGCGCTGAATGCTTTGGTAAACTTTATCGAAAGCTGTGGTTACAACGTTTTGCGGAATCTCAACATTGATCTTTCTTTGTAACCCTTGAGTGATTTGAACTTGTGCTTTCACGACGACTCCTTTTAAAATATCTCGATATTTGTCTCTATAATTTGACAATTATTTTTTAACTGAATTTGGGAAATTAGAGTAGTTTGTATGCAAAAGCAACAAATACATTTCGTGACTGGAAAAGGGGGCGTGGGAAAGTCGTTTTTCGCTGCGGCTCTGGCTCAAAGTCTGGCTAAAAAGGTGCAACCAAGCGGGGCGCCGGAAAAGCCTATTTTGCTGGCAGAATTTAACGACCATAGTTTCTACCAGGAATATCTCGGACGTACGCCGCCTTATTTCGATTTGGCCCAGTGGACGGGTACAGAATGCCTCAAAGAATATGCAATGCACCTGCTTAAGGTTGAAACTCTGTATAAACTGTTTTTTGCTAATCCGATTTCAAAGGCTTTGATTGATGTATCGCCGGGTCTGCACGAGCTGGCCATTTTGGGCCGAGCGACCTCGCTTCCGCGCAAGCACGGGCCGCCGTTAAAATACCAACACATGGTATTTGATGCCTTTGCAACGGGGCATTTTCTCACCATGTTGCGCGCCCCCGGAGGCCTGGCAAAAATTATTCAGTTTGGTCCGATGGGTGAACAGACCCGTTCGATCGATAGCTGGATTCGAAACCCCGAGTTTTGCCATATACATTTGGTTTCTTTACCGGAAGAAATGCCGGCCACCGAAACAGCAGAGCTGTATCACACAATCAAAGAAGAATTCGGTTTAACACCGAAAGTGTATTTGAATAAATATTTTTTCATAAGTAAAGACGAACTAAAAAATCAGCCCGAGAGTGTAAGAACACATTTTACCAATGTGATTGAGCAACAGGAACTGGCCGAGAAAATCTTTACCGATAATAAAATAAATTTTATCCCGGTGCCGTTAATTCCTGAAATTGATACCGGTAAACTGCTGCATGAAGCTTCTGAATATCTATCAAAGGAAGTTTTATGATAAAAATCGCCGCAACCACAAAAACAATCATCTGCATCGGAACCGGCGGGGTCGGCAAAACCACCATGGCGGCATCGATGGCCTCAGGTTTGGCCAAAGATAAAAAAGTTTTAGTGTTAACAATTGATCCGTCGTTACGTCTGGCCCAGGCGCTGGGCATTAAACCTGACGGTGAAGTTTACAAGGTTAAAGAAAATCTTTTTGCCTGCACGTTAAATCACGAAAAAGCCTTTAAAGAGTTCGTGTTAAAAGCGGCAAATGCGACGGCCAGCACCCAGGATGTCGAAAAATTACTTAACAATAAACTGTACAAGCAGCTTTCAACGCAATTAAGTGGTTCGCAGGATTTTTCATCGCTGTTTAAGCTAAACGAATTTGTTCAGTCAAATGAATATGACATTGTGATTTTAGATACGCCGCCGGCACAGCACACCTGGCATTTTCTGCACGCACCGGAAAAACTCGGGCAGCTTTTCAACGAAGGGGTAGCGCAGTGGTTTCGTGATCCTGAACAAAAAGACACTGGATTTTTTAAGCGTATTCTCAATACCGGCACCACGCAGGTGTTAAAAGTTTTAGAAAATTTAACCGGCTCCGAATTTGTCAAAGAGCTGGGATTGTTTTTTAAAGCGATTCAGCGCTGGCAAACACCGCTTGAAAAGCAGGTCGCTGATTGCCACAAGTTGCTGACGGCAAAAAGCACTGAATTTGTCTTGGTTACGGCGCTTGATCCGTCGCGCATCAGTGAAGCTCTGCGTTTGAGTGCCGATATTGAAAAACAAGGTTATAATTTAAAATCGATAATTATTAACCGTGTGCCTGCATGGATCAAAGAAGAGGTCACTGCAGGGCCATTAGTTCGCTATGTTGAATATTTAAAAGCCTTAGAAGCGCGGCTTCTGGGGTCTAAGTCTAAGTTCAGTGCGCATCTTAAGGTGTACAAATCCCATGAACTCAGTCACAATCAGTTACATGTGGAAAATCTTAGCGATATCTATCACAACATTGAGCTTATCTAGTTGTTCGTTATTTGGCCGTGCTCCGGAAGCCAAACCGATTTTTTCTAATTTTGAGCAAGGCAAATACCTCGTATCGATATCTGAATTTGAAAAGGCCGAACCTTTTTTATTAAATTCGGTCGTGCGCGAAGATGAAAACTACGCGCAGACGGTGATGTTGCTGGGTAAAGTTTATGATCAGACGGCTATGCCGGAAAAAGCGATTTTAAATCTACGTGATTTTATGCAGACCGGAAATGGCACAGTGCTTGAGATTATGCAGGCCAAAGCGCTGTTACTGAAAAATTTAGCCAAGGTAAAATCACCGATCGAAAACGCCGACGAAAAAAAATATATCACCCGCATTATGACATCTAAAAATCAGGATACGGCCCAGGCGTTAGAGAACTTACGCTGGACGCTGGATTTTAACTGTGGTGTCTACTGTGTTGAGGAAGTGACTTATTTAAAAGAAATTCAGGTGCAACTGTTATATGCAGTTGAAACTGAGCCTAAGCTGTACCGCCGCGTTTTTGATATCCTGACTTCACGCTATGATTATTTCGAAACCTTTTTAAAAGAACCTAAAATGGACCTTGAATACCGCAAAAAAATTGCGCAAGGGCTATATGAGGCTTTACAAAAGTTAAAAAGTTCACATCTTGAAACAAGCACTTTAGGTTCGGTTAAAACCGCTGAATTAATTACCTTTTTAGAAGCGTATCAAAAAAGAATTGAACGCTGGTTATACGAGTAGCAAATGACACAAACAGGGGCGCAAGAGTACATTCACGGCCAGATCTGTAAGAATATTGATAATGTTTTTACCTGGTTTAAAAAACAAACTTCAACTTTAGAATATCCGATTTATTCAAGCTACGACATCCGCGATGCCGGCTACAAAATCACAAACGTTGATGCCAATATTTATCCGGCCGGTTTTAATAACATCTGCCCGACCGATAAAGAAACAGCAGTAGATCTGTTTCAAAAATACATTCATGTGCACTACGGAAAAAACATTAAAAAAATTCTGTTAGTGACTGAGGAACACACGGCTAACCCGTACTATCTGGAAAATGTCGCGACTATTTCAGAGTTGCTCGCAGCCGGCGGTTTTTACGTGCAGGTGGCTTTTCCGAAACTGTTGGAAACGCCGCTGGAATTAACCAGCGTAACCGGAAAAAAAATCATCGCTCACAGCGGCTATGCATCGTCGCAGAGCTTTCAGCAGTTTAACCCTGATATCGTGATCAGCAATAACGACTTTTCGCTGGCGTTAAGCGAATGGGGTGAACAGTTGCAATTGCCTCTGAACCCGCCGCGCGAACTGGGCTGGTACCAGCGAAAAAAATCGCAGTATTTTATCAACTATAATACGCTGGTTAATACTTTTTCCGATATTATCGGCATTGACCCGTTTTTAATGCGGGTTGAGACCGAACTGTTTGAGCATTTTGATATTAATAGCGATGAAAGCCGCGATGCCCTGGCGGCACGCGTAGATGCGTTTTTAGCGAAGCTTCAGCAAAAATATCAGGAAGAAAAAATCGACCAGAAGCCATTTTGTTTTGTAAAAAACAATGCCGGCACTTATGGTTTAGGCGTAATCAAAGTCACTTCCGGCCAGGAAGTAAAAGAGTGGACTTATAAATCCCGTAAAAAAATGAAGGCGGCTAAAGGCGGCCGTGAAGTCGAAGAAGTGATTATTCAAGAGGGGATTCCGTCAGTTGTAACTTCAGAACAAGCTTCGGCCGAACCGGTGATCTATATGGTCGGCTGCGCATTGGCCGGTGGTTTTTTACGTACCCACTCAGAAAAATCATCAACTGAAAGTTTAAATTCGCCGGGTGCCGTTTATAAAAAACTTTGTGTGACAGACTTACTTGATAACCGCCAGGGCTGTCCGAAGGAGAATGTTTACGGTTGGTCGGCCAAGCTGGGTCTACTGGCCATCGGTCTAGAAGCGCAACAGATGAAAGTCCAATTTAAAGGTTACAAAAAAGCAGAGTGCGGGTCTATCTAGTCTCAATATGCTAGCATTTAGCTAGGAGTATTGAGTGGAGCAATTCGTTTATAAATCTAAGTCAGTCTTTTTATTTTTTCTGACCTTTTCACTGGGATTCTCTTTATTTTACGGCTACTTCAATGAAAATTTTTCTGACCGTGATCCGGCAGCGATTGGCCAGAAAGTTCATCAGTTAAAAAACTTTGATCCTGAACAACTTAAAGAAGAGTTATCACATAAGATTCAGGTACAGAACTTACCCGATGGTAAAAAATTTATCCGCTTTACCAGTCTATCTTCAAATGTTTGCCGCCAGTATCCGAAAGTGCAAATCCAGTTTTCAGGTGATGGTATTTCAGTTGCTGGTGAACCTCCGGTCATGACCATTGATGCCGACTGTGTTCCTGCGCAGGACCCGGTAGAAATGGCTTCGATTGAAATCCCGGTCGCCAGAATCCTGCAGCAAAAGCCTTCGAACGCTTCATTTAAATTTGATGGTTTAACGTCTACATTCACGTTTTCTGGCTCAGGGGATGAGTGGCCAAAAACGTGGATCTTACGTTCGGTGATTTTTAAGAATCAAAACGGTCACAGTAAAATTGTGGCGTTTGAAAAAACAGTTTCACAATCACAGACACCGACAGTCCTAGAATTTTAAAAGGTGCCAGGCCTTTTTTGCTACACTTTTATTTGATTTAAAGAATAACCACCACAAAAAATTTCACTTCGGGAGAAGGTATGAAAATATTCATGGTGGTTCTATTGGTTCAGTGCTCGACTGTTGCGGCCGTTAATAAACTAAGCTGCAAAGAGCAAGAACATCTTAAAAAAACCGAAATGCAGCTGTTAAAAGATAAAATGGATAACGACCGTTTTGCCGATGTCGAAGCGATTGTAACTCGCCTGTATGTGCTGGCCGAAGAGCGCAGTGAGATCAAAGCTAAGTGTAAGACAAATAAAAGAGGAGTCTTTTAAAGACTCCTCTTAAGAGTTTCTATTTTAGAAACAGAAAAATTAGAACTGTTTTGCAATTTCAACGAATGTGCGAACCATGACGCCTGTTGCGCCCTTAGCCGAACAGTAGTTTAAGCGGTTACCGCACGCCCAGCCAGTGCCGGCGATATCAAAGTGAGCCCATGGGATATCTTCGCCCACGAACTGCTCTAAAAACGCTGCTGCTGTTCCAGAACCCGCGCCACCTGTGTAAGAGATGTTAGATAGATCAGCGTAAGTGCCTTTCATATCTTTAGTGTGGTGTTCGTTAAACGGCATGTGCCATACAGCTTCGCCTGAAGTGGTAGCTGCTTTTTCGATCTTATTTTTTAATGGACCCGATTTAGTGAAGTAACCAGTGTGGATGTTGCCTAGAGCAACAACCATTGCACCTGTTAAAGTCGCCGCATCAATGATCGCCGCCGGTTGTTGTTCAGAAGCGTAGGCTAAGGCATCGGATAAGATTAAACGGCCTTCAGCATCTGTGTTGTTCACTTCAAACGTTTTACCGTTACGGCAAGTGTGCACATCACCCGGCTTTGTCGCGCGGCCCGAAGGCATGTTTTCAGTCGCAGCAACGTAGGCAATAACATTTACTTTTAATTTTAACTGAGCAATCGCCAGCATCGTGCCGATAACCGCACAGCCGCCGCCTTTATCGAATTTCATTTCTTCCATTTTTGCGCCTGGCTTAATGCTGATACCGCCAGAGTCAAAAGTTAAACCTTTACCAACAAAGCAAACCGGTTTTTTACTTTTAGCTGCGCCATTGTACTCCATCACGATAAAACGTGGCTCTTGGTCAGAACCCTGGGCCACCCCAAGTAAGCCGCCCATACGCTCTTTTTCGATACGTTTTTTATCCCAGGCAGTTACTTTTAGGCCTGTGCCTTTAGCGCCACGCATGGCTTCTTCAGCTAAGATTGTCGGCGTCATCAAGTTACCTGGCATATCACCCAAGCGTTTAGCGAAGTTCGTGCATGAAGCCAGGATTGTACCTTCGTTAAAAGCTGCAACGATGGATTTGTCTTTAGCTTTAGTCACTAAATGAATGTTGATCACATCTTCTTTTTTATCTTTAGGTTTAGATTTTAATTCATCAAAGTTGTAACCAACTAAGTGTAATCCTTCGACGAAAGCCTGCGTGTATGAAGCCAGGTCTTTTTTAGAACCGGTTAAACCGTCTAACTGCACAAACGCTTCTGTCACTTTGCAGGCTTTAACTTCTTTGTATAAAGCCGCTGCCGCCTGACGAACCGTTTCAGCCGACATTTTTGCATCGCTACCCAGGCCCACGATGATCACGTGGCGGAAATTGTTTAGGTTAGCTTCGCGGAAAGTCACAGTTTCGTTAGCTGAGCCTGTGATGATTTTATCTGCTAATGACTCTTCAAAAATTTCATTAACGTCTTTTTCAGTGATAACCGCCGGCTGGTCTTTCTTTGCGCTTGGTTTAGCGAAAAAAACCACCGTTTGGCCTTTTAAAGTAGAGATATCTTTAGCGTGCAAATGCACTTGCAAAGTAGACATGGGTATCCTTCCGAAGCTATTAAATTTACTTCAATTTATAGGAGCCCATTTTGACCCAAATTGAGAACAGATTGAAGCAGTTTTCCTAAACAGAGGCGTTTCGACTAGACTAGTCGAGTCTTTTTCTGGACTCATGTTAAAAAAAATAAAGTGTGACCATTAAAAGTCCGACAAAAAACACAGCGCCAACACCACCTGAAGTGGGTAATGAAGCAGCAGCAGAAGGAGCCAGAAGTGCCACTACTACCATATGTCATCGAACAAACCTCAAAAGGTGAAAGATCATACGATATCTATTCACGCCTGTTAAAAGACCGTATCGTAATCTTAGGCTCGGCCGTGACTGATGAAGTGGCAAATGCGATTATCGCCCAGTTCCTGTTTTTAGAGGTGGATAATCCTGAAAAAGACATTCAATTTTACATTAATTCGCCGGGTGGCAGTGTTTCTGCAGGCATGGCGATTTACGACATCATGCAGTTTGTAAAATGCGACGTTGCGACTTATTGCATGGGTATGGCGGCCAGCATGGGATCTTTGCTACTAAATGCTGGTACGAAGGGGAAAAGATACTCAATGCCGAACTCTCGTATCATGATCCATCAGCCGCTTTTAGCCGGTGGTGGTCTATCTGGTCAGGTTACGGACATCGAGATCCACGCCAGAGAGTTGATTAAAACAAAAGAAAAGTTGACAAGAATTTATGAAAAACATACCGGTAAAGACTATCAAACGCTACATGCAGCTATGGAGCGCGATAATTTTATGGACGCGCAAACGGCCAAAGAATTCGGTCTTATCGATCATATCATCGAGTCTCGCAAAGCGAATAAAGGATAATAAAAGATGAAAGACGCTCAATTAAGATGTTCATTCTGCGGTAAAGGCCAAAAAGAAGTTAAAAAACTTATCGCTGGCCCTAGCGTTTATATCTGTGACGAATGTATCGACCTTTGCATGGATATCATCGATGAAGAAAAAGAAAAAGAAGTCGCAGTTAAAGGTGCCTTCCGGGTACCTAAACCGGCTGAAATCAAAGCCTTTTTAGATGACTATGTTATCGGCCAGTTATCAGCCAAAAAGACCATTGCGGTAGCGGTCCATAACCACTACAAGCGTATCAATGCCCTGCAAGGTAAAAAAGCCGGTGATGTTGAGTTGCAAAAATCAAATATCTTATTAGTCGGTCCTACCGGATCGGGTAAAACTTTAATCGCTCAGACGATTGCGCGTGTACTAAATGTACCGTTTGCCATGGCAGATGCGACAACGTTAACAGAAGCCGGCTACGTCGGTGAGGACGTTGAAAATATCGTTCTTAACTTATTGCAGGCTGCTGATTACGATATCGAAAAAGCCAAACGTGGTATCATCTACGTGGATGAGATCGATAAAATTTCTCGTAAGTCTGAAAACCCATCAATCACGCGTGACGTATCGGGTGAGGGTGTGCAGCAAGCTTTATTAAAAATCTTAGAGGGAACTGTTGCGAACTTACCTCCTAAAGGTGGCCGTAAACATCCTCAGCAGGAATTTATCCAGGTAGATACGACAAATATCTTATTTATTTGCGGTGGTGCTTTCGTAGGTCTTGATAAGATCGTTGAAAACAGAACTGTCAATAAATCAATGGGTATCGGCGGTGAGATCACTCACAAAGCCGAAGGTAATATCGAAGAGTTGTTAGCTAAAGTAGAACCAGATGATTTAGCTAAGTTCGGTCTTATCCCAGAGTTTATCGGACGTCTTCCGGCAATTGCAACTTTAGCGCCGTTAAAAGAAGATGCGTTGATGGATATCTTAACCCGTCCTAAAAATGCGATCACGAAGCAATACCAAAAATTATTCTCATTTGAAGGTGTTGATTTAAGATTTACAGACGAAGCCTTAAAAGCCATCGCCCGTGAAGCTTTAAAACGTAAAACGGGTGCCCGTGGTCTTCGCGGCGTTATTGAGTCATCAATGTTAGATGTGATGTACGATATCCCGGGTATGACCAACGTTAAAGAAGTGATTATCGACGAAAAAGTTATCCAGGAACAGGCACAGCCTAAGATGGTTTACTACACTGATGAAGAGATGAAGGCAAAAGCTGAAAAAGCGAAAAAGTCTGAATCAGAATCAGCGTAATCATCATCGGCGTCTGATCCTGAAAATAAAAAAGGAGAGTTTAGTACTCTCCTTTTTTTATTCTGTTTTAAAGTCAGAACTACGAACCAATTTCAGGAAACTTTAACGAATCTGTAAGGCGTTTGAAAAATCCTTCTTTAGTGCAGTTCATCTCGATAACTTCAAGCGCTGAAGCTTCGTTTACATAAATCAAATTAACAGAATTTTTTGCCGAATCGATATTCAGAACCACGTTTAAGGCATTATCTGCGATCTGAGATGAATAGCAACTTAGCTTTAATTTTTTAGAGAACAGTTTTTCACCAGCTTGGCTTGAGATCGATTGTAAGTCTTCACTGCTTAATCTCGCACTGTCGATGTTGCAGTAAGCACCATTGACAGTTGCCAGCGTACTCATGACCGACTGATCATTTAGCTCTTGTACAGAAACTCTGAGTTCTGACACCACATTTGGTTCCGTGGCTTTACAATGCATGGCAACCTGCTTAAATGCTCCGGCCTGCGCCGAGATCGCGGTTAAAGTTAAAGCCAAGCTCAAAAGTGTGTTTTTCATAATATTTTCCTTTAGTGAAAAATTCTATTTTTGTGTCTTTCTCTTAAGAAGAGCAGGTATTGCAGCTTGTTGAACAGGTTGCGCCTGTTCAACCTGTTCTGGTGAAGCTTCAACGTCTTCCGGTGCTTCGTCTTCATCGTAGTTATCCATATTGTCTTTCAGTGGATTATCCATTGTGTAAACATACTTAACGCCACGTACCTGTTTGGTCAGCTTGATGAGCTCTTGGTTAATCAGGGCACGTGCCCGGTTTTCATCCTTACGTGAACCCGGCGCGATCGCTACGTTATAGAAAAAGTAGTGAGGGCCGTTGGTGCCGTTGATCACGCCACCTAAAGTAATGTTGGTGCCGACCGTGCCGGTCTTAGCAACGACTTTGCCGCTGGTTTCAGTTCTGGTGTACGCAGAACCACCGACCGTAGAGCCTTTATCGATACCCATCACCGCAACTAGGTCAGTGATTTGTTTTTTCTGCCTTTGCGCTGCCGAGTTAAGGGCGCGGATGGTGCGGATAACAACGCTGCACGAAGCTTCGTTGTAAATACGGCCTGAACCGTCCAGAGAATGGTTTTGCCCTGAACCGTTCACAAACGTAAATTCAGATTCAGAAACTTTTAAGTTGTTGTAGTAAAAGTCATTAAGTTTTTCTAAACCGCCCGAAGCCACCAAAAGACGGTTGGCTGAATGATTGTTCGAATTCCAGTTCATGGCTTTGATCATCGTGCGCACATCCTGGGACGAAACGTAAAGTTTTATCGTGTTGGCCGCCGCTTTAAACAGGGTCGAAGGCAAAAAATGTGTTTTAACCACGGTAAACTTCGGCGATTTAAAAAGCTCAATACCGGCTGCTTTGGCAGCGAGGTAAGATTGCGGGTAGTTGGCCATAATCACGCGCTGTTCTTTTAA
This sequence comes from Bdellovibrio sp. SBM16, assembly GCF_056175625.1. Taxonomy (NCBI): domain Bacteria; kingdom Pseudomonadati; phylum Bdellovibrionota; class Bdellovibrionia; order Bdellovibrionales; family Pseudobdellovibrionaceae; genus Bdellovibrio; species Bdellovibrio sp. SBM16. The sequence continues at coordinate 35,849 of NZ_JBJKJG010000003.1, read as the reverse complement.
TTGCGCTTCAACGATCTCTTTTGACGGAAAGCTTAATTCTTCTTTCAAAACCGTCGGGCGGATAAGTTTACTGCGGCCATTTACACGCACCCTGAAACCCGCGAATGTATCAGTGTCATGAAGATATTTAACATTTTCGTCAAAAGTTAAATAGCGGATCGATTTTACACCGGCTTCGTTTAAGCGCGAAATAATCATATGCATTTTATAGCGGTTAAAATACGGATCCTGCGAACCCTGGATATGCACATCGTGCATGCCCTTTTCCGCCGGGGTGGCAAACACCTGTGTGGAAAAAGTTGTGTTTAAGTCAAAAGTGGTTGTCGCCAATAAACTGGTAAATAATTTAGAAACCGAGGCAATTGGGTACTTGATATTGATATTTGTCCCATTGATCTTGGTCATGTTCTGGTCCATGTCACATTTGCTGACCATCTTCGCGCCATAAACAGAACTAGCCATCATAGACGAAGCTACAAACGACAAAAGAATAGATTTGTTTACAATGTTTTTTAACATCACGTACCACCTGATTAACCTGACATAAAGCAAGATGGTAACCGCTTTAAAACGAATATAAGCGACCTAAGGTATAGACTGTCTAGTTATGTATCAAAATGAGCTGTAAATTGTCAGACAGGAGATTGTGTAAAAATGACTTCTAGACCCAAAGATTTTTTTATTTCTACAATAATAAAAAAGCCGTTGAACTTCTAAATTCTCTCCCTAAAATGATTAGTAAGGCGGCGGTGTCCAATTCAATATAATTAACATTATAGCGAATTTAGGATTAACCCGCCTGACCAGAACAGTTGTCTTAAACTGCAACCTCTGGTCCTCGATTCGGAGAATCGGGAGCAAAAAACTGGTAAAATAAATTTACCGGTTTTATTCAAGGAAGGAGTTCTCTCAATGGCGAACAAAAACACAGCCGACACTCAACAACTACCCTTACTTCCTCTACGTGACCTCATCATTTTCCCGCATATGATGATGCCGTTATTTGTGGGACGTGAAAAAAGCATCAACGCTCTAGAAGATGCTATGAGTAAACAAACCGATATTATTTTAGCAGCGCAAAAAGATGCTAAAACCAATAATCCAGAAGAAAAAGATATCTATCAAATCGGTACGGTCGGCTCTATTATCCAACTTTTAAGATTACCGGATGGAACGGTAAAAGTTTTAGTTGAAGGTAAACGCAGAGCCCGCATTAAAGGTTTTGTACCGAATGATGGTTTCTTCGTCGTTAACTGTGAAGTCATTGATGAAGAAGTTGAAAACCCAACCGAGGCGTCGGCGCTGGTTCGCTCGGTTAAATCAACTTTTGAAACCTACGTAAAATTAAACAAACGTATCCCGCCTGAAATTTTAATGCGTGTATCCAGCATTGAAAATCCAGGTGAATTGGCTGACATCATCGTGGCGCAGCTAAATCTTAAATTAGAAGACAAACAAAACGTGTTAGAAATCTTAGATCCATCTAAGCGTTTAGAAAATCTATTAAACTTAATGACGGGTGAGATCGAAATTCTCGAAGTTGAAAAGAAGATCCGCACACGCGTTAAGAAACAAATGGAAAAATCTCAGAAGGAATACTATTTGAATGAGCAAATGCAGGCCATTCAAAAAGAACTTGGTGAAAAAGATGACTACCAAGCTGAGTTAGAAGATCTTGCACAAAAGTGTAAAGATAAAAAAATGCCTCAAGAGGCCAAAGATAAAGTTAATAAAGAAATCAAAAAGCTTAAACTGATGTCGCCAATGAGTGCTGAAGCTACAGTGGTAAGAAATTACATTGACTGGGTTTTATCATTACCTTGGAACGATTACTCAGAAGATCGTCATGACGTGAAAAACGCTAAGAAAATCTTAGATGAAGATCACTGGGGATTAGAAAAAGTTAAAGACCGTATTTTAGAATACCTTGCTGTTTTATCTTTATCGAAAAACATGCGTGGACCGATCATTTGTTTAGCGGGTCCTCCGGGCGTAGGTAAAACCTCTTTAGCCAGATCAATCGCTGAATCTCTAAATCGTCCGTTTGCACGTATCTCTTTAGGTGGCGTGCGTGATGAAGCTGAGATCCGCGGTCACAGAAAAACTTACGTCGGTGCGATGCCAGGTAAAATCCTGCAGGCGTTACGTAAAGTTGATAAAGGTAATCCGGTTCTTTTATTAGACGAAATCGATAAAATGGCGAACGATTTCCGCGGTGATCCGGCATCTGCGATGTTAGAAGTTTTAGATCCAGAGCAAAATGCAACGTTTTCGGACCACTATCTTGAGTTAGAGTACGATTTATCAAACGTGATGTTTATCGCTACCGCGAATAACTTAGGCACAGTGCCTCGTCCGTTACTTGATCGTATGGAAGTTATTTACTTAGATGGTTATATCGAGCAAGAAAAGTTCCATATTGCTAAGAATTATTTAATTCCGAAACAAATGGCAAATCACGGCTTAAAAGATATGAACATCACTATGCAAGATAAAGCGGTACGTGATGTGATCCGTTACTACACGCGCGAAGCGGGTGTGCGTAACTTAGAGCGTGAATTTGCCAATGTATTCCGTAAAGTGGCTAAAGACGTAGTTATGTCGAACATGATTGACGAGCTTAAAACTGAAGGCGGAACTGCTGTTAAAGCTGCGACTTCGGCGAAGAAAGCGGCTAAAGGCAAAACTGCAAAAACGAAAGCTGCGAAAAAAGAATCTGGCTATGTCATTACACCGGAAAAACTGGTTGAATTACTTGGACCACATAAGCTTAAACACGGCGAGATCGAAAAACAAAACGAGATCGGTCTTACCAACGGTATGGCTTGGACAGAAGTGGGCGGGGATCTATTAGCCGTCGAAGTTTCTGCGGTTCCTGGTAAAGGTAAGTTCACTGTTACCGGCCAATTAGGTGACGTGATGAAAGAGTCTTGTACAGCAGCGATGAGCTATGTACGTTCGCGCGGACCACTATTTGGGTTTGATAAAGAATTTTACGCTAACATCGATATCCATATCCATTTACCAGAAGGCGCTACTCCAAAAGATGGTCCTTCAGCAGGTATCGCTTTAGTAACTTCGGTTGTTTCGGCGATCACGAAAATCCCGGTTAAGCGCACAGTAGCGATGACAGGTGAGGTTTCATTGCGTGGTAAGGTATTGGCGATTGGTGGCTTAAAAGAGAAGATCTTAGCTGCCCACCGCGGTGGAATTAAGATGATTATCTGCCCTAAGGAGAACGAAAAAGACCTTAAGGATATTCCAAAAGAAGTTCTTAAAGAGTTAAAAGTGATCTTAGTTGACCATGTTGACCAAGTTTTAATCAACGCTTTAGACATCAAATCGCCTAAAGAGTTATTTAAAGCCCAATCAGAGCGTGAGTTCGGTATCAAAGCCAACTACACCGGCCAACAAGTTCATACCCAGCACTAACAGAGATAAAAATGTAAACGAGACAAGGGAGAGCCAAAAGCTCTCCCTTTTTTATTGTTTTTTGTTCATATTTGCCCGCTAAAGCAGCATTGATTCGCTGTTTATAAGCTATGTTCTTAAAAAGTCACATAACACCGTGAAATTTTTGGGGAAGTTTTCCTTTCGCACCACTGCCATTTTTGAAATTTAAGCGACTAGATGTAAGTTTGTTGACCTGATCTTACAAAATCTGTACTTTGCATCTCATTCAATTCCTGACAATAGACTAATAAAGGATTAACACATAATGAACGCAGATCGTGTATACGAATTAGGTAAGCTCTACTGCGATCGTGGTGATTACCAACTTGCATTGCCCAACTTGATTGAAGCCGCAGACGCTTATCTATCGGAAAAAAATTTCCCAATGTACCTTAAAAGCGTACAAGAGATTTTAAGAATCTATGCAGAACGTGAAGAGTACGAACAGGTTTCTGCATACAAAGAAAGAATCCAAGACATCGTTATTCGCGAGAATATTCAATTAACTTCTCGTGTTTATCATGTGTTCGGCGTAGCCTCTCTTTACAAAGGTCAAATTGACAGTGCTTTAGAATACTTCAAAATCGCTCTAGATCACGGTTTAAAGGCCGATCAAAAAGAAGATATTTCCCACGCTATTCTATGTATTGCTATCTGCTACCGCCATCAAAAGAGATTCGAAGAAGCTCTTAAAGAGATTTATAATTTAAATATTTTCATGCAGTTTATTAACAATGCTGATTTGAAAACAGCCGTGTTGTCAGTGAATGCCAGTATCTTATTTGATTTAAAAAAATATGATCAAGCCCTGGATTTGTATTGGTTAGCTTACGAAGAAACAAAATTAGCTAAAAAACTGGCTGTTTCGCTTTCGATCATTGGTAATATTGGAATGTGTCTTTTCGAATTAGGTCAAAAAGATGCAGCAAAAATTTACTTCGAATTATTCCAAAAAAGCATGGATAAAAACAATTCGAAGAAAATGATGTCTCATTTAACTAAATATATTGAATCATATTGTGATACGACGAAGGATATTTTTGATATTTCTTTTGATTTCGACAATCACATAGTTAAAGAAAAACAATTAGGTACAATCGATTTCAAAAATCAATTTATCCTGTTAGATCTTTTAAAGTTATTCATCTCTAAACAAGGTGAAGTGTTCTCGAAAGAATACCTTGTTGAACATATCTGGAAGCAAGAATACGATCCGGCTGTGCACGACAATAAAATCTACGTTACTATTAAGCGTCTTAGAAAGATGATCGAACCAGATTACGATCGTCCGAAGTACATCTTCAGATCTAAGAACGGTTATTTTTTAAATAAATCAATCAAAGTTAGTGATCAGATTGCTCAAGAGGGGAGAATCTCGTGAAACAGGTAGCTTTAATTCTAGCGGTTTTATTATCAGGTTTTTTTGCACAGGCAGAATTCTTCGGAAATCTTTCTATGCCACAAGAAAATCCATCATGTGGTTTAAGCAAGCAAGGCGGCCCGATTGATACAATTCCGTGGTCAGTTGCTCAACCATTCCCGTGGAATACAATCCAAGGTTTATGGAAAGTCAGTGATTCTCCGGACCAAGTTATGCGTATGCGTGTGGTTCGCCAGGATCAAAACGCTAAACACTTAAGTGTAGATGTAATGTCTCGCAGTCAATGTAATGGCCCGGTTATGAAGGGTGTCGGCATTATCACGGCGGCTGAGAAAAACGTTGTACGTCTTACTTTAACGGATAAAGAAGGCCAGACTTACCTTATGAAGTTAGCGATGTTTGATACAGCTGATCTGCAAATGGACAAAAACCTTTGCGGTCAAACGGCTTTAGCGGCATCTGTAATCACTTTAGACAACGAGGGTGAAGACGATGCAGGCAGCGACATTAAAACAGCTGAACAGTCGAACATGATGCTGAAAAAGATTACAAGCTCGACCGACTTCTACTGCAGAAAACGCAAAAATTAGTATTTTTTAGTTGAACGCGGGCTATAGCTTATATATATCTATAGCCCAATCAAGACGACAGGGAATTAGCTCAGTTGGTAGAGCGCCACCCTTACAAGGTGGATGTCGTCGGTTCGAATCCGGCATTCCCTACCATTTTTCACATAATGTTTTGATAGATCAAACCCGCTACCAAGGCGGGTTTTTTCGTTTCTGGCTTTCATTATGAGACTTTATCTCAGACTGATACAGTCAAAAAGTCGTGAAATTTCACAACCAAGATGCCGATACGAAGTTTATGAAACTAATCGTTTTTGCTATCGCTTTTGTATTTTCACTTTCCGGTACCGCCCAACAAGTAGTTGATAAAGAAAATCTCGCAACCTGGGTGCCGCCTAACTGGAACTCTTATCAAGCGATGGGCTACACCGCTGATACTTTTAAAGTGCCTGAGGGGCTTAAAAAATCAGTCGATTTCTGGATTCAGATTTACACTAAATACACAACTCAGCAGGGCGTGTTTCACGTGGCCGGTGATACCGATCAAATCTTAGGTGATTTTGATCTTACCCAGGTGTACGCCAACCCGAAGTGGTCACCGGTGCGCCGCGAACTTGAAGCCGAAATTCTGATTAAGCGTCAGAAAAAGTTACTGGCCGCCCGCCATAAGATCGATGTGAAAAAAATCCGTCTGCAAATGGGTTTAAAAGATCGTATGCAGCAGGCCATCAAAGTTTCAGGTTATTATTTGCCGCAGATGGAACGAATTTTTGAACAGGAAAAAATCCCGAAAGAGTTGACCCGGGTGGTGTTTGTTGAAAGTTCATTTAATATCTTTGCCGAATCTCGTGTCGGGGCGAGCGGACTTTGGCAGATCATGCCACGCGTATCGAAAAAATTTAACTATATCCAGGAGGCACAGGATCTGCGTAATCACCCGATCTATGCCACTAAACTTGCGGCAAAAATTTTTAAAGAGAACTACCAGATCTTAAAATCTTGGCCGCTGGCTGTGACCGGATATAACCACGGCGTCGGCAGCATGAGCAAGCTTGTTAAAAAATACAAATCCAACGACATTGCATTTTTAATTGATAATGTCGCTTCAAGCAAAAGTTTTGGTTTTGCTTCCCGTAATTTCTATGCGACGTACTTAGCGGCACTGTATGTCGAATCACATGCCAACCTGTTCTTTCCGGAACCGGTTTATAAATACCAGGAGCTGCAGGTGCGTGCGGTTAAGATCGTCAAACCAATGCCGTATAAAGACTTGCTGGCCTATTTCGGTAACGACCGACAGAAGCTTCGCTTGTATAACCCGCACATCAAGACGAAGTACTTAAAGCCCGGTAAAAGCCTGCCCAAAGGGGTGATCGCCAATCTGCCGAAAGAAGATAAAACCAAAATTGCGGGTGTGATTGATCAAGAAACAGAATTATAAAATAAAAAATCCTGAGATTTCTCAGGCTTTTTTATTTTGCAGGATAAGCGCAGCGATTACGGCTTGGTTGTCGATTGCAGTTTGATCGGCTTAAAGATGCCTTTAGAAATATTCGAGCGCAATAAATATGGAACAGCGTAAAAACGGTTATATTGATTCGGGACAATGCGCGACGTTTGCAGATCTTCAACGGCTAATTTGATTTTTTCGCGGTAATTGTCAATTGACATAAAGGCGTCATAGGCCGCTTTACTTTTTTCCCAAAGGTTACCGATCTGAGCGCGCACACCTTTTTCGGCTGGTGGTGGCGACTGGAACACGCGCATCATATCACTGTAAGCTTTTAAATCGCCAAGCGTTGCAGATAATTTCGGAAACAAGAAACCAAAGATCATTTTGTTAAACTGGTGTTTTTCTTCAAGTGAATACGTGATCATTTCAGTTTTGCCGTTTGATTTTGGGAGCACCGGTTTTGCCTTAGGATCTAAAGTTAATTCGAGAAGATAACCCACCTGATCAGATGTGTTGTTTTTAACAAAGTAAAGATCTTTACCGAAGATCGTGTAAACCAAACTACGCATATTCGATACACGGATCTGCATTTCTTTTTCCCAGATCGGGCCGTCTTCTTCTTTTTCAAAACGGTGGTATTCATTCATTGGGCGAGGCACCAGGCCTGATAGTAACGAGTGAATCACTTTGGTGGTTAAACCTTCATTACCGCCAAGTGAAACAACGTAACGGGCATCAATAGTTTCGGCCGGTCGGCCTAAGGCTTTCAGGATCATTGGTTGGTTGACGATTTTTTTAAAATTTTCTCTGTCTTCAGATAGCGCAAGTGAGATGCTGGCTGCAGCCTGATACGCATCTTGCCCAGGGGTGTAGTTTTTTAAGTAGGTTTCTACCCCGTCTGTGACGTAGCCAAGTTTTTTGGCGCGCTCAAAAACATTTTTTAAAGCGAAATCCACGAATTCCGGTTCGTTTAATATTTTTCGCGAAACATATTTATGAATTAGCTGGTTTGAGTGAAACAATTCACCTAAAGCCGCACCGTCAAGTTTGGCGTTAGGGCCTTGATCCGAGAAGGCAATTTCATAATCAATTTCAGATTCAGGTAAAAGCGCACGGACTGCGACCATGGCCTTTAACACCGAGCGTGCCATGGCGAAGTATTTTTCAACTGAAGCCTGATCAACATAAGGGCGATCAGGATGATGCCAGAAGTGGGCGTGACCCAGTTCGGCGACTGTACCGGCATGTGAGAAAGAATCCTGTAAAGTATGAAGACCGGCTGAGATCTTCATTAAGTTACCTTCCATTAAACCTTCAGTAAAAAGTTCGGTTGCAAATTCGTGATCGGCTTCGGTTTCGGTGTAAGTACTTAATTCAATTCCTGAAGATGGGTCAGTCTTTAATAAGCCGGCAAATCTGGTCATGGCTTCCTGGGGATTTAGTTTGTTGGCTAACGGTGATCCCGGAAAATGCAAGAGGCGGCGTTTTTTAATTCCTGTCGCAGGTAAGACAATCATACTTAATGGATCTGAAATGTAAGACTCATCCATCCACTGGGCGCCCAGGGCAAGTTTTACGGCTACATTGTGTTTGATTCCGGCAAAGCGGGCCATGGTGTAAGTTCCGTAAAAGTGGGTATCGACATCGTAAGCTGATGCATTAACAGAAACTAACAAGACCGCCGGCATTATCAATTTTTGGATAAGTTTTTTCATACCCGTGAAAATTGCAAAACTAGAACCTGATTTAGATCAAATATACTAATTTTAACTGTCAAAGTTGTTAACACCGCCGTTAGATTGTCATTGTCTTATTCTGAGAATTGGTTACCCGAAAGTTGGTTGGTAACAGCTTAATTTAGTGTCATATTTATTGCTTTAAATTTCTGTCAAAAGAGAGGCTGCAGATTCTTAACATTTTTGCTTATATCAATTGCTAGTAAATAAAAAATATTCTAAATTTTTACGTCCCCCCGATTTAGGGGGTGACGCGTTTCCAGCGAAAATCCTAAAATTAATAAACGGCCTGCAGTATATAATCCCGCCGTCCCTAGAAAGAGTAAATTGAAAACCTTGGCTGATTACGCCCAAAGCATTTGTCTTGTTATAGAAGACAACCGAACCACTCAGTTTTTAAAAAATGTCGTTGTCTCGGCTTTTCCGGGTATTTCAGTGTATTGCGCTCAAACCATCCGCGAAGCACAGAGCTGGTTGCATGAACGTTCTAATAACGCACAAAAGACACCGCTGTATCTGGCGCTGGTCGATTTGGGTCTTCCAGACGGTTCGGGTTTGGAGATCGTACGGTTATTAAAAGAAAAAGAACCCAGTGCCCAGGCCGTGGTAGTTACTATTCATGAAGAAGACAAATTTCTTTTTGAAGCATTAGGTGCCGGTGCCGTCGGCTACCTTCTCAAAAAAGATGATCCTGGTTTTCTGTCGGATATTCTAAAGCGGATCATACGTAATGAACCGCCGTTGTCGCCATCGATTGCTAATCGGCTGATCGAATACTTTCGTAAACCCGAAAAAGACTGCACGATTAAAACTGAACTCACAACCCGTGAGAGCGAAACCCTGACTCATTTGGCGCGTGGCCTTACGGTTGCTGAAGCCGCAGGTAAAATGGGCTTAAGTGCGCAGACCGTTGCAGGCTATGTGAAAGTCATCTATCAAAAATTGCACGTTTCAAACCGTGCTGAAGCCACGCGTGAAGCCATTCGCCGCGGTTTAGTGTAGCTGTCGGGCATATTGACCATTATCGCCTGCATTTAATTACAAATCATCGTGGCCTCCTGCTTGCTGTTCTGACTGGTGATACACCTCATCAAAACTTCAGGGAGTTCTTATGTTCAAATTCATTAGACGATTTGTCGTTATCATTGCTTCGCTTTATTCGGCCCATGCTTTTGCTGATGCGACACCAAATTGTTATCTTTATACCGTGCCGGCAGGGCCAGAAGCAGCTGCCATGGTCGTCGAGAAAAAAGAAACCTGGTGTTATCAACAATTAAGTTCTCCGCAGGGCACTCTGTTCGTTTTTAATGCCGATGCCGACAAAGTTCTTCCGGAGCTGTCATTTACCATTGATCCGGATGGTGTCATGACTCACGCCTCGATGAAAAAAGGCGTGCGATCAGTTCATAAAGTATTAGCAAAAGATTTTAATCCATTTTCTGTTCCGTACAGAGAACCCAGAGGTATGCCAACGTCGTCGGCGTCGCGACTTCTATCTAAAGAATTCTTGCATTCGGCCAGCGAAGCACTGCGCGTGTTATCCACCTCACGCTCGGTATTAGCCTCGATTGACAGTATTAGCACCTTAGCACTCGAGACGGGCGTAATCAGTGAAGACGCTGATATTAAACCGTGGCGTGGTTACTGGTGGGCTTACAATGGCCGCCGTTTATCCAACGGTTCAAAATCCCCAATGGCCAAATACGACCGCTTTGTGAGAGCGAGAACCGGTTCAAGTCCGGGAACACAATCGTGGGAAAACGCAAATCACCGTTATCACGGAATTGTTTGGGAGGGTCACTGTAACGGGTGGGCGGCAAGTTCAGTGTTACGTGCTGAGCCGGCATTTCCTAAATACGATTCACGATCAGGCGTGACATTTTCAGTTTCAGACCAGAAGGGGTTATTAGCTGAAGTCGACTACTGTGCAAAGGTCGCTTTTTTTGGTTCACGCTACCGGGGTAGTGGCAGTAATCCGCGTGATATTAATCCGGCCTTATTTCACAACACCTTACGTTATTACATCGGCACACTTAAAAAACCAGTGGCTGTTGATTACAAACAATATGCACCGGTAGATAACCATATTATTTCCGGCTACACGATGGATATCCGAAGAACCGGTGTTAATACTTTCGCGGTCATCGCAAAACTCAGAATGCACAAGTACGATAGCGGCATTTCGCAAACGCCGGGTACGGCTCCGCTCTATACACGCACGTACTCTTACCGTCTAAGAGAAGGTGACAACGGAACATTAACAGGTACTTGGACCTCAGGTAATCCGGATTTCTTGTGGGTGCCGTTAGCAAGCGTTGATTGCGGCAGTAACAACCCGCGTATTAACCACGATCGTATGCAAGAGATCTTAGACTTACCGGCGTTACCGGTGGCGTACGGACCTGCTCAATAAGCGATGATTTGTCAGACCAAGGGCTGGGGCTGGACTTTGCCAGCCTTGCTGAAATCTGCTTGAATTAAGAGATGAATAAATCAGTTTTTTCATTCGTATTTGCCGCACTTCTATTTACCTCGGTCTCAGCAAAAGCTGTGGTTGCTGAAATGGGGTTATTTTATTTTAACGACAATCTGGCTTCGACGAGTGATTCAACTTATTCGCGAACGATCTATGATTTTGCCGTGCTAATGACTTCGGAAGGCCGCAAGCTTTTGGGGATCGGTTGGAACTACTCTGGTGTTTCCACATCTGATGATACTGCAGCCGGCGAGACAACGTATTCATCGACCGAAACCGGTCCGAAATTTACTTACATGTTTGGCCGTGAGCAGGATTGGTATTTGGGTTTAGCGTATAACCTGTTAGCCAAAGCCCAGTTTTCCGGAGTTGCCGGCGAAGCCGAATGGCGCGGAACTTCGTTAAAAGGTGAGTTCGGATTTTTACCGAAAGTCAGAGGTAAATTAAATGTTGGGGTAAAACTTGTTTACCACCAGGCCTCGTATAATGAGCAAATCACAAATTCGACGACTCTGACTCAGGATTCGAATACCAAAACCATGATTTATCCGAATTTTTCCATCGTTTATAAGTTCTAAAAAGCCGCTAATAGGCTCCAGATCTTCACGCTTGTGTAAAATGTTCAAATGCAGCTTCACCGAGGCACTTACGGTTTGCCTCTGAGCTTATAATTTCTTATTTTTTGGCTTTGTTTAGCTCTGGGGGAGCCTATGATTAAAGCCTTTATTTTAGCTACGGTTTTTGCGTTAACAACTCAAGCTCAGGTTTGGGATCCGGCAGTTGATACTTTAACTGTACCGGCCGATTTTACCGCCCGCCAGTTTAACGAATCAGATTTTCAGACTTACCCATGGTTAAAAGAATTTGCGTTAGTCGTTGTGATCAACAAAGCCAACGAAGGCAATGACCGCCAGACGTTACGTGTTTACCAAAATCAAAAAGTCATCATGTTAACAAAAATTTCTTCAGGGCGGGAAGAATACGAAAAAGGCTGTGGTCCTGGCCAGGAGCCGAAAAAAGATCACTGTTCAAAACGTGCCTACTGGTCAACAACACCGGTTGGCTATTTCGATGTCGATACCTTAGATGAAAATTATTTTTCCAATCTTTGGCAAACATGGATGCCGTATGCGGTATTTTTCGAATCAGGAATCGCTACCCACCAGGCTCCGGCCGGTACTGAGGCTAAGCTAGGCCGCCGGGCTTCCGGTGGTTGCGTAAGAATGCATCCAAATCATGCCCCGGTTTTATTTTCATATGTGCAAAAGGCTGGCAAAGGTTTGGTTCCTAAAGTAAACCGTGATGGCACAGTCGCTAAAACGAAACAAGGCGACACTGTTCGCTGGCAAGGTTTCAGAACTTTAGTTATTGTACAAAACGTCGCGAAATAGTCGCGCAAACGGGATAGCTAAATAACCGCGTTTGTTAAAAGGAATAGATCAGTGAGCCTACAAGAGCACTTAAAAGTTAAAGAACAAGACCGTAACTTCAACTGGGATGAGAAATTTTTTAAGTTGTTCTCTGAAGTCGAAATTGGATTAATCTCAAACGACCCGCAACAGGGCCCGGATGGCTGGCCATACTTAATGTGCCAGACTTTAACCGCCAATAATAAAACCCAGTTTAACGGCGATCATATAGAATCATCACAAAAAATCATGAAGTGGTTATCAACCAAAGGTATCGGCCTAGTGGTTAACCCGCAGCGTGAACCGTACCCTGATTTTGTATTTTCATATGGTATGATCTGGTCGTTTATTGAAACCGGATTTTTCATACGCCCTGATCTGGCGCAAGCTTCAGGTAAAGTTGAATACGACAACAAGCAGATCTTCAGTGGTGAACCGACTGAAGCTTATTTACCTCTGTATGTACGTAAAGTTTTAAAAGATTTTTTTAATGACCAGACTGTTTTTAATCCGAAAATCTTAATGATATCTCCGGATCAGAAAAACTATGACTTGGCGTTTTCGCTTGAATCCCTGGGTAACCCGCCAGAGAAAGAACATGCGGGCATCGCAGAGGCCATCTCTTGGTTCTTACCACCGCATTACTCGGTGGTTCTTGTCAGTGAACAGGGCTTGCCTAAATTTACTGATCTGTTAAGACCAGCCTCGACTCATTAGCACGGCAATGCCGTGACTTATGAATTTGGCAGTAGATCAATCAAACATTCGCGCCAGTATTCAGGAGCATCAGAGCTGTAATCGACAGCGACCTGGAAGCCTTTTTTACCTAAAAATTTTGTGCGCGCCACTGTTCCAGATATTTCAAGATCCATTTCATGAATCGTGAAAAATACTTTGTGACCAACTAAAGAGTCTAAATTTAAATTCGAGCGTAATTCTTTTTTGATAAAGTCTTCACGCTTGAAGTTAATTAAAATCCCCGAGGCTGAGGCTTCGATGATCTCACCGTACTTTGCAATCTTCTCTAAACTTTCCATCGAAGAAAAAGCGTCCAGTGTTAGTGGCACAACTTCTTTGCGAGGCGCCTGTCTGAATTTTCTTTGTGATGCACCCATAGTGTGTATCCTCCGTTACTAACAAGCTCATCGGGGGTTACCCGACCTAGGTTGAGGGCCGGAATGTTAAATTATTTTTAAAGGGATTTTAGAAAAAAAAGATTGTCCAGTTGTGGTCTAATATACGCTGGGTATAGCCTAAATTATGCTTCAAAGTGAGACCATTTGGAGCTACCGCACTAAATTTGAAGGTATTATCAAAGGTCGTCGGTTGCCAGTTGCCAACTACGGCCTGTGACATCACTTCAAGCGATAAAGCTTTGAATACGGCTTCTTTCGCAGTCCACAGGTAATCAGGGCCCGGTGCCTCGGCCATTTCTTTTTCTGTCGACACACGCTGGATAATTCGTCTTTGCACACGCTCGCTGCGCTCGATATCCATTCCTATAACTTGATCGGACTGAATATACCCGCCGATTTTATCTGAGTGCGAAATCGAAAAGTTCCAGTCTTTGGTTTTCGGACGCTTGGTTAAATCTAGCAGTAAATCGTTTTCTTCTTTGCTTAGTACATTGCTCTCAACAATCCCCATGCGGATATTTAAACGGTACACAGGATTACTTGAACTGAATTCTTCTAAGATAAGCCCTGAGGCCATAAGACCGCTGTCGCGTTCAACGAAAGCCGCAAACTGGTTAAACAGATCGGTAAAGGTTGGCTGTTTGGCCACTTCAGGATTAATCATTAAACTGGGCTGGCCATTCTACAGGGTTGTTGCTTGTAATTTTCATCATGCGGTCTAACGAGGCGTAAGCTTTAGTTCTTAATGCTTCATCGAGTTTTACTTCTGGTTTAAACGTCGTAAGTGCATGATGGATTTTTTCAAGATTATTCATTTTCATAAACGGGCAGTCGTTACACATGCAATTTTCATCGACGACCGGTGCCTGAATTAATTCAGCGTCGGGACGCAGTTTCTGCATCTGGTGAAAGATTCCGGTTTCGGTAGCGACGATAAACTTTTTATAGCTTTTGTTTTTTTGAACTTCTTCCAATAAACGCGAAGTCGAACCGATTACGGTTGCGTGCATTAAGATTTCGTCATCACACTCAGGGTGGGCGATAACAAGGGCATCCGGATTTTCCTGGATTAATTTTTGTAAACGGCCGGCATTAAATAAAATATGCACCTGGCAAGCTCCCGGCCATAAGATAAATTCACGGTTTAACTGCTTTGATAACCACTTACCTAAATGCTGATCCGGGCCGAATAAAATTCTTCGGTCTTTAGGGATTGATTCAACGATCTGTTTGGCGTTGCTTGATGTAATAATCACATCAGAGATCGATTTAACTTCAGCTGATGAATTAATGTAAGTTACACAAATCGCGTCTGGATATTGTCTGCGCCAGGCTAAGTACTTATCGTAAGGTGCACCTTCAACAAGCGAGCAGCCTGCAGCCATGTCAGGAACAAGTACAGTTTTTTCCGGATTTAAAATCTTCACGCTTTCGGCCATAAAGACAACGCCGGCTAAAAGAATGTTTTTATTGGGAACCTGCTGGCCCATTTTAGACAGATAAAAGCTATCACCCACGTAGTCGGCTAAATCCTGAATCACGCCATCTTCGTAGTAGTGGGCCAATAGAGCCACGTCTTTGTCTTTTTTTAATTTATTAATTTCTAAAATTAACTGAGCATCGTTCATACTGGCTGTTCCCCAAAATCAGTCTGACGCCAGGATGGTAACTTCGTCCGAAGACTAAATCGTCGCGCCACCCTTGAGAGTCTGAATAATCGACTTTGACATCATCTTGAAGCTTTCAAGTACACCTTTACCTTCAAAGGCACAAGCTTCGATTTCCTGGGCGTTAAAACGGTTTAAGTGCTTGCGAAGTTCAGTGATGGGTAACGCCGTCGGAAGATCACGTTTATTGTACTGTAAAATTAACGGAATGTCTTTGATGTCGTAGCCCTGCTGGGTCAGGTTTTTTTCTAAATTATCCAGAGCTTGCAGGTTTTCATCTAAACGATCGGCCTGCGAGTCGGCTACGAAAATAATGCCGTCAATGCCCTGTAAAATCAGCTTACGGGTTGCATCGTAAACAATCTGGCCTGGAACGCTGTAAACATGAAAACGTGTTTTAAAGCCACGAATTTCACCGATATCCAGCGGTAAAAAATCAAACAGCAAAGTACGTTCGATCTCAGTGTTTAAAGCCATCAGCTTTGATTTCTGATCTTGCGCTAAAGACTGATACATCCACTGGATATTGGTGGTCTTGCCGCCCAAGGATGGTCCGTAGTAAACAATCTTGCAGTGAATTTCTTTAGCGTTGTAATTAAATAAAGACATCTAGAGTTCAATCCTGTTCTCTAAAGCGCGGCCCATGGTGCGATCGTCGATAAAATCAATATCGGCGCCTAATGGAATGCCATGTGCGATACGAGAAAGTTTAACGCCTTTGCCCTGCATGATCTTAGCAAGGTATAAAGCGGTGGTATCGCCTTCCAGGTCAGCATCCAGGGCTAAGATAATCTCTTTGATCACCGGGCCTTCGCCGTTAAGACCTTTTTCGATCTTATACATCAGTTCCTGGATTTTTAAATCTTTAGCGGTGATACCCTCTAACGGCGAAATTACGCCGTGAAGTACGTGGTAGCGGCCTCTGAAAGCACCTGAAGATTCGATACGGAAAATATCTGAAGGCTCTTCAACCAAACAGATCGAGTCATTCCCACGATGCGCGTCTTCGCAGAATTTGCAAAGTTCGCGGTCGGTGTAGTTAAAACACTCCGGGCAAGAATGCACTTCGGTTTGAACGCGCATTAAGGCCTCAGATAATTTTTCGGGGTAAGATTCTTTGCTTTTTAAAATATAGAACGCCAGACGCTGCGCCGTCTTAGGGCCAACGCCGGGGAGCCTAGAAAGCTCATGCACTAATTTTTCCAAAGCAGGAATGTGTAACATCGATTAGAACATTCCCGGGATATTCATGCCGCCAGTGATTTTTGACATCTCTTTTGAAGATTCATCTTTGGCAGTTTTTAAAGCGTCGTTAACTGCTGCAGTTACTAGGTCTTGTAACATTTCAGCATCGCCGGATTTGATCACATCAGGATTGATTGTTAACGCCAAAACTTTGTTTTCGCCGTTAACTTTAGCTGTAACTGCGCCGCCACCAGCTGTGCCGGTGAATTCACGCGTTGCTAATTCTTCTTGAAGCTTTTTCATTTTCATTTGCATTTGGTTAGCTTGTTTCATTAAGCCAGCCATGCCGTTCATTCCGCCGAAACCTTTCATAGCGAACTACTCCTTATTTGAGATAATTTTTGCCTGAGCTTTGAAGACTCGTTGAGCAGCTTGCACACGCGGGTCTTGCATAATCTCAGTTGTTATTTTGTCTTCAGTTTCTTTTTCGATTTTTTGATTCATGCTTTTAGCCGAATCCCCTGAAGCAACTTTGGCTTTAACAACAGTAAAAGTGTAGCCCTCTCCAAAGAACGAATCAATAAAACCTTGTAATTTTTGATGAGTTTCTGTCTGAGCCATTTGCTCGGCTAAAAACGAAAATTGTGCCGCCGCTTGCAGGGTTAAGTGCTTCTCATTTAGGCCGGCAAAAACGATATTATCTAATTTCGCCGCCAAGAACGCACTTTCTTGTTTAAGGTAAGTGACAAACTTCATCCAACCTTCAGCATTCAGCGCAGGTTTGGCCGCTTTAACCGGTTCTGGTTTTGGCGGTGGTTGTGGGGCGGACTCTGTTTTAGGGAGTCCTTGAAACTTTGGGATGATTGCTGCCTGACTGCCGGTGGCCACCTGTGGTTGGGCCGGGGGCACCTGCACACCGGATAACAAATTCTGAATATCGGCAATTCTTGGCGCCTGCGCCATGCGAAGTAAACAAACTTCAAAAACCATAAATGGGTCAGTGGCGCGCACCAAATCCGCTAACGATTTTAGCGCCATATCAAACAGCATATGCAAATCTGAGTCTGACTGCGCCTGCGCAAATTCTTTTAAAACCTGTGCTTCTTCAATTGGGAGATCGATTAAAGATTCATTGTCCGGTGCGGTTTTTAACACGATGGTGTGACGTAATAGCTGGATGAGCTCTTCAAAAAACAACGATGGGCTTGTACCCATGGTGTGCGCTTTTTCCAGATCTGCGATAATTGCTTTTGGGTCGCGCTCTAACAGGTGCGCAAACACATCATAGATCAAACCACGGTCGGTTAAACCTAAAACTCCGGCTACGTTTTGTTCCGAAAGTTTGCCGGTGGTGAAATTCACCACTTGGTCTAACAGGCTTAAACTATCACGGGCTGAACCGTCACCCTGGCGGGCGATCAGCCACAGCGCTTTTTCGTCGGCTTCGATGTTTTCTAGATCACAGATCTTTTTTAACAGGCCGGTCAGTTGTTTAAACGGAATACGGCGTAAATCAAAACGCTGGCAGCGCGATAAAATCGTCTGAGGAATTTTATGCACCTCAGTTGTCGCCATCATAAAGATCACATGCGCCGGTGGTTCTTCCAGAGTTTTAAGTAAGGCATTAAACGCCGAAGTCGATAACATGTGAACTTCGTCGATAATAAAAATTTTGTATTTGCCTGACGTCGGCATGAACATCACGTTGTCGCGCAGATCACGGATCGCATCGACACCGTTGTTCGAAGCACCGTCGATTTCGATTATATCAACGGCACGGCCACTGTTGGCTTCAACACATGAAGGACAAACATTACACGGAGCAAAGTTAACCGGATTTTCGCAGCGGAGAGTTTTAGCCAGGATACGGGCTGAAGTTGTTTTTCCTGTTCCACGCAGACCAGTGAATAACATCGCATGTGGAACACGACCAGTTTTGATGGCGTTGATCAGGGTTTGCGAAATATGACTTTGTCCAACCATTTGGTCGAATGTTTGTGGTCGATATTTACGGGCAAAGACTTGATACGACAAAAACTAACCCCTCAAAAAAAGAGCTGGGCACCCCATATCGCAAAGCTCTTTAAACACCGTTGCTTCCTTCCGGACCTAGCGGAATTCATTAAAGAGTCAATCGTATGGGACCCAGCCATTGTTGGGTTTAACTGAATTCCCCTCTGGGAGCAGTGATTAACACCCCTGGTCAGAGCAGATTGTTAAGCGGGCCCAACTAGAATGTTACTTTGTAGATATTGTTTCCACTTTTGCGCCGTCAAACCCCCTAAAATGCCCCTCACCGTGGCAAGCTTTTCGCTAAACCTGTCGCGGTTAAAGGAGTCACATGAAAACAAATTTAAGATTGGTTAGTTTATTAGCTTTTTTGCTGGGTTTTGCAGCTACGGCAGTAGCAAACGCCGCGGGCAAAACAATTTGTGCCATGACTTTTAATTCTGAAAACGAGCGCACGGTTTTTACCAAGAACTTGGTGCCGCTTGGGTATGATGTCGTCGAACTAACCCCTGCTAACAAAGATCCGCGCTGGTTTCAGAGTGCCTGTAACTCGCAAATCAAGTGCGACATATTATTAATGTCGGGCCACTTCGGCGGATTATTTTTCGGCGAAGGCGGTAAGTCGTCAACACTATCGGTGCAGGAGATGATCGCTGCGCGCGAAAACCGAAGCTGCAGCAATATTTTAGATGCACAGGCTGTGTACCTGATGGGGTGTAATACGCTGGCGTCAAAAATCAAAGATCACAGAACCATCGATCAGTACTTACGCGTATTGATTAACGACGGTTTCCCTCTGAATTTAGCCGAGAACGTGGCATCGGCAAGATACCTTAATTTCGGCCAGAGTATGGGCGAAATCATGACTCAGATTTTTATTAATTCAAAAATGATCGCCGGTTTTGATTCGACCGGTCCGTTAGGGGTGCAGGCCGAGCCGAAACTGCAGCGCGCTTTTAGCCACTCAACTCAGGCCGAAAAAATGTCGACCGGCATCGGACAAAAAGCACTGCTTACCCAGTTTGCCAAGAACAATATGCGCGTGATTAATCCGGCGCCAACCGCAGCCGATGAATATCTAAAAGGCGCGTTGTCATCTGATCCCTACAGCGCCATGGCCGCTTGGAAAAATATTCTAGCTACGCAAAGTTCGATCAGAAAATACTGGGATTTTATCACTCGCCAGCAGCTAAATAGCTCGTTGTCACAGGTTATTTTAAACGAACCGGCAGTGCGTGAACGACTTCTTACAACGTATGCAGATATTATTAAAACCGCCGTGGGATTATCTGCGATTCAGTTAAAATCGCTGAATTTTTTAAAACGATTTAACGTGATCACCCAGGATGTACACACCACATCAGTGTTAAAAATCGTGAACGGTATTTTGACCAAGCCTGTTGATTACGTGAGTGCTGATCAGCTGTGTGAAATCTTTAAAGAACAAAAAAGCTTAAGTCTGCCAGAAACTGCAAAACAAAAAATCGCGCAGAGTGAGTACCGTGATTATTTAAATAAATGTCGCGGTGAAGCTCAGCCGTTAGTAGGCACTCCGGCGATGCGTTGTTTGCGCGGTGATGGATCGGGCCGCCATGACTGGGCCTGTTTAACGGATAACTGGGCACAGTTAGATATTGCCGCCTGCCAGTATGCTAAATCACGCAATCACGATCCGGAAAACTCAGACGATATGTTGTGGTTTTGTTATTCGAAGATGTTGGACCTGGGGCAATTAAATCGCCCGAAGTGTCTGGAATTAACCCATAGTTTTTCGATTTTAAGTAACCAATTAAAGATGAACTGGAACTGTTTAAACCGCGTTTATTAACAGTAAATTAATAACCATTTTTGTTTTTACCTGTCAGAAAATTCGACAGTGAATATGTCTCAGTTTGAGAAAATCACTGTCGAAAAGCGATTAAATCCACTTTCAAGTTGTTAAAACAAATTTAACAATAGCCCGCAGAGTTGGACTGGTTCTTGAACTACCTAGCCTTGTTACAAGAGTTTTTAACTTTTAGGAGAACAGGTATGAAAAAATCAATCGGTCTATTATCAGCTTTAGTTGTATCAACGACATTCATCGTGAATTGTCAAAAAGCTCCGGATAAAAGACGTGTTCGTCCTTCAGGTGGTTCTGGTGGTACACAATCAGATGTCGTTACTGAAAAAGCCAAGTTACCTACAAAAGTTTGCTCGAAAGAAATTATCGAAGCTTATACTAAAATCTATAATAATCAGGGTTTATTAGCTAAAATGGTCATCACGGCTGATTCATCAGACGCCGATAAAGAAGCAAAAAGAAAATTAGGTATTGAAACATTAGATAAATGTGAAGAAGTCGTTAATTTATTAAAAGCTGAACCAAATGAAGGCTGTTACCGTGACAACGGTGTTAAAGATTTATCTAACGCTTACATGGCTTCATCTGTTCACAGTGCGTGTAAAGGTTTAGCTAAAAAATTAGAAACTGAAGTTCAGTTAGAAAGCCAGTTAGCTAATGAAGCAAAGGCAGACGATAAAGCCAAAGCAGATGCTAAACAGGTTGAATCAGAATTAATCGGCAAAGAATTAAGAATGTCGAAAGACGCACGTCAGTTAGTGTTAGCTAAAAATACAAACGGCGGTAAATTCTTAGTTGAGGGTGAAATTCAATCTTCGACGTCATCATTAAACCAGGCTTTAGCCGCTTCTTCGACAGTTTGTACTTTTACCGGTGAAGGTTTAGAAATCGACGAAAACGTTGACGCGACTTTAAAAATCACGCAGGCATCAGCGGCTGAAAAAGCTGATTTAGAATCGTTAAAAGAAGACTTCACTGGTAAAGCGACGGTATTAACGACTGAAATTTCGCAAGCTGAAAAAGAATCTGAATTAATCGGCTTGCTGTGCTTAAACTTAGACGTAACAAAATTATCGGTAGAAAAAATCACTAAAGCTTTGGGCACGGGTATCGCTTCAGCTCCGGTACAGGTTGCAACTGAAGTAACCGGTGGCACTTCTGAAGCCGCGGTAGTATCAACTCAGGGTGCAGATGCCGCAGCATCAGCAACAGCTTCGGCGACCACGTTTACAGCAGCTGATTTAACAGCGGCACAACCAGCGGGTTCGCCACAGGCGCAGCACTTAGCTTCTGGCACAGCGCAAATGATCGCTGAAGCAAATCAAATCACAGCTCAAAAAGTTGAACAACAGCAAGCAGCCGCTTCAAGCACGGTAGTAGCTTCAGGCATAGCGCAGGTCGAAGTAGTCGTAACAGCTAAACCTACTGATGCAGCTTCACAACCGGCACAGGTTCAACAAGACGATGCAGATGCAAAGGCTAAAGAAGTTGCCAGACTAAAAGAAAAAGCCGAGCGTTTAGAAAAAGACGCTAAAGATGCTGAAGAAGAAGTTAAAAAATTAGAAGCGGCAAAAGCTAAAGCTGAAGATATCGACGAAGCCAAAGCCAGAGCCCGCAATATCCGCGAAACAGCTAACACGGCTAAAGCTGAGTACGAAGCCGCAGCCCGCTCAGTGGTTGTTGCCGGTAACGAATTTTAATCTTTGATAATCTTGCGGAGGGAATCAAACTCCTCCGCCCAGTATCTGTAAGTGTTAAATTCAGGAAATATCTTCGGAAAGCTCGGATCATTCCAGCGGTTTAAAATCCAGCCCGCATAACAAATCACCCGGTAAGCGCGTAAATACGGAACTAATTCTAACTGTTTGTCGTCAAAATGGCGTAACGTCTCATAGCCCTTTAAAAATAATTCGAATTCTTTGGTCGGCGCAAAATCCTGATCCGGAAAAATCATCCAGAAATCCTGCACCACTGGCCCATTGATAAAGTCATCAAAATCGACAATCGTGATATCGTTTTTACCGTTATCAAGTAAGTTACCCCGGTGCAGATCGCCATGGATGCGGATAAAGCTTTGCGGATCAAGCTTTTCATCAAGGGTATTAAAGATATGTTCGGCAAGATCAATATACTGCGGGCGGATCTCAGGTGCGATAACGTCGTTTAACTGATCGAGCACCAGCCACTTGTTATCCTGGGTGGGGCCGAAGAAATTACGATTGAAGGCTTCTTTTTTTTCGCCGGTGTTATGCAGCTGTGCCGTGAGCGAGCCTAGTTTTTCAAACTGCGTAAGCAGCACTTCCTGCATCATGCGGCCGCGTACTTTTTCGTAGAAGCAGTATAAAATGCCATTGGCGTTAAATACGGTTTCGCCGTTTTGGCTCGAGCGCAGCGGTAAACCCACTGATAAGCCGTCGGCGTGTAAATCAAAGCAGAACTCGTGTTCGTCCTGGATGGTGGCTTTTGACCAGCGCTGCGGGCGAAAGAATTTAGCAATCACAGATTTGTGCTCTTCGAGCTTGATCTCAAAGACGCGGTTTTCATAAGAGTTGAGCTGGTGGATCTCGCCCGTCGGCAAATAACCGTTTAGATCAGCGCACTTTAAAATAAGATGCGGATCTAAATTAAAAAACTGATCGGTTGGGGCCGTTGAAATAGCTGTCATGGATCAAATCACCCTTGCATATCTTACAATGAAAAACTCAAGTTTCGGCCTACAGTAGCGATATATTCGTTTTAAGGCTAGTGAATTGTGGTCTTTGGCTTGCTTTCATTCCAACCTGATAGGTTTTAATTTTAGGACGTGGAGGCTTCAATGTTGAACCAAAAATCACTTTTATTATCGGTAGCTGTTTTAGCGGCTTTTACAATAACTGCAACCGGTTGTGGTAAAAGTAAAGAATCGCGCAGTGATGTTCGTGGTACAACAGTAACGCAGGAGCAATCAGACACGCAAAATCTTGATCAGCTACCGGATGCCGATGGCCAGGGTGCTCCGCTTCCGACGGGTTTACCTCCGGCGGCCGATAACGGCGTTAAAGAATTACCTAAATCTAACGGTGGTGATGCTGCTAAAGGGCAGGGGGGCAGCTTGGCTCCATTACCTAAAGCCGGTGATCAGGCAGGTCAATCGGGTGGTGCCGATAATTTACCGCAAGCTGGTAAGACTAAAAAACAAAACGCTGCAGTAAATGCCAATTTTGATGTGACTGAAGTAGAAAAAACCGGTGGTAAATTAGATAAATTAAATTTCTCAAGTGCTAGCTCTGATGGTTTGATGGCTGAGTTCAGAAGCTATAACAATAAAGTAGCGGGCGACCAGAAGACGATGAATTTAAATCTGGCTAAAGCGGTGGTTAACGCCAAATTAACACGTACGGCCGGCAGTGCAGTGGTAGATTTAACTTTAGATGAGTCATTAGATGGCGTAAAAAAAATCACGTCGTACCGACTGCAAGGTAAATCTTCAGATGCAGGGGATCGTCAGATTCTAAAACCAACATCGACAAACGGTGATTTAGAATACCAGGGCGGCTTTTTAAAATGTATTGATGCTGATGGCGGATGTGAAAATGCATACATTAAAATTAAGTTATCAGGTGCCTATGTGCGTGTGATTTTCAGAAACTCTTATGCTGATCGTTTTTTCATTATCGAAGAAGGTTCACAAGGTTCAAACATCGAGTTATGGAAAACGTATTTAACAAACACAGTTAACGGGGCGACAACGTCACAGAAACTTTCCTACATCCAGACGTCATCGTTTGAGGTTGTTAACGGCAGATCAGCAATGGGTGTTAAAATTGCGGCTGATGATAATGAAGTTGTAGGATTAAGTTTTGCTTTATTAGTTGCAGATGCGGGTACGTTTGCCGGTACTAATGTCGCTAAAGTAAACGACTTATCAAGAAACTACGATTTAACTTCAGGCGGTTCGCAAGAATTAGCCCAAGCGGTTAAAGAAGCAAAGCTTGTAAATAACAACGGTAAAGGTGATGTGCGCCTGCGTTTAGATTTATCGGCGGGTTCATCGAAAGCCGGCCTTTGGTTGACGTTATCACGTCTTCAAAAGGCGACGTTATCAACTGCTGAAATTTCAAGCTTCGAAAATAAAATTCCTAAGTTCTAATCCGATTAACCGGGTTTAAGTTTTTAATCGTCTTAACTAAATCAGGGCCATCTTTGCCCTGATTTTTCGGCCTAAGCTTTGCTTTATACCCCCTTGTACGAAATAACAGGGGGACAAATGTTATCAAATTCATTTAAAAGAACGTTTTTAGCCATTCTAGCCGTTGCATCGGTGTCAAATGCGCAATTTTCTATCGCTCCAGCTGATGGTTTCGATGATGACCATCATTCACTTTGCGACAACCCATATGATCCAAACTGCCAACCCGGCGGTTATCCTGGTCAGCCAAATCACCCAGGGCACCCGAACTTACCAGGGTATGATGATGGCCAAGCTGAAGTTAAGTCAGTTTACATCGGCCGCTCAGTAAGAAACGAAGTTTTAGACTTACGCCGCTTAGCTGGCTTAGGCGTTCATTACCGCGGCTACGAGATCGTATCTGTACGTGCCCGCACCCGCCCGGATTCTCCTTACACGACAACAGTTCAGTTATTAGCTGACGGCCGTAACGTGGCGACACAAGTAAATCCAGGTAAACGTATCAAACTTATCCCGACCCAAAGAGTTGTGCTAGGTTCGACACGTGAACTTGAGATGTACATCAGCGGCTCAACATTTATTGAAGAGATCGCAATTGAGATCCGTGAAACTGGTCACCACCAGCCACAACCGCCGCAATATCCTGATTATCCAAACTACCCAGGTCAGCCGCACGAACCACTTCCGCCGCACTACCCAGGTCAGCCGCCACATAACCCAGGTTATGGTCAGCAACGTTTAGATTTACACATCAGCCGTTCGACGTATTCAAATGACCGCATCAACTTAGGTGATTACTTTAACGAACACCAATACCGCGGTTACCGTATCGAGCAAGTGATCGTTCACGCACAGGCGCAAAACAACGTGGCTTTGGCAGATCTATTACTTAACGGCTTTAATTCGGGAACATTACAGTTTGATCGTTACTCAACTCAGCAGTCGTTATACTTACATAACCGTCCTGATATCGGCGGCGCTGCCAACAGCATCGTTCTTTACACCCGCGGCAATATGTATGTTCAACGTGTGACGTTAGTTTTAAGCCGTCACTAATTTTTTGACAGATTTTTAGCGAAAAATATTGTCAACTCAAGGGCCGCATGAGATGAATTTTCATGGGGCCTTTTTCTTGGGAGAAATATGGAAAATCAAGCGACTCAGTTAAATCAAAATCCTGCGATTTCAACTACTTCGGTTTTACCGCCGACTTTATCAGATTACATGGATTTTCGTTTGTTTTTAGCTGACTTTTATCAGTTTAAAAAAGAGTCGACCAAACGTTCTCTGCGCCCCTACAACTACGCGATTTTTTCAGCCGCAGCGGATATTAAATCGCCGAATTATTTAAAAATGATCATCGAAGGCAAACGTAACCTGTCTATGGATATGGTGGCAAAGTTTGCCAAAGCCTGCGGTCTGAATAAAGCACAGAGCGATGAATTTAAATTGTTGGTGACGTTTAATCAGGCTGAAGATCCGGCTGATCGCAACTACGCTTTAAAACAATTATCTGAGTACCGTGTACAGCAAAAACTTAAACACGGCGAGTTTGACCGCAAGGTGTTCGAAAAAGTTCCAAACTGGATCGGCTGGATTATCTACGCGTTAGTCGATCAAGAGGGTGTAACTTTTGAAACGTCTAAATTAAAAGACTTACTGCGCGGTAAAGCTTCTGAATCTGAAATTGATCAGGCCCTTAAAAACTTATTAATGAGCGGCGAATTACAAAAAGATCCGGTGACGGGTGTTATCGCTAAAGGCAAGCCGTCAGAAGCGCCGGAGGAGATTCCGTCAGCGTTAATCCGCCAGTTACAGATGCAGTTGATGTATCTTGGGCTTGAGTCGTTATACCAGGATTCGGCGACAGAGCGTGAGTTCGGGTCATTAACCTTATCGTTAACGCAAGCTGAATTCGAAGAGCTCAAGTTCAAATTACGGCAAATGCGTAAGTCGTTACACAAAGACAACAGCATCGCGCGCACGGCCGGCAAAGGCGAAAGAGTGTACCAACTTAATCTGCAATTGTTTCCGGTGTCTAATGCGTCTAAAAAATTAGACGCTTAGTGAATTAAAAAACCCCACAGGCTAAACAGGCTGGCAACCAGTAAGACGACAGAAGCGATTTTCTGGCGTCTGACGTCGTTGATATCGATTAATTTTTTTAAGAAAAGCTGCGCTACAGACAGTGCCGGCAATGACGATAACCAAAACATCAACATGACGAGTCCGCCGGCTACCGGTGAGCGGGCGGCTAAGGCCGATAAAATAAAACTGTACAGCCAGCCGCACGGTAAGGCCAAAGTAAATAGGCCAAGTAAAAACGGATTGTTACGTTTTTGCCAGTAAATATTTTTAATCACACCGGGGATATGTACATTTTCGGATCTTAAAAAAAACATGGCAATAAGCAGCAGCGACAAGATACCCACCGAGGCATATCTGAGCCAGTCATAAGAATTGATTAAAACTGAAGAGACACTGCCGGCAAAAATTCCGGCACTGACATAAGAAAGCAGGCGTCCAAACTGATAAGACACCAGTTGTTTTTTTGTAGCCAGCAAACAGGTCACCGGGCCGCACATAACAGCACAGTGCCAGCTTCCGAGAAAACCGGCGACCAGAAATCCACCGAGCAGCGAAATAAAAGTGTAATCAGTGGTCATGACGCCGGTCCTATGAACTGGATGGTAAATTCTTTGATAAATGCTTCTGGTTTTTCCGCATCGCTGATTCGGATCTGCAGATTATTTTTGTGAGCCAACTGGTTCTGCGGAATCGTTACAAAGAAATGCCAGTCAAAGCTGGCTTTACCTTTAAGAGTTAAAATACTGAACTGCGAAGTGATTCTGGCTGCAGGGTTATTAACAATTTCGATTTTGTATTTTTTTTCATCAGCCGTCTGATTGGTGACGTGAAAACGAAATTGATTGGTCACCACATTTGCACCGTTTTCTTGCTGCAAAGTAAAAGGCGCTGTTTTAGAGCGCAAGATAAAAGCTTCAGAATGTTGAAACGAAATAATGCTGTAACTGAAACCGGCAAGGCAGAGCAAGATGGCTGCTAAATACATTGCAGCACGCGGGGTTTTCCAGGTCGGCTTTGTGTTTTCTAAATTACCGTACTTGATCAGACCTTTTGGTTTATTAACCTTCTCCATGATCTCGTCGCAGGCATCAATGCAGGCGGTACAGGCGATGCACTCCATTTGTAAGCCGTTGCGGATATCAATTCCAATCGGGCAGGCGTTGACACAGCGGTTGCAGCTGACGCAGTCATTGCGCTTTTCATCATAAATGACATTCATGGATTTTTTATCCAACAATAAACCCTGAATGCGTCCGTAAGGGCACATGATGGTGCAGAATTGTTCGCGAAACCAGCCGAAATCAAAAAGCAAAACGGCAGTAACGACCTGAGAAAAAATAAATAAATTAAAATGGCTGTCCGGGCCGTCTTTAATAATCTGGATAAATGAGTACGAGCCGACAAAATAAGCCAGTGCGCTGTGGGCGATAAATGCCGAAGCAAAATAGAAAAGAGCCCATTTAACGGTTTTTTTAAAGAAAAGTTTTGCCGTCATCGGCTCGACCGACTGGCGCCGGCGGGCAATGTAATTGCCTTCGATAATAAATTCGATGCGGCGAAAAATACCATCAATAAAAACTGTTTGTGGGCATGTCCAGCCACACCAGACACGTCCCCAGACGGCAGTGACAAAAGCCAGTGTCAAAGCACCGCCTAAGATCAAAAACAGCAGCAGTGGTGCGTTGTGGGCTTTAAACATGAGGCCAAAAAAATAAAACTCACGGGCTGGAATATCTAACAGAATACTCTGATAACTGCCGATATTGATCCATGGTAAGATCAAAAAAAATAAAATTAAAAAGATCTGCACCCACGTTCTGCGGGTGCGATAATAGCCGCTCACTTCAGCGGGATTTAATCCAATGCGATTTCCGTACTCATCGATACTGGTAATATGTTCGCTGGAAAGTTTTGTTTTCATTACATGCCTTTTGATTTAATCAAAGCTACGACGCCGAAAATTTCGTCGGCGTTAAGCAGCCCTTCCCAGGGTGGCATGCCTTTGGCCGAAACACCCTGTCTGACGGTTTGAACGATTTCTGAATTTTTGTTGCCGTGAATCCACACATTATCAGTGAGGCTCGGGCCAATTTTACCCTCTAAATTATCACCGTGGCACATCGCACATTTACCCTGAAATACGCCGGCCCCAAGCTTAACTAAGTTTGGATCTTTCAGTTTAGCTTCAAGTTCATCTTCGCTCAGGTTAGGAAACCTTTTTGCGGCGGCTGCTTGTAAGGTTTTAAGTTCATCCATCGAGGCGGCCAGCTCTTGCGTTAGCGTTGGCCCTTGTTTGGTCAGTTCAAAGTGGATGTAATAGTGAAAGGCAAAAATAATGGTCAAAATAAAAGTCCACACCCACCAGGTCGGCATCGGGTTATTGTGTTCATCAATTCCATCGTAAGAATGGGTGACTTGTGTCTGGTCTTGTTGTTGTGAGTTATTGTCCATGTTCATCCCCGTTTGAAAATGGGATTTGTGCAAATTCCTGAACCTTATTTTTCGGCGCGCGCAGAGCATTTACCGCGACGTAGATAAAATAAGAAAAGAAAATTAAAAATCCGATCACAGTCAGGTAGGTATCTGTAAAAAATTTTAAGCCTTCTTGTTTCATAGAACCCTCGTTAGTTGTTTTCAGCTGTTTTGGTTGATTTTGCTTTTTGACCAAGTGCCTGCAGATACGCAATCAGTGCCACGATTTCTTTTTTTTCAAGACCTTTCGGGGCGCCCTGTTTTTCTAGCTCTTCGGCAATGATCTTAGCCTGTTTTTGTGCCTCGATATCTGCATTGGCAATCATGTTATCGTCGTACGGAACTCCTAAGCTTTTCATCACTGAAAATTCGCGGCGCAGGGATAAGAAATCAGTGTTGTTTACGATCAACCATGGGTAATTCGGCATGATAGAATTCGGGGTGATCGCACGCGGGTTGATCATGTGTTCGTAGTGCCACATATCAGGATATTTTTTTCCGACGCGGGCTAAATCCGGGCCAGTGCGTTTTGATCCCCATTGGTACGGGCGATCCCACATTGATTCTTCGATAGTTGATGCCGGACCATAACGCAGAACTTCGGCAGCGATCGGTCGGATCTGCTGCGAGTGGCAGACGTAACAACCTTCTTTGATGTATACACCGCGGCCGGCGATTTCTAAGGCTGAAAAAGGTTCTGTCGTCTGTTCTGGGTTGACATACTTATGCAGCGATAAGGTCGGATAGATTTCAATCACTGAGCCGACAAGCACGGCAATAAAAGTTAACACCGAAAATGCCAAACCCATACCTTCGAGCTTGCGGTGACCATCGCTTGTCTGTTCATCCCAGCCGGTGCGGGTAACTTTGACAACCGGCTCGGCGATCTCTTTCGGAGCAAGTTTGATTGTCTTGTACATGTTATAGATAAAGATCAGATAACCTGCGACAAACAGCGCCCCACCGATTGCACGAACCCAGTACAGAGGCACAATTTTAGTTACTGTTTCGACAAAGTCGGGATACATCAGTTGGCCGTCGGCATTGACACCGTTTAACATCAGGCCCTGGGTAATCCCGGCCACAGTCATTGAGACGTAATAAAATAAAACCCCCGTTAATGAAATCCAGAACGAATTTTCGGCTAATTTAGTCGAATAAAGTTCTGTCTTCCAAAGGCGCGGAACCATCCACAGCATCATCCCCATGATAAGCATGCCGTTCCAGCCGAGTGCGCCCGAGTGAACGTGGCCTACGATCCAGTCCGTGTAGTGGCCAAGGGCAGAGACTGATTTGATCGATAACAACGGCCCTTCGAAAGTGGCCATTCCGTAGAAAGTTAATGCCGCGACAAAAAACTTAATCACCGGATTTTGAATCAGCTCTTTAAAGGCACCTTTTAAAGTCATTAGACCATTGATCATACCGCCCCATGATGGGGCCCATAACATAATCGAAAAAACCATACCCAGCGATTGCGCCCAATCGGGCAGTGATGTGTAAAGTAAGTGATGTGGACCGGCCCAAATGTAGATAAACACCAGGGCCCAGAAGTGAATGATCGATAAGCGGTAAGAGTAAACCGGTCGGTTCGCCGCTTTCGGTACGAAATAATACATTAAACCTAAAAACGGCGTGGTTAAGAAAAACGCGACCGCATTGTGGCCGTACCACCATTGCACAAGGGCATCCTGAATGCCGCCCCAGACCGGAAGTGATTTTAGCGGCGTGATCGGTATTTCAATTGAATTTACGATATGTAACATCGCAACGGTAATAATGGTGGCGATGTAAAACCAGATACCGACATACAAATGTTTTTCGCGGCGTTTTTTGATGGTACCAAAAAAATTAATCGCAAAAACAACCCAGATCACTGCGATTAAAATATCAATCGGCCATTCTAGCTCAGCGTATTCTTTTGACTGGGTATAGCCCAAAGGTAAGGTAATTGCGGCACATAAGATAACAAATTGCCAGCCCCAGAAGTGAATCTTAGATAACAAATCAGAAAAGTTGCGAGTCTTTAACAAACGCTGGGTTGAGTAGTACATCCCCGCAAAAATCGCGTTACCGGCAAAAGCAAAAATCGCCGCATTGGTGTGAAGCGGGCGTAAGCGGCCGAAGGTGACCCATTCCATATTCATGTTCATTGGCCAGTAAGCCAATTGCAGTGCGGCCAATAAACCAAAAAGTAAGGCGGCAATACCCCAGCCAAAAGTAGCCAGGGTAAAATACTTAACGATCTGGTCATCGTAGACTATATGTTCGGTTTGAGAGCTATGATCAGCATTTGCGGTCATGAGAGAGCCTTTCATTATTTGTTGTCTTTTGATTATCATTTAAAATACGGTGAGCCGGCGTTTCGAGATCATCGAGCTGGCCGCTGCCTACGGCCCAGAAAAAAATGCCGACGAAAAAAATGCCCAGTAATAAAGCCATGGGTATCATCAGAAATAAAATGTTCATGATCTAAATCCCCATAATGTCGAAATTAAAATTAACAATGAACTGACCGGCATTAACACTGCCGCCCACAGCGGGTTAATAAAACCCAGAACCGCTAACGCACCGGCAATCGCGTTGTAGCCAAGTGATAAGGTTAAATTTCTTTTTAAAGTGCGGTGAATATTTTTATTTACGCTGAACAGATCAAGCAGTGGTTTTAAGCCTGATTTTAAAAAGAAGATATCAGAGCTCGCTAAGGCAATTTCGGCACTGCCTTTAACGGCGATGCTGACTTCGCTGCTGCTCATCGCCAGCGTGTCGTTAACACCATCGCCGATCATTAAGCTGTGCGGATATTGGCTGATGATCTCTTTTTTGTCTTCAGGGTAAAGTTCAGAAAAAATATGATTGCGGACAAGGCCGCATTTTTCTCCGATGGCGTAAGCTTTTCTTTTTTTATCACCTGAAATCAGAAAACAGTTTTTGCCGTCGGCGCGCAGGGCGGCTACTATTTCAGTGGCCTCTTCGCGGATTTTATCCTGCAGGTAAATACGGCAAAGCACTTCTTTGTTACGGTATAATGCAACGGCAATGTCGATACTTTCATCTATGAGGTTTGATGAAAGTGTTTTTAATTCATAAGTGTCTTGGCCTAGGCGCCCGATGATGCCGCTGCCTAAGACTTCGCTGTGGTCGCTAAAGTGGATATCTTGTTTCCAGGTTTTAAAATGTGACCGTAAAGTGAACGCTACGGGGTGATACGAAATTTTCTCAAGGCCGATGATCAAATCAATGGTCTGCTGATCTAATTTTTCTGGCCAGGTTTCACAGACCTGCAGCTGACCGTAAGTCAGGGTGCCGGTTTTATCAAAGAAGATATTTTGTACAGTGTTTAATTTTTCAAAGACATTGGCATTTCTGACCGAAATCCCTTTTTTCTGCGCACTTCGAAAGGCCATGGCCATCGTGAGCGGGCTTCCGAATGCCAGGGCGCACGGGCAGGCCACGACAATTAATGCCAGGGCCCGGTGAAACGATTCGGTAAAATCTATGAAAAATCCAAAGCCGATAAAAGTCAGCGCAGCCAGAATAAAAACAAAGAGAATAAGTTTTTCGGCTAAGCGGTCAGCTAAATTGAGGTAGCTGTTTTTTGCCAGCAGGCTTTGCTGGCTTTTTCCTAACAGTTCGGAGATGCGGGTTTGATTGATCGGCTTTTCACAGATCATGGCTATCGATGCTGATAAAAGTTTGTAGCCTGCAAATAAGCGCATACCTTTGGTAAAGGTATAGGGCACGTTTTCGCCCGACATAAATGAAGTATCCACCAGGGCCGTGTCAGACAGCAGAACCCCGTCAACCGGGATAACCTGATCTTGGCTTACGGTAAAAGTTTGCGAAGGTTTGATGTTTTCTGCGATAACCGTGGCCGTATGGTCGGCTAAGGCATAGGTTTCGTTGCGGATCTGGGTGTTAACATTCTGCGGAGACAAAAAGCGGTGTTGTGCTTTTTTTACAAAAAAACGTGCAACCAGGATTAAAAAAATAAAGCTGGCTGTCGAATCAAAATAAAACTGATCGCCGCCAGAAATCAGACTATAGACAGACAGGCCTGAGCTGGTCAGCAGGGCAATAACGATCGGCAGATCGATATGCACCTTACGCAGTTTTAAACTTCCCCAGGCGCCACGGTAAAAAGGAATCGCGACGTAAAAAAGAATCGGTAAAAATAAAAGTAAATTAAGCCATTTAAAAACCGTTAATAAAGTTCCGGTGACGCCGGTGTAGATCGAAATTGAAAAAAGCATGATATTGCCGGCCAGGGCACCAGCCAGAGCAATACGTTTTAAATCCTGGCGGGTTTCAGTCTGAATTTTGTCATCGCTGTTTTCGCTGGCTTTAATAATCGAAAAATCATAACCCATAGCCCGGATCAGATCGGCTACCTCTGAGAGTTTTCCCTGAGCATCAAGTTCGATGAACAATTCAGAGCTACCGATATGCAAACGTGAAAGTTTACAGTGGGTATTTAGTTCGGAAATCTGTTCTAATAAATGTACGCAGCTCGAACACTGAATACCGTGAATAAAAAATTTGAAGCGGCGTTCGTCTTTATCTAATTGGTATAATGCCTGGTTTTCATTTAAATCCAGGTAAGCGTACTGCGAGTCGCTTTGTGCGGCCTTACGAATCAGTTCAGAAAAACCCGCATCCAGCATTTCGCAGGCATGACAGCAGTAAGTATTTGCAGACAAAGTTCCGCAATATTTACAGTTAACTTTTACAGTTTTGACCAGATCGAGCGGCATGCTTCTTTCCTTTTATAAGAAAAGAATAACTTTTTTGCCGGTCACACCATTATGATGGCGATCATGTTTCGCAAAATATTAATATGACGACTGTAGCTTTTCTATCAGCTTTTGTTTGTTAATAAGCTTGATTTCGCGACCTTGGGATTGGTCGATATAGCCTTCTTTTTCAAATTGCGCCAGGGTGCGGATCACGGTTTCGGGCGTAGTGCCGGCCCATTCGGCGATTTCTTTGCGGGTCCAATGCTGATGGGTAAAGTGCTCTTGCAGAAAAATAAGAGCTTCAGCGATGCGTTCAGAAGCGCCTTTATCCATCTGCGATGTCCATTTTTCTTCAGCGATCCGTAAATCTTTTGAAAGCGCTTCTAAAATTTTTAAGGTCACCTGCGGATAATCTCTAAAGATATCCATAACAACGTTTTTCGGAATAAAACAGACTTCCGATTCTTCAACTGCTACCGCTGTTGCCTGGTAAGCTTCGTGGGCGAATAAAGAACGGTAGCCTAACGCTGAGCCCGGGCCCAAATAGCGAAGCGTGTGGGTGTGGCCGTGTTCGCTGGTCATCTCAAGTTTGACCAGACCGGCAGAAATCGTAAATAAACCCAACGGTTCGTTGCCTTGGTAAAAGATGGTTTGGTTCGGTTTAAAAGTTGTCTTCTGTTTGGATGATTCGAGCAGGCGCCAAACCTCTGGTGAAGTCGAGCAGATGATGTTCGTTAAACGGTGGCCACAGGTTTCACAGGAATTTTTTGTTTCTGTGTGGCAGGGGTCGGCATCATCTGACTGTTTTTTTACGGCTCGTAACATGCATCCATCTTAACATTTTTTGCCGCTTTCGTTGTGTAAATATCTACAAATCAGCTTTGCCTTAACTTGAGATTTTGCTTAATTTTTAAGACCACCGACAAAAAACTGAAATTTTCTGACACAGTAATTTCAGGGTCACTTTGGCGCTGGAAAAACCCGTGTTTTGTGGAAAACTCTGTGGATTTAGTTGATAACTCCCTCTCATAATTAAATATATAACTAAAGATTCGTTTACGCGCAGAGAAAATTACGCATTGCGTTCGGACTAAGGGTCTGTTCGACACCATAACAGTTTCGATAAAAATTCGATCAAAAAGTGAAATTGCGATGACAGATTTAGAGCGAAAACACTATCGGTGCCAGGTCCTGCATCGCGCTGCATCTGCAAGCAAATCAAAGTTAAGTTTTTCGTGAAAGAACCTTCACAAGGGGTTCATGGTTTTTTCACGAAAAGTAAGTTACACTGATTAAGTACATCATCAAAGTGGGGG
Source organism: Bdellovibrio sp. SBM16 (assembly GCF_056175625.1). Taxonomy (NCBI): domain Bacteria; kingdom Pseudomonadati; phylum Bdellovibrionota; class Bdellovibrionia; order Bdellovibrionales; family Pseudobdellovibrionaceae; genus Bdellovibrio; species Bdellovibrio sp. SBM16. The sequence goes on along the minus strand of NZ_JBJKJG010000003.1, from coordinate 751 downwards.
TGTACTGGCTTCGACGTGGGTGCTGAAGCAAAGGGAGCATACCGGGGCGCATGTGGACCTCGTTAAAAATGTGCATTTATTAGTTGCAAACAACGACTATCAATTAGCAGCTTAGTTCTGTTACGGTTTACAAGTTGATCGACGGTGTCGATAGGTAAGCCGACGATAATGCCGTCTCGGACTTCACTGGTTTCTCTGGAGTGAAGTCTTAATAGTTACCCAGGGGATTTTCTTGAGAAACTTTGTTCGTAGAGGTTCTTAAGATTTAATAAAATACGAACTAAGTATGTAGCGCCTTTCTGTGGATCTCTTGCGGACCCGGGTTCAATTCCCGGCACCTCCACCAACCGTAACAACAGGCGAACCATTGGACACAAGAAATCCAAGGGGTTGGCTGAAAAGACTTTTGGTGAAAATTGAAATGCCATCGGACTTTGAGTCCGATGGCTTCTTTTTCTGACGTTCAGAACCATTCAAATTCGATTGCTCTTCCAATTCATAAAAGACCTTGATGCCATTCTCTGTGACCAGTAATTGGTTAAAGAGATTTCCAAAAAGACGTTTTTTGAAATGGGGCTGCCCTTTTTTCATGGCCGCTTTAAGGGCCATGATGTTCGATTTAATTACGGCTTTTGCAGAAGAGCTTACCGACTTTTAACCAAAGTTTCTTAAGTTTTAAATATCTGTCTTGGTCAAGTGACCTGCTCCCCTTAAACCGCGCCATGTGATAAGTTCTAATGGTGCTAAGAAA
>NZ_JBJKJG010000002.1:0-13951 GCF_056175625.1 Bdellovibrio sp. SBM16 | reverse complement strand
TCAAGGACAAGGTCAAGATCAAGGCCAAGATAAAGACCAAGATAAAGATCAAGACAAAGACCAAGACTACGATAAAGACCAAGATAAAGACCAAGACTACGATAAAGACCAAGATAAAGATCAAGACTACGATAAAGATCAAGACAAGGATCAAGATTACGACAAAGACCAAGATAAAGACCAAGATAAAGACCAAGACAAAGATTACGATAACGGTCAACAAACACCGACAACTCCGTAACCTTGAAGCTGTCTAAATTCAAACGTCAAATTAAGGGTGGGTAGCGGTAATACGCTACCCACTTTTTAAATGAGGGGGATGTCATGAATGTCGCAAAAAAAGTGTTACTAGTGTTTCTGCCTTTTATATTATTATCCTGTAAGTCAAAAAAAGATGAACAAGTTGTCGAAGAGTCAATAATAGCTTCGGAAGTAGCTCTGGCGGATGTGTCGTCGGGAGGTTGTCTGAATCTAGAAAAACTTTCCCGGGTTTTGCAAAATCCACAATTTTCTGTACCGGCAGCCATTATGACGACAAGTCTTAAGCCAATCAGTGAAATGCCGCCATCCCGTCTGAATTACTTCTCGTACGCTGCCTTCAACTATAGAATTTCGACCGTGAATGAGTTGGGCCTTTTTACCCAGCTTCGTCAGAAAGACTGTAAAACTGTTCAGATGTTATCAGCTTCTGAAGAGGTGCTGACTTTTGAAGTGGTGTCTTCATCGCAAGATGAAATTACAATCAAACTTAAAGAAAAATTTCGCGATACTATGATTGCTGCCCATAAAAAAGCACTGTTTGAGCGTCAACAACCACACCAGGTGAGTTATAAGTTTACGCCGCCGCATAGTCTGATGATTACCGAAAAGTATAGCACCGTTGATCCAATCTGTGTCAGTAAAGAATCTTTATCTTTTGAAATCAGAAAAGATTTGCACTGGGCCAGCCGTGTCAGTGAGCTACCGCAGAGTTATCAAATTGACAGTGAATATCTAAATCACGTCAAAGAATCAGTGTTAACCGAAGCTTTAGGTCAGGTGTCTGCTTTTGAATCGCCAGACAATGTAACCGTTGAAGCGATCCGTGCCGTTATGCGCACGCCGCTTAAAGAAGAGTTAAAGCTGTGCGCTCAATAAGGACTGCTTTTTTAGCTTTATCTGCGCTGTTAGTGGTTGCCTGTGCGAAAGATAAAAAAATTATCGAAGCCGAGTCGCCGTTTTGTCAGAGTAATATGGTTAAAAACCAGTTCATTGTTCATTGGAAGAAAAAAAGTCCAACGTTATTGGTATCTGAAAGCCCAGATCAGTTTATTCATCTAAACCGTGACGATATCGAATTTGTCGAACCCAATTATTTGCTCTTCTCAAAATTTGTAAGAACGGAAGAAGTTGAACCGGTGGCTCCGTCGTACGCCAGTCCAGAAACAGCCGATGCTGTCTATGACATGATTCATGTGCGTTCGGCGTGGTATAGGGGATACTTCGGCCAGGGGTTGACCGTAGCTGTATTGGATACGGGAATAGATCAAAAACATCCGAGTTTGCGCCGTCGCATGGTGCCCGGCTGGAATTTTGTTACCAACGATGCTGACTTAATTGATGAAACTGGCCATGGGACGGCCATGGCCGGTATTATCACAGGCCCTTATTTAAATAATTCAAGTTTAAGTTTGGCGCCGGATGTAAAAATTCTGCCGGTCGATTTTATGACTGCCGATGGCGGCACTGAATTTCATGCCCAGCAAGCATTGGCATTTGCAATTCAGCAAAAAGCCAAGATCATCAATAACTCGTGGACGGTGAGTTGTTCTGAGTTGTTACGTAATGCCTTTGTCGGTTGGACAAGTGAGAATGTGATTTTTATTAATTCATCGGGCAATGTTCCGGTTGATGTAATCAGTCACGGGGTGTTGCCGGCCGCATTGAGTTTACCCAACCATGTCCATGTCGGCTCGGTGGATGACCGCGGCCACCGTTCGAGTTTCAGCGGCTATGGGCATACGGTCAGCGTCTATGCGCCGGGTGAACATGTGCCAAGTTTTGCCCAGAGTGACAGTGGCTCACGCAGTATCCGTATTTCCGGAACCAGTGCTTCAACAGCCATTGTTTCTGCCGCAGCAGCGTTATTATGGAGTGCGTTTCCCAATGCGACCGCTGCCGAAATTGTAAGTCTAATCAATGAAGGGGCGCAGCAGGAACCCACTATTGAGCCAATGCTAAATATTCAAGAATCACTGCGCCTCGGGCGCTCGCGTTTTCGCAATAATTAATATCATCCCCCCTTTTTATGGGGTGTTTATCAATAAATATCTATTTATTATTAACCGATGTTAGTACCAGTGCTTGTGGCCGGATCAGTATTATTTTTTATCAACTGTTGTCGTACGCCCATGCATTTTGTCGGCTATCAGGTTAACAACCATAAAGCTGAATCCAGCACAAAGCCTATACGCCTTGAGGTGGAGTTTTCGCAAAATGATTATCATCGTTTTAGCGAAAATGGGTGTGAATACTTCCAGCATAAAAAAAGTATGTACTACTATGCTATTTGCCAAAAGCAGGAGATGGTCTTTATCGGCACCGATGTCCGCGAAACGGGATTAACCCGGCAGAGCACCGAAGACATTCTGAAAAAATTAGACCAGGATGCTACGGTGCGGATCAGTAAAGTCAAAGCGTTACTGACCTCGTTTTCAGCGGCAGAAACTGCACAGCCCAGGTTTACCGTTTATACCGCACATGACTTAACCGAATTTTAGAGAGGTTATTGCCCTACACTTTCATTTAACAACGCCTCAGCGATACGTCCTAAGACTTTACCATTTTGTGAAGCTTCTTTGGCGCGGGTTGCATAGCTGTCAGGTAAGCGATTATCCAAATCCCACGACTCAGATAGGGTCGTGTCTTCGGTGGTCATCGCTCTTGCTGTGGCTCCGTATGACCAGATAAAATCCGGACGGGCATGAGAATGCCATTCGCCGCCTATGATATTGTAGTTTTCGTCTAATTCTAAATCGTAAACAAAATTATACGACTTGGTGCGATCATTGCGCCCTTCGTTGACTGCCGGTGTAACCAGTGAAGGAATAAAAGCATCCATCACGACGCCGACAATGTATTTGGCGCGCGGGCTGCGGTAAATTTTGTATTTGTCTGCGGTCATGTTTTCAATCGGCTCAATCGCTGCCTTGATGCTGTGAGTAGTGATGAACGTGCGCGGATTAAAGTAACTGTAGTCGTAGCCTTTGACTGCGAAATTCCAGACTTCTGAACCGGTAGTTGAATCCATGACAAAACTTTTTTGATAAAGGCCGATGCGGTTAGTTACCCCCAGATGCCAGCTCATTGGATTTGAATCTAAACATGAAGCATCTACCGGACGCTGATACTGATCTTTGATCACGACATCCTGGCGGCAGCGGTTACCGGCCTGAATGGAAGCAGTGCTCGATTCGGCCCACAGATACGACATTAACGCCTTAATATCTTGTTTGTAAAATTCGATGGTGTAAAACCCGGTGACGTCAGTTACAACCACCGATTGGCGCGGTGCTTTGACGCCCATATGCGCTGCTGCTGACCATCCGTGACAGATACCGGTCCAAGTCGGCACACTGCCGTATTGTTGCAGTGTTTTCTGGCCGCGGGCCCACATTGCTTTCGTTAAAGTCCAGTTACTATCGCCAACCAGTAAGTCATATTTTTCGGCAGGTGAAAGGCGGTTGATCATGCCCGACAGCACTAAAAGCTCCGGCGGACGCAGCAAGTGGTCATTGTAATTTACCAAAAAATCCTTTGATTTCGGAAAATCCGGATCGGCGTAACGTAAACCCAGCAAGCCCTGGTGAATCGGCCAGTAAGAGCCGGCCCAGATTTCAAATTGTGAGTGTCCCTGCGTAAGCCTAGTGTTTTGTAAACTAAAAATATTTGCGACATAGGATTGACTGTCTAAAAAAATTTTGAAGTCATCATCGCGATAGGGTTCTGAAAGCGGTGATAGTTGTGCTTGCGACATGGTCGACATGGCCATTAGTGATGACACGGTTAAATTTAGAATCGGTTTAATCATAGTTCACACTCCACACAATAAATCGTAAAAATCAGACACTTTTTCCAGTTTGAGTAGAATTGCACTATTTATTCCATCGCCTGATCTGGGTTAATTTGCCCTAAAGTGCCGATGTCGTGGGGAATGAGGCAGAATGGAACATTGGAGCAGTAGAGCACGGGCTATTTGGTATAAGAAACTTAAGTAGAAAACTACATATCGGGCTAACACGAAATTTACATCTTTGGGGCATCATTGTTTATATGACAACAGATACGAAAGAAGTTTTAGTCGTAGGAAATATGGCGATCAACAGAAATAGCCGTAGTGTGATCATCAAAGATGAACACAATGGCGAGCACACCTTGAAATTTACACAGACGGAATTTTGTCTGTTAAACTGTCTGGCCAGCCAGCCAGAAAAAGTCTTTACCCGTGAAGAGCTGTTTGATTTGGCCTGGGGCGGAGATCCGAGTTCTATGGGTCGAAATGTCGATGTGCATATTTGCCAGGTCCGAAAAAAACTGCGTGATAAAGGTTCGCACACAGTTAAAGCGCTTTCAGGTGTGGGGTATAAACTGACCGAACGTAAAAAGCCTAAGGCGCTACGAGCGTAAAAGCCTAAGGCTTTATGAGCTTGTTAAGTTCGTCTGTGTTTTGAAGCAGCAGGGTTTTTGTTTTTAAAGGTTCACGTGATAAAATGCGCAGCATTTCCGGCCGCATCTTCGTGTGGATCTGGTAAATCGTTTTAAAAAGTTTAATAACATGTTTGATGTTACGCTCGCTGCTGTTGGCAGGCAGTTCTTCGCGTTGTCCGGTGAAGATATTTTTAAACACTCGTTTTATAGCCCAGTAATAGTGCTGCCAGAGCGGCAAATCGATCATGATAATCCAGTCAGCCAGATTAAGCCGTTGTTGTAAGATATCCAGCGGACCAAAGCCGTCGATAATCCAGCGCGGTTGATCCTGTTCTTTCTGCAGAATCAGAATTGACTCCTGATAGGGACGAAATTTTAGGCCCGGCATAAATTGCACCTGGTCGACATGAACTAGCGGAAGCCTAAAGCGTGCGGCTAGGCTTCGGGCAAGCCTGGATTTGCCCCCGCAGGAGTTTCCGATAATAACGATACGCTCAACACTCTTCATCCGCTTAAAATGTATCAGCTAACGCAGACTTTAACAAATTGAATAGTGCCTGAAGTTAATTAAACATTAGCTCTATGAGGTTCTCTGTCGGTGAACCGTGGCAGCACGGTGATTATAAATTTTTTGGCGTATCATTGGCCGGTATCCGTACGGCGATCGCCATGCCTGAATTTTCATTAAGTTTTGATGTGGCTCAGGGGTTTCCGTATTTGCTCAATCTGAATAAATATTTTGTCTCACACGGGCACCTCGATCACGCGGCGGGCATTCCGTACATTATTTCGCAGAAAATGATGACCTCACAAAAGCCAGCAGAGTTTTATATGCCAGAATCTTTAGTTGCCCCGATGACAGAAATTATGCGGCAGTGGAGTCTAATTGAGGGTTTTACCTATGCGTTTAAGTTTGTTCCGGTTAAGGCTGATGACGAGATTCCTATTAACAATCATCACTATATTAAAGTTTTTCCGACGATTCACCGGATAGAATCATTTGGTTACACCCTGTTTGAGCTAAGAAAAAAATTAAAAAGCGAGTTCGCAAATCTTAGCAAAGACGAGATCGTAAATCTTCGCCGCCAGGGGGTTGAGGTAAATGAGATGCGCCATACGCCGGTTGTTACTTTTACCGGCGATACGCAGATCGAGTTTTTACGGCAACGTGAATGGGTAAAAAAATCAAAGATTCTTATTATGGAAGCCACTTATCTTGATTCGCAGCGGTCAGTCGAGCGGGCCCGCCAGTGGGGTCACACCCATTTAGATGAGATTATCCCGCATTTAGATGAAATTGAAAGTGAGCGTATCGTATTGATTCACTCTTCATCGCGTTATTCAGAAGGTGAAATGCGGCACTTTCTGCGCGAGAAAGTGCCTGCCAGACACCTGGAGCGTATCGTTGTCTTTCCGGGGCGTTAAACAATTTTGCGCCTTTTTTAATGTTTAGACAGCCCGGGTATTGCTATATTACCGCTGAGACACTTTGAGAACTGGTATGGCCAGTGCATTGTTAATCTGGTATGAAAACACAAATCATCTTATTGGCGTCTTTATTAGTATTATCAATCCCGACTCTGGCTCAGCAGGAGTTCACCGAAACTATCGCTTGTAGCGGGGCCACAGCTAAGGTTGTTGTTAAAGAAATGGTTGAATCAGAAGGTAAAGACAGTTTTGCCGAAGGCTTTAAAGCCGCAGCCCGCGAGTTAACACTTAACTTTGCTAATTATATTAATTTTGAATCCCACAGCGGAAAAGCTGATCCATTAGATGTGCAAGGTATGATTCTTAAAGCAGCCTGCATTAAAGAATTATCGAAGAATAAAACCTTATCGGCAGAGTTAGAGACAAAATATAAAAAAATGTCAGCCATCGTAAAAGACCGTGCGAAGACTAATTTATACAGCTTACCACCGCAGATCATTGACAATCAGATTAATACTGCCGATGTGAATAATATTCTGTATTATAACAACGACACGGTCGGCTTTATGCTAGCCATGTTTGGCGATTAAAAGTTAAGTTTTTTTAGGCCAAGTCAAACAAGATCAATTCGCTTTTTTCTTCAGCTGTAATGTTTAATGCCGCTTCGTCGGTGATGGCTAAGGCATCTCCGGCTGTAAGCTTTTGGCCGTTAAGCGAAATATGACCGCTGATTACCTGCACCCAAGCGCCGCGGCTAGGACGCAAACTAAAATCAAGCCGGTCACCGGCTGCTAAACGCGAAATGTACACATCTGCGTCTTGTTTGATGCTGATTGAACCATGGCGTCCGTCTTCCGATATAACCAAGACAAGTTTGTTCGAATTTAACTCCTGCTCAAAAGATTTTTGTCCGTACCCGGGATTACCGCCGCGTGATTTTGGCTGAATCCAGATCTGAAAAAAGTGGGTTTCGCTATCAGGCATGGCGTTGTACTCTGAATGCACGATGCCGGTGCCAGCGCTCATCCGTTGCACTTCGCCGGGTTTAATAATAGCCTTTGTTCCCATGGAGTCTTTGTGTTCTAAAGCCCCTTTGATAACATAGGAAATGATTTCCATATCACGGTGCGGGTGGGCGCCAAATCCAGTTCCGCCTTCAATGCGGTCTTCGTTGATAACCCGTAAGGCGCGAAAACCCATATGGTCCTGGTCGTAATAGTCGGCAAATGAAAAACTGTGTTTTGATTTTAACCAACCGTGATTAGCATCGCCGCGGTCTGTAGATTTTCTGATTTGTAGCATAACGCCTCCAATACCTAAGACTTTACGGTATTTTTAATTAACTGAATAGACTGTTTAATATGGATTTATTGTCTATTGTAATGCACAATACCAGTATGAATCTAAATGAAATTGCCATATTTATTAAAGTTGTTAACAGCGGAAGTTTTGCCGGTGCTGCTAAATTGCTCGATATGCCAAAATCGACCGTCAGCGCCAAGGTCGCGGCCTTAGAAAAGCGTCTAGGTGTCACGTTGATCCGCCGGACCACCCGGAAACTGCACATTACAGATGCCGGCAAAGAGTACTTTGAGCAATGTGTTTCCGGCTTAAATAAAATCACCTTGGCTGAAGAGCTGATTACGCAAAAACAGCTCGAACCACAGGGGGTTCTGCGGATGACCGCGCCGGTCGAACTAGGGGCAATTCTTTTACCTGAGGTCATCAATCAGTTTCAGAAGCAATATCCCAAGGTTAGGCTGGATATAATTTTATCGGATCGCACCGTGGATTTAATTTCTGAAGGTATTGATCTTGCTATCCGTGCCGGACAGTTAAAAGACTCGACTCTGATTGCGAAAAAAATTGGGTCAGTGTTTTTTGCGCCATTTGCCAGTCCAAAATATTTAAAGGCCCACGGCACACCCAAATACCCCAAAGATTTAAAAGATCATCGCTGTATCATCTTTTCGCCATTCGGTGTTAATGGCTGGCCACTCAGCGGCGCTGGCAGTTCGCAAGTTGTAAGTCTTAATTCATCACTGACGGTGAATGACTTAAGCCTGGCAAAATCACTGGCGATAAACGATGGCGGAATCGCCTTACTGCCGACCTTCTTTTGTGCGGCGGAAGCCGGAGATAAAACTCTGGTGCGCGTTCTTCCTGAATATAGATCCAATATGCGCACGGTGAGCTTTGTCTATCCCCAGCAGCAGTTTGTCCCGAAAAATCTGGTGGCCTTTATGACGGTAGCAACCGAAATTATTCGCTCAAAGCTTGCTTAGTTTTTTAATTAGTGTTCAGCTTAAATGAAAAGGGATTTTTTATGAAAACGATGATGTTATTTTGTTTTTTAATGTTACCGCAGTTTGCATTGGCCGCACTTAACGGAACGTGGACGGGCTGGGCTTACTGGCGCTATCAAGGACAAGGCCCAAAGTGTTTTGCACAAATGAAATTTTCTGAAAATCAGAAAGTGTTCACTTTGCTGGGTGGTTTGATTGACTGCGATGTCGTGTACATGACGACAGATAAGCGGGAATTTACAAAAGAAAATAACGGTGATTTAGTTCTAGATGGTCAGGTTACCGGCCAGTGGGCTGTTAATGGCGCGGTCAGCACTTATAAATGGAAAGAGCAGTATAACGAAAATACCATGGTCTATATTGATATGCGTGTTGAGGGCCGTCATATGGATTACAAAGAGCAGTGGATTCAAGCCGATGATAGTCTTCTATACGATATTGAGGGACGTCTGTTTCAGGGCAGTAAATAACAAGATGAGCTCGCTCAATCCGTTGCAAATATTCTGTTAAATTCTGAATTTAATACGCGCGCTGCGTACTGAAGAAATAGGCAATTCCTTGCACTTTCGGGGCAACTTGGGGTTAAGCTAGGTGAGTTGTTATTTATACGCAGTCTATAACACTTTCCGAGTGAAATATTTATTCATTGTTAAAGTACTGTAACAGTGATTCAATGAGAAATTGGTTTTAACACTCTGGGAGAGCAGTCTTTGGAAGCGCATAATCAAAGCGAACAACCTGAAAAAAATATTCTGGTCGTAGATGATGATGAAGGCATTCGAGAGACCTTACAGATGGCTTTTGCGCTTGAAGACTATTCAGTCACGACGGCCGCCAACGGTAAAGAGGCTCTAGAGATTCTGGCAAAACCATCTGCTCACTACGGACTTATCCTGTTAGACCTGATGATGCCGGTTATGAATGGCTGGGATTTTATCGAAGAAGTTAAAAAACATGATTACTCAAAAATTCCGATCATTCTTATGACGGCTTACAGTGATCGAGTTAAAAACATCGATATCGTTAAAGAGGTCGTTCCGAAACCGATGAACTTTGACGTGCTGGTGCAAAAAGTACAGGCGAATTACAAAACATGAAAACTCTGAAGTTGTTAACTCTGGTAATCGCTCTTGTTGTCGCGCCTAAAGCCTACGCAAAAGAATTTCGTGTCGGGGTTTTGTACTGGTCGATGCAGATCGAAGGGCAAGTGGCCATGCGAAAAGGCGTTGAAGAAGTTGCAGCGCAGATTCAGCAGAAACTAAAAAAAACCTCTGATACATTAAAACTTATTGCCTATGTCGCCGGTGACGGCGAGGCCGGCATTACTAATCAGATTAAACAGATGAATCAGATGATCGACAAAGACAATGTCGATTTGATCATTGTTCAGCCTACCGATAATGCCGCACTGGTTGCGCCTTTGTTAAAAGCCAATGCTAAAAAGATTCCGGTCGTGGCTTATGACCAGTATATCGTCAAAGGTGAAATCGCCTCGTACATCACTTCAAATAACTATCAAGCGGGCTACTTAGATGGTGAGTATCTGTCATCGTTATTTCCTGATGATTATGAAATGAAGCTGATTCTGGTTGAATATCCGAAGGTATCTTCAACAGTAGAGCGCATCGATGGTTTAATGGATGCCCTGAAAAAAGAAAAACAAAAGTTTAAGGTCATCGCCTCATTTGAGGCTGTGGAGCCAGTGGCCGGTAAAAAAGTCGGTGCTGAAATTTTGGCAAAGTTTCCTGAAAAGAATTCGGTCGATGTGATTTTTACGGTGAACGATGGCGGAGGCTTAAGCGTCGTTGAAGCCATAGCTAAAGCGAAACGTAATGAAATAAAGATTGCCACGGTCGACGGTGATCCGCTGTCGGTTAAAAACATCAAAGCGGGAAGAAATACGGTTATCGACTCGGCTCAGTTCTGCGCCGAGCTTGGCCGCCAGAGTATGTCAGTGGCCTGGAAGATTCTTAAAGGGGAGAAGTACCCGAAAAAAATTCTGGTACCGACTTTCCCGATCGTTAAGTCGACAGTTGGCTTATATCCCGGCTGGATGGGTAGAATTCCGGATAAGTTTGAAAAACCATGGAAGAAAGGAAGCTTCTGGGATAATCAGTTTATCGAAACGTATTAAGGGGTAAAACAGATTGAAGAAACTAGACAGTGATAATCTAAAGAATATCAACCTCAAGATCGGCGGAACATTTTTTGCTGTTTTTGCCGTGCTGATTGGTATTTTAATTGCGGTCACGTCTTATCTTTTCAGTAACATCATCGAATCTTCCGAAAACAGGCTGTCGCAGAATATCACCAACGTCCTGTCAATTGCGATTTCACGCATCAGTTTTTCTGGTAAATACCATGCACAGATCTTTTCTGATCAGCTGATCGAAAAAGAAGAGTCGCTTAAGTACATTGTAATTCTTGATGCGCAGGGCGAGTTTATTTCAAAGAGCTACAATCCTGAATTTGGTGAATTTGTTGAAAATTTGCATTCCGATTCGTTAAAGAGCTATTCGTCGCAGATTTCAGAACTAAACAAAGTCGGTAAAAAAATCAGCTTTGTCACCTGTTGCGGTAATCAGACGATTAAAGAAATCGTGTTACCGTATTACGGAAGTTTTGACCAGGGGCAGATCGGCGTTATTGTAGTTGGGATTTCGACCTTTGAAACTTACAAAGAAATTGCAAGAAGCCGGATGGTAATGATTTTACTCGGTGTCGTTGTGACCGCGATCGGTGTTTTTGTTATTTTTCTGGTGACCAACATTATTTCCTATCCGATCATCCGGCTTGCGACGATGTTTAAAGGTATTTTGCAGTACGCGCCACTGTCAGTGCTGGTTAAAAACAAACGTGGTAAGGCTATTGCGGTCAGTGATGAGTTTCAAAAAACTTTTATTGAAAACGCTGATGCGCTGGTTGATCCGGAACAGGCCGAGCGTTTATTTAAGGGTGCAGATTTAGAAAAAGTTCTGACTGATGTGCCAACAGTAAATAATGGGGTTAGATCTTTTTTAACGCTTAAGTTTCCACTGTTTGATACGCAAGGCAAATTCTACGGCGAATGCGGCATTGCCACTGACGTGACCGAACGTGAGCGGTTTCAAAAGGCTCTGTTAAAAAGTGAAGCCGATTACCGCTCTATTTACGAAACATCTCCGGTGGGTATTATTAATGTCTCTGATAGCGGTCAGTTCTTAAGAAGTAACCGTGCATTTGAAGAGTTTGTCGGCTACACGGAGGATGAATTAAAAAACCGTCAGTTTTATAATATTACCCATCCCGATGATCTAGAAATTTCAACTCAAGTCATGAAGGCCTTAATCAGCGGCAAAAAGCCTTTTGTCAGTTTTGAAAAGCGCTACATCAGAAAAGATGCTCAGGTGGTGTGGGGGCATGTGACGGCATCGGTGTTACGTAGCGAAGATGGAAACTTTGTTAAAACAATTTCTATTATCGAAAACATTACCGAACGTAAAAAAGCCGAACAGGCGCGCGACCAGCTTTTGGTGCAGGAGCAGATTGCACGTTTAGAGGCGCAAAAAGCGGTGCAGGCCCGAGATGAGTTCTTATCAATCGCTTCGCACGAACTAAAAACGCCGTTAACCACGCTGGTGCTGCAAACGCAACTGTTAAACCGCCTGATCGAGCAGGAACGTTTTGCTTCATTAAGTAAAGACAGACAGCGTGAGTTGCTGCGTATTTCGACGCAGCATTTAGACCGCTTCTCAAAGTTAATCGATAGCTTGCTGGATGTTTCGCGCATCGGAGCCGGAAAGATTTCGTTAAAAAAAGAAAAGATCAACCTCAACGAACTGATTCAGGAGATGGCAAAGCATTTTCAGATTGAACTTAAAGAAAAAGGCTGCACGCTCAATATTGTCGGTGATGTGGAAGTCTTTGGCCACTGGGATAGACTTCGTTTAGAGCAAGTGGTGTTAAATCTGATTTCTAATGCGATCAAATTTGGTGCGGGCAAACCTATCACGGTTTCAACATCGAGCGAAAACGGAAAAGCTATAATTAAAGTGCAGGATCAGGGGATCGGTATTTCTAAGACTGATCAGGATAGGATTTTCGAACGCTTTGAAAGAGCGGTGTCTTTAAAAAGTTTTGGTGGCTTAGGGTTAGGACTTTATATCGTCAAAGAACTGGTCGCAGCCCACGGCGGAACCATCACCGTTGAAAGTGCCGCCGGATTCGGTTCTACTTTTAGTGTTATACTCCCGTTAAACGATATCGAGCGGAATTGATACTAGCTGGCCGTCATTTTGGGTCAAGGCAGATCAATTGAAAAATCAGCGTGAGGCAAATATGAGTAAAGAAATTAGACTCGGCTTAAAAGAAAACATTTTTCAATTCTCTTTGTTAGTAATAGTGAACGCCTTTGTTGGTGCTATGATAGGACTTGAGCGCACCCTTCTTCCAGAAATCGCAGAAAAAGATTTTCACATGGTTGCAAAGACTGCCATTTTGTCGTTTATCGTCGTATTTGGTCTATCAAAAGCTATTACTAATTATTTTGCTGGTAGATTTTCTGATCGTTATGGCAGAAAAATAATTCTAATTATAGGATGGTTGCTCGCTATCCCAATTCCTTTTATTTTGATAAAGGCTCCGACTTGGAATTGGATAATTCTTGCTAATATCTTTTTGGGAATCAGCCAAGGTTTAACTTGGTCAACAACCGTAATTATGAAGATTGATCTTGTTGGAAACAAGCAACGCGGATTTGCCATGGGGCTGAATGAGTTCGCAGGGTATTTTGCGGTCGCAATCTCGGCCCTTTTCACGGGATACATCGCAAGTATTTATGGGCACAGACCAGAGCCTTTTTATCTTGGAATTGGTTATGTGCTCATAGGCACTTTGCTTTCTATTTTTCTTGTTAATGAAACAAAACATCATGTACTCCATGAAATATCTAATCATTTAGGCAAAGATAACAAGCTAAACCAATGGGCAATTTTCACTAAAACATCGTTTAAGGATCGAGAGCTTTCATCAGTGACACAAGCAGGGTTTGTTAATAATTTAAATGACGGTATGGCCTGGGGGCTTTTTCCTATGCTTTACGCTTCTTTGAACTTCAATCTGAAAACTATTGGTATTTTAGCGGCAGTTTATCCGGCAACATGGGGGCTACTTCAAATAATAACTGGATACCTTTCTGATAGAGTTGGAAGAAAGTGGCCTATTGCCTATGGTATGTGGATTCAGGCTTTGGGAATTGGTTTGATTGCCTTAACTTCTGACCTGATTGCGTTTGTCGTTGGAAATTTTTTATTAGGTCTTGGTACTGCCATGGTTTACCCAACGCTTTTGGCAGCAATTGGCGATGTGGCCCATCCAGCATGGAGAGCATCGTCCGTAGGTATTTATCGTCTATGGCGGGACTCTGGTTATGCTGCTGGAGCAATTATAGCTGGTGTGACTGCCGATATTTTTGGATTAAGAGCGGCTATTTGGCTAGTTGGGATCTCCACACTAGACCGTATAAGGCAACGAGTCAAAAAAGTAAGCATAGT